>DATEGE010000171.1:0-5590 GCA_035280265.1 Gemmatimonadales bacterium | reverse complement strand
CGAGGAAACCCCGACACCGCGCCGACGCTGATGTAGCGGACTTCCAGGAACACCGCGAACGGGCGTCGGCGAGGAAACCCCGACACCGCGCCGACGCTGATGTAGCGGACTTCCAGGAACACCGCGAACGGGCGTCCCGCTCCCCCGTAGCTGATCCCGCCGCCGAAATTCCATGCGAGCTTGGTCGCCGCGTCGCTGGGCGTGGAGTCGCCCACCGTGACGGTGATGGTGGTGTGATACACGCCGATCCCGCCCAGCACGTAGGGCTGCAGGCGCGCGACCGACGTGGCTGGATAGGTCAGATCTACGTTGCCGCCGAGCAGCTTCGCCTGTTCGCGCGCCGGTTGGCCGAGCGCGCTCGTGAGGTCGCCGTTCAGCTGATCGTTCCCGGCGTGTGAGCCGTATGACACGTCGATACGGACGCCAAGAGGAATGGCAGCTGGTTTGAAAGCCACGAGCGCCATCAGTTGCCACGCGGAATTGAAGCCCTCACCCCCGTTGGCCGAATGGTAGGAGCCGACCGGCATGGCCGGTCCCGTCGCGACGCCGAACGGTGGCGCGTTGCCCTGAGCGGCGACCGACGCGGCCAGCAGGCAGGCGACGGTGAGGCTCGCCGCGGTGCGCATGGACTTCGACATGCGCCCTAATTGGCTCCTTTCCGCCACGCACGTCAAGGCGGCGGTCAGGTCGACACCAACCTCCCCGCGGGTTAGCTTCGGTCCGTGCCACGAATTTCCCGCCGCACGTTTCTCGAGACCGGCGCCGCCCTCGGCGGTGGCCTGCTGCTCCGGTTCAGGCTCCCACAGGATCGCGCGTTCGCGCCCAACGCCTTCATCCGGATCGATCGTGATGGCACGGTGACGCTGACCATGCACAAGGTCGAAATGGGGCAGGGCACGTACACCGCGATGCCGATGCTCCTGGCCGAGGAGCTGGGAGTGGGGCTCGACCAGGTCCGGCTGGAGCACGCGCCTCCCGATGACGCGCGCTACGCGGAACCGATGTTCGGAGTCCAGGAGACGGGCGGCTCGACGTCGGTGCGCGGCAACTGGGAGCCGCTGCGCCGCGCGGGAGCCGCCGCCCGGACCATGCTCCTCTCAGCGGCGGCGCAAACGTGGAAGGTGGATCCGAGCACCTGCAGGGCGGAGCGCGGCGCGGTCTCACACGTGCCGACCGGTCGGAGTCTCGGCTACGGCGCCCTCGTGGACGCCGCGGCCCGGTTGTCGGTACCGGGCAGGGTCGCCCTCAAGGCCCCGAAGGACTTTCGACTGATCGGCACGCCCGCGAAACGGCTCGACACGCCTGAGAAGGTCGACGGCAGCGCGGTGTTCGGGATCGACGAGCGCCTCCCCGGCATGAAGTTCGCCGCCGTGGCGGCCTGCCCGGTGTTCGGCGGAAAAGTCGCGTCGCTGGACGACGCCAAGGCGAAGACGATCGTCGGCGTGCGGCAGGTGGTGCGGCTCGACGATGCCGTCGCCGTGGTCGCCGATACCACCTGGGCCGCGAAGCAGGGCCTGGCGGCGCTCGACGTGCGGTGGGACGAGGGGCCGAACGCGCGGCTTTCCACCGCGGACATCGTGCAGCAGCTCGTATCCGCGCTGGCAGAGAAGGGCGTCGTGGGACGGTCCGACGGCGACGTCGCGGCGGCGATGAAGGGCGCGAGCCGGCGCGTCGAGGCCGTCTACCAGGTGCCGTTCCTCGCGCACGCGACCATGGAGCCGGTGAACTGCACGGTGCACGTGCGGCCTGACGGCTGCGACCTCTGGGTGGGCACCCAGGTCCCCACCTTCACGCAGACCGCGGCGGCGAAGGAGACCGGATTGCCGAAGGCCAGGGTCGCCGTGCACAACCACCTGTTGGGCGGCGGCTTCGGCCGGCGCCTCGAGGTCGACTTCATCGTGCGTGCCGTCCAGATCGCCAAGCAGGTCTCGGGGCCGGTGCAGGTCTGGTGGAGCCGTGAGGAAGACATCCAGCACGACATGTACCGTCCGTACTACTGCGATCGCATCGCCGCCGGTCTCGACGGGCAGGGCCGACCGGTGGCGTGGTCGCACCGCATCGCTGGCTCATCGATCGAAGCACGCGTCATCAGCGAGCTGTTTCCCAAAACGTTGCGGGTCATCAAGGCCGGGGGCATGCACCGGCTCGGAGCGATGATCAAGCACCTCGATCTCGACGCGGTGGACGGCGCGGCGGAGCCTCCCTACACGATTCCCAACATCCGCGTGGAGTACGTGCGCACGGAGCCGCCCAGCATCCCGACCGCCTTCTGGAGGGGCGTGGGGCCCACGCACAACGTCTTCGTGGTCGAGAGCTTCATCGACGAGCTGGCCGCCGCTTCCCAACACGACCCGTTCGAGTATCGGCGGGCGTTGCTCGATCGCTCGCCTCGTGCCAAGGCCGTGCTCGAGCTCGCCGCCCAGCGAGGGGGCTGGGGGCAACCCCTGTCATCGGGACGGGGTCGCGCCGGTCGCGGCATCGCGCTGCTACACGCCTTCGGCAGCTACATCGCCCAGGTGGCGGAGGTGGTGGTGTCGCCGCAAGGCGAGGTGCGCGTGCCGCGCGTGGTGTGCGCCGTGGATTGCGGCACCATCGTGAACCCCGACATCGTGAAGGCGCAGATGGAGAGCGGGATCGTCTTCGGGATCACGGGGGCGCTGTGGGGCGAGATCACGATCAAGAACGGCCGGGTGGAGCAGCACAACTTTTACGACTATCGCATGCTCCGCATGAGCGAGGCGCCCACGGTCGAGGTGCACCTGGTCGAGAGCACCGAGCCGCCTGGCGGCATCGGTGAGCCGGGCACGTCGGCGGTCATGCCCGCCGTGACGAACGCGATCTTTGCGGCGACCGGTAAGCGGATCCGGACGCTGCCCGTCAAGGACCAGCTGCGATAACGGCCGCTTTGATCGCTCTCGCCTACCATTTCGCGAGTCGGCTCGCGTACGTGTGTTACATCGGGCTCACGCTCTCGCGCCAAGACCGGAGCGCCTACCTCACGGAGCGCCACGGGCCGGAGCAGGCGTTCCGGCGCTTCCGCCGCGTGGCGGCGACGCTCATGCTCAACGACGCCGTGAGCTTCGTCGTGCTGTGTGTGGTCACGCGACACACCTTGCCACTCGCGCTGCCGCAGGGCCTCACCATCGCCGTGGGAGCGGTGCTGGTGGTCGTCGGCATCGCGGTCAAGGCATGGGCCACGGCCACGCTGGGCACCGGCGCGTACTATTGGCGGGACTTCTTCGTCCCCGTCGAGCGGCCGGTGCCGGCGCACGCCGGACCTTATCCGTTTCTCAAGAACCCGATGTACTCGGTGGGCTACCTTCCCACTTACGGCCTGGCGCTCGCGACGGGATCCCTGCCCGGGCTGATCGCCTCCGCCATCGACCAGGCCGCCATTCTCGCGTTTTACCGGTGGGTGGAAAAACCGCACGTGGAGCGGATGCTCACCTCTTGACCTGATTCCGGCCGCCCTCCTTGGCGCGATACAAGGCACGGTCGGCGGCTTTGACCACCTGATCCCCATTGGTGTGTCGGTCGGTCCGCTCGGCGACCCCGATGCTGACCGTGACGGGCACGCGCTCGCCGGGGCCTTTCGTCGCCAGCACCTTCTCCTTCTTCTTCTTGGACCGGAACCGGGCACGCAGGATGAAGCGCGTGTCTTCGATGGTCTGCCGCAGCGTGTCGACGTCGGGGAGGCACTCTTCGGCGCCCCGGCCCCCGAAGATGACGGCGAACTCCTCACCGCCGTAGCGGTAGGCCTTCCCGCCGCCCTGCACCTGCGCCAGCTTCGCGGCCACCATTTTCAGCACCTGGTCACCCACGTCGTGGCCGTGCCGATCGTTGATGCGTTTGAAGTGGTCCACGTCGATCATCGCGACGGTGTACATGCCACCGAGCCGCAGCAACGCCTCGTTCAAGGCCCGCCGAGCGGGCAGGCCCGTGAGGCCATCCTGGTAGGCCATGTGGTAGGAGGCCTCGACGACGGCCCAGATCAGAATGAGCGCGGCCGTGGCGAGGTAGAAGGAACTGAATCCCGGATTGCCGGGGCGGATCGCCGAGAGGCCCAGGAACGTGGGCACGAGGGCCCAGGCGAAGGAGCGCCCCGTCGGCGTCGGGGCCATCATCTGAAGCGCGACCACGAGGCCGCCCGCCACGATGAACGCCAGCAGCGCGGGATCGGCCAGCCTGGTCCAGCCGAACAACCACTGCGGCAACAGCTGCGCGTGCAGCACCGCCGCGGTCGCGCCCGGCGCCTCGCGGTCCAGGACGGTTACGAGCGCCAGCTGTCCGAGAATGACGGCGAGGCGGGCCAGCCCCGGCGGCGTGATGAACCCCCGCTCGGCCGTCAGCGGCAGGGCGGCGAGATTGAGCGGCAGCAAGACGCCGATCGCCTGGAACACCACGCGGTCTTGGGCGAGGGCGCGCGTGGTCGCGAAATGGAGCAGCGTGCGATCGGCGATGGCGAGCAGCAGCAGCGCGAACAGCAACCGACTGCGGTGGAACCGCCAGCCGATCAGCACGCCCGCTCCGAACACCGCGTAGGGATAGAACGGCGCCAGCGGAGCGAGCAGGCTCTGGAGCGACCGCGAGCTGGTGTAGAGCAGCGCGGCGCCGATGATCGGCACTTCGGGGAGCCCCTTGGAGACGATCTTCCAGAGCATGTCGTAGGCCTGGGATTGTTTACCGGCGACTCGCGGCACGATTCGGGGGCTCCTCGGGGTCCGGGGTTCGGCGGACGCGTGCCGCGCCGCGGCGGCGGGGCGGCGGGGCGGCGGGGCGGCGGCAGGCATTAAAGGGTACGCGGAACGGCGCGAAGGTCAACCTTTCGGGTTGCGTGCCGTGCGGGCGGCTGGTGATATTCACCCCCGCCGTGGCGGTATCGTCTAGGGGACTAGGACGGAGCCCTCTCAAGGCTCAAACACGGGTTCGAATCCCGTTACCGCTATGCGACGGTTCGCCCCCATCGTCTAACGGTCAGGACACCACTCTTTCAAGGTGGGAACAGGAGTTCGATTCTCCTTGGGGGCAGAAGCTAGAGGCGTCACGGAGGTGCGTCGCGGAGACACGTCACGGAAGGACGTCGCGGGGAGACGTCAGGCGAGTCGTCCCGCGCGCGTACGGTCCTCCGTGACGCCCTTCCGTGACGTTTTTTCGAGACGTTGTTTCGTGACGTCGCTTGTAGTTGAGGGCCGATAGCTCAATTGGCAGAGCAACTGACTCTTAATCAGTAGGTTCTCGGTTCGATTCCGAGTCGGCCCATAGACTTACGCGACGACCTGTCACGTACCTGTCACGAAGCGACGGCGGCAAAGGCGAAACATGGATCTCCCCTTCGAGCGAGGCGAACATGTCCTCACACGACCGTCTGCCAACGTCCCACACCCTTCTGGTCGGTCTGTTCTTCGCGCTTGCCACGCCGATTGCCGCTCAAGGGACGCCCGGCCACTTGTATCATGTCAATTACTATCAGGTCCGGCCGGGCCAGGAGAAAGCATATGACTCTGCCCTCGCCAAGGTCGTCTCTCCAGTGCTCGACGAAATGGTGAAGCGCAAAGCAGCGGTCTCGTACCTCTTATTGACGAAGGTCGCC
>DATEGE010000170.1:0-2536 GCA_035280265.1 Gemmatimonadales bacterium | reverse complement strand
TCGATGCAAATACTGCCTCGCCGGCCCCGCCACCGCGTAGTACGCCTGCGCCCGGATCAGCTCGTTCCGAAACTCGAGTCCTCCCTGTACCTCGCGTAGCAGACCCTCTTCCCGCAGTCGCGACAACGCCTCCCCGGCCAGGGCAGGCGACAGCTCGACCACCTCGTAAAGGGGCAGATCCGCCAGGCGACGCCCCAGCACGGCCGCGAGATCGAGCGCAGCTCGCGTCGGCGCGTCGAGCCGTCGAATCTGCCGCTCGAACACCGCCCCGATGGCCCGCGGAATCCCGAGATTCGCGACAGGCTGCGTGTTGAGGGCGTCCAAATCCGAGAGCAACGAGCTCGACCCGTGCGCGATCCATTCCTTCGTCAGCAGCTCCAACGCCAGGGGATTCCCGTTACCCGCCTGGATGATGCGCGCGACCGGAACATCCTCGACGCGCGCTTCGGCTTTCGTTACGCGCACGGTTACGAGACGCTCCGCTGCCGGCGGTGGCAATGGCTCGAGCACCAACGTGCGGAGTGCCTCGATCGCTGCGTCCGTCGCTAGCGCGCTCGAGCTTTCCGCCATGCGCAGCTCGCTCGCGCGCGCCGTGAGGATCATGAGCAGGCGCGCGCGCGGCAGCTTGCGAGCGACGCCGTGGAGAATCGCCACAGTCGCGTTGTCCGCGGCGTGGATGTCGTCCACCACGAGGACGAGCGGGCTCTCTTCCGCGGCGGCTTCGACCGCCTTCAAGAAAGCGTCGGCCAGGCGGAGCGGGACGACCTCCGCCGACCACTCGACCGGCTTCGGCACGCCGGGAAACACCGTGAAGATCTCGGGTGAGACACGGGTCAGCTCGCTGAGCGCTTCCGGGTCGGCGCCGCCAATCGCTCGCTGGAGCGTAAGCTGCTTGATCAGCTCAGCGAGCACGCCGAACGGTAGCTCTCGCTCCGCGTCGTACGCTTGCGCCCGCGCGATCGCCGCCCCCTCCATCTGACAACTCGAGACAAACGCGTTCGCCAGGGTGGTCTTCCCCACGCCCGGGTCGCCCAGCAGGACCACGATCCGCGGCTCCCGCCGTCGCACCTCGAGCCAGGCATCGTACAAGCGCGCAAACTCCCGCTCCCGACCAATCAGCGTCTCGGCCTCGAACCGCCGCTCCTGCCGCTCGGACACGTGGCCGGTGGTCGGCTCGCGGGACGTCGCACGCCGGCCCTCGCGCAGCAGGTCCGCGACGCGGGCGAGGTCCGGGCTGGGTTTCGCTCCGAGCTCCTCGGCGAGACGCGCGGCGAACCGGCCGTACGCCTTGAGGGCGTTGGTACGGTCGCCCACCCAGGCGCGCGCCTCCATCACGCCGCGCACGCCATCTTCGCACAACGGGTCGAGCTCGAGCAGGATGTGCGCGTGCTCTTCCACCGCCTCGAAGTTTCCGATGCGACGCCCCGCGTCCATCTGCTTCACGAGGCAGTCGCGGATGCGGGGCATCAGCTTCGCGCGCCACTCGTCCTTCCACTGCTCAAATCGCACCGCACCGGGCACATCGAATCCCTCGAGGAACGGGCCGCGCACTTCGGTCTCGCAGCTCTCCAACTTCAACACGTCGGCGGCGACGGCGCCCGGGGCAAGCGCGATGGAGGTCCGCTGCACGATCAGCCGCTCGCGCCCGACCTTCTCCCGGAGCACGCTCAGCGCTTGCGCAAGGGAATGCCGCGCCCGCGACGCGGGGACGTTGGGCCACAGCAGGTCCATCAAGTAATCTCGGGTGAGCTTGCGGCCCGTCTCCACGGTGAGGCGGATCAGCAGGGCGAAATGCTTGCGCGTGCGGAAGCGGATCTGCTCACCGGCTTCGGTCAGGAGCAGAGGCGCGCCCAGCGTGAGGAGGTGCAGATGTGGCGCCAACGGACGGCTCGCGGCGTTTCGGATTGATACTATTAGGCAGACAACTCAACCGCGTGTCAACACATTCGCGAGTCGATGGTTACGCCTCGTTTCAGTAGCGTCAGCCACCCGCCGTCAACCACTCTTCCCTCCCATCATGACCCTCCGTCAGTGCCAAAGCGAGAGGCCGATCCGAACGCCGATCTCCAGCGTGCTCGGGACGCCGTTGGGTTCGTTCTTGAAGGTGTAGCGGCCGAAGGCCTCCGGCCGAATCGCCCCGGACTCATATGGCACCCGTATCCCCACGCCGCCGTTGATCGTGAGCTGCCCCGTGGTCGTTTGAGTGAGTTTCTCGAGGTCCGCGCCGACACCAACCGTCACGTAGGGCCCTTTCCTATTGTCCTGGAACGCGACGAGGAAGTTGACGTCCGGCGTGAACAGATATGCCGCCTCGCTAGACCCGGTGCTCGTGTTGAAGCCGCCCTTGCTGGCATACCGGAAGAAGAATCGCGGCTCGACCACGAGCTTGTCGCCCGCCATGAACCCGATCCTCAAGTCGACCGGGGTCCCCGCAATGAACTGGTTGACGCTGACGCCGCCGAGCGACTGATGCGCGTAGGCCGCGGCGATATCGGCGCCGAACTCGTGCTTCGCCTGCATCGCGTGCTGCGCGTTG
>DATEGE010000169.1:0-10126 GCA_035280265.1 Gemmatimonadales bacterium | reverse complement strand
CGCCCCGGCGACCCCGACCGCGGGGAGCTCAGCCCAAGCCGCTCCGTCGGGCGGCGCCGTTCCCCTCACCTCGCGGCATCCGGACGTCGTCCGGTACGGGCCCAGCGCCGTGCGCTACGTGGTGCACCGGCAGCTCCACATTCAACAGGCTCTCGGAGAGCAGACCCAGGCGCAGAATGTCGGGGCCCGGATTTTCGTCACGGCGGCGATCACGGGGCCGTCCGACAGCGTCGGGTACCCGGCGACCTTCGTGGTCGACTCGATCGTCGCAGATTCAGGGACTCCGGCGCCGATTGTGGAGAACGTGGGCAAGGTGCGCAAACTGGTGTTCGCGGGCCGCGTGGCGCCACGAGGTGACTTCCTGAACTCCGTGGCATCGGACAGCGCGCTCGCCCAGTCGGTGGTCCAGCTGCTCGGGAACTTTCGCGACTTCTTACCGCGGTTGCCGAGCGACGGGCTGAAACCAGGCACAGCATGGACGGACACGGTGGAGACGACCCAGAGGGGGAGCGGCTCCGAGGTGTCGCGCCACGCCGTCGTGATAGCGACCGCGGCTCCGTGGGAGGACTACCTCGGCGCTCGGAGCGTGCGGGTCTCGGGTACCCAGACGTATCGTGTCACGGGAGGCGGCAAGAACGCCGGGCAGCCGTTCGAGCTCTCGGGTGCTGGGAGCGGCAGCGGAGTGTCATACATCGCTGCCGACGGCCGCTACCTCGGCGGCGACTGGCAAGACTCCACCACGCTGACGGTGCGCCTGCCGGTTCAGGGCGTCGCCGTGCCCGTGGTGCAGGTGACCCGCATTAGCGTCACGGTGTTGCCGTAGTGCCCGTCGGTTGTGGGGTTACCCGGTCGGGCGGGCCGTTGGGACTGTGGTGTCTGCTCGCCGTGGCGGCTCCCGCCCAGGTCGTACCGAATCTCGCCGCCCGATATCTCCATCCGACTGAGGTCAGCGATGCGCGCGCCCTGTGGGTGAACCCCGCGGGACTGGGCCGCTTCGAGCAGGCATCGGTACATCTCGACTTTACCGTCGGCGAGCCGGGAGCCAAAGGCCGTCTCCGCCAAGTGAGCGCCGGCTTCAATTCCCGTGGACTTTCGTTCGGCTATCAGCGAGACATCTTCGACGGCGGCGTGCGCGGCGGCACGTATCGGATCGGGGTTGCGGCGGGGCACGCCAAGCTCGCAGCCGGCGCGGCCGTGTCGCTGTACCGCGGCGGCACTTCGAGCTCCGGCTGGGATCTGGGAGCGCTGTACGAGTGGACGCCGGCGCTCACGCTGGGCGGCGTGATTCAGGCGATCGGGCAGCCACGGGTGCGTGACTCGACGCTGCGAGTCACCTACGTGCCGAGTGCCACACTCGGCTTGTCGGGAGGGCGGCTGGCGTTATCGGGCCTGAGCCGGTTGACGACGGACGGCGTGCAGGGCTACGCGTTCGCCGCGCGGGCCGGCCTGCGCTCGACGGCGCGGCTTCCCATTGGACTCGTTGCCCGTCTCGAAACCGATCGCTCGTTGCACCGCGCCGGCTTCGCCTTTGGGATCGCGCTCGGCGGCGCCGACGTCGCAGGCGCGATCGCGCTGACGCCTGGCGACCTCCACCGCTTGGACACATTCTCCCTGTACGGCGTCTCGACGCGTCGTCTCTCCCGCTAGCGAGCGCCACTTCCCGTCGCCCGCCCGACCAGCTTGCCGAGCCGCGGCGCCAGTTCGTATACGTCCCGGAACGACAACTGGGTGAATACGGTGTCCGAGACGGTCGCGGGCAGCGTGAGCGTCAAACGGAGGGCGAGGCCGCCGTGTAGCACCGCGCCGAACCGCGCCCGCACTCCGTCGCGAGGATATGCTCGGACCCCGTGCGGGGTGAGCACCACGACGCGGCGACGCGTCACCGCCAGCAGCGTCGTGTCGTCCCGACCACGCGGTCCGAACACGTAGAGCCCCGCGTCGCTCGGACCCACCCCGCGGCGCAGCGCTCGGGCCAGACTGTCGGGCAGCGGCGCACTCACCGACACCCGGGGCGGTCGCGAGAACAGCGACACGAGCAGCACGGCCGCCGCGGTGAGCGCCGCGAGCGCGAGGCAGCCCGCCCGACCCGGTCCCAGGCCGACACGCACGCCATCCCGCGCCGCCGCGGGAAGTGCTTCCACCAGCGCGCGGCTCAGTTGCTCCGCGGTCTGGAACCGGTCGTTGGGATCCTTCGCCAGCGTTCGATCGACGATGCCGGCGAGCGCGACCGGCACATCGCCGCGCAGCCGGCGAATCGGAACGGCCTCGGCGGTCGCCTGCTTCATGAGGATCGATTGCGCGGAATCGCCGTCGAACGGCGGGACGCCGGCGAGCATTTGATACAGCACGACGCCCAGGGAGTAGATGTCGGACCGCGCGTCCACCTGCTCGCCGGTGGCCTGCTCGGGGCTCATGTAGTGCGGCGTCCCGACCACCATGCCTTCCGTGGTGAGCTGGCTGACGGAAGCGGCCTGCGCCGCCTTCGCGATCCCGAAGTCGGTCACCAGCACGTGGCCTGCGCCGTCGAGCAGGATGTTATCGGGCTTCACGTCCCGATGGACGATGCCCTGTTGATGCGCGTGGCCGAGCGCGTCCGCGACCTGTCGCGCGATGCGGGCGGCGTCGCGCACCGTGAGGCGTTGCTGCTGCTCCAGCAGGCGGCGCAGCGACGGCCCGTCGACGCAGCGCATCACGATGTACAGCACTTGGTTCTTGTAGCCGCCGACCTTGTAGATCGGCACGATGTGGGGATGCTCGAGGTGCGCGCTGGTGCGCGCCTCGCGCACGAATCGGTCGGCGAGCGCGGGTGAGGGAGTCTGGCCCAGGTCCAGAACCTTGACGGCAACGTCCCGCCCAGCCGCCTTCTCGCGTACCCGGAACACCGCCGCGAACCCGCCCTCACCGAGCAGGTCTCCGACGCTAAATTCGTTTCCGAGGGCCTTTTGGAGACGGCGACGAAGCGCGTCGAGGTCGAGCGACATGGCGGACGCGAAACCTAGGAACGTGGGCCGTGTGGCGCTAGGGATAGTTGGCGCCGCGCTCGCATGGCTGTTCGCGGTCTGGCCGCCGCCCATTTGGTGGCGCAGTCATTGGCCTCGAGAGACTGCGATGATGCGAGAGGCGACGGAAGGACGGAACGACGGAAGGGGGATGGCCTACACCCGTTCCGTCGTTCCATCGTTCCGTCCAGCTCCCCTGGTCGAAATCTCGCCCATGCTCCAACGCATGGTCATCATCGGCGAGGATTCACGGTTCCGGACCCACCACGGGATCGATCCCACGGAGATCGCCGATGCGCTCGGCATCGGCGACGTGCACGGCGTCCGGTCGGCGGTGGACGCTCTGCGCCGGCATCGCGACCGGTTGCGTGGGGCCAGCACGATCACGCAGCAGCTCGCCAAGAATCTGTACCTCTCGAGTTCGCGCAGCCCGCTGCGGAAGCTGAAAGAGGCCATGACCGCCTTACATCTGGAGCTGGTCCTCTCGAAGGACCGGATCCTCGAGCTGTACTTGAGCACCGCCGAGTGGGGCCCTGGGATCTGGGGCGTCGACGCCGCGAGCCGCGCCTACTTTGGCGTGCCGCCCTCCCACCTCACCGTGGAGCAGGGGGCGGAGCTCGCCGCCACGCTGCCCCACCCGCGCACGTCGAACCCCACCTTCCGGCCCGAGCGCACGCTGGCGCGGCGCGACCTCATCCTGGCGCGATACCGTGGAGTCGAGGTGAGTATCCCACCCGAGGAGGAAACCGATTCGCTGTCGATGCCGACACCCGCGATTCCGCCGGAGGTGGATTCGCTGACGATCGGCGCGCCGATTCCAGAGGACACGACGCAGGACAGTCTCACGGCTAGACGCACAGACACACAGGGGAGAACAGCGGACAGTGCCAGGGATAGTCTTCCCTGATCACCAGCATCTGTTCACCCCTGCGCGTCTGTTGCGTCTGTGCGTCTAGTTAGTCGACGAGTCTCAGCGGCATGACCAGCGCCATGTAGCTCGCCGGATCATCCCACCCTACGGGCTCCACGGTGGCCGCGCGCTCGGGCGCCTTGAAGGTGAACCGCACCTCGTCGGTGGGCATGTACTTGAGGATTTCGAGCAGGTACGTCGCGTTGAATCCGATCTCGAGGGGCTCGCCTTCGTAGGTGACGGCCAGCTCGTCCTGGGCTTCGCCCAAGTCCGGCGTTTGCACGGAGAATTTCACGGCGCCCCCCGCGAAGGCCAGCCGGATGCGGTGGGTCTGGTCGCTCGCGACCACGCTCATGCGGCGCAACGCGCCTGCCATGGCGGCCTTGTCGACCGTGGCGAACTTGTCGTTCTCGCGCGGGATGACTTGCTCGTAATTGGGATACGGTCCTTCGATCAGCCGCGAGAAGACCAGCGTGCCGCCGGCGCGGAACCCGATGTGGTTATCGCTGCGCGCGATGTCGAGCGCTTCCTCGGCGCCGAACAGGCGGCGGATCTGCTCGAGCGCCTTCGGGGGGACGATCAGATCGGCGGTGGAGCCGCCTTTCGCGGGCACGTCCATCTTGGCGAGCCGATGGCCGTTGGTCGCCACCATGCGCATGTGCTCGGGACGCAGCTCCCACAGGACCCCGTTCAGGATCGGGCGGCTCTCCTCGGTCGATGCCGCAAAAGCGACATGTCCCACGAGCTTGTGCACCACGCCTGCCGCGGCCTTCCACGCCCCGTCGAACTTCACCGCGGGGAACGACGGGAACTCCTCGCGGGGCAGTCCCAGCAGCTTGAACTTCGAGCGGCCACACTCGATCCCGACCCGCGACTCTCCGACGGCCGTGAAGCGGACCGGGCCGGACGGGAGCTCGCGAGCGATGTCCACGAGCTTCTTCGCCGGGAGCGTCACCGCGCCGTCCGCGTCCACTTCAGCCGGCACCGTAGTGCTCACGGCAATATCCAGGTCGGTGCCCGAGAGGCGCAGGCCTTCTTTGCCCGCTTCGACCAGTACGTTGGCAAGCACGGGCAGGGTGGTCTTCGCGGGGATCGCCGCCGCCACCGCGCTCAACCCTTCCTGCAGCTGCTGTTGCGTGATCGTGAACTTCATCCGTCGTATCGCCGTTTATTTTGTGGATTCAATACCTACTACTGTACTAGAGTAGTACTACTAGTAGAAGTAGTAGGCAGCTGGGAAATGTTGGTGGTTCGCCTAACTCGTGCCTCGCGAGTAAGACCCGCATCCCGCGTCATGTGACCCGACTGTTGGGACTGTTGGTATCGCGGGCGTTCCCCACACGTCGCGGTCGTACCCACAACTGCCCACACCACCCATCCCCGCATGTGGGCTACAGTGCGGACAACTCCTGGCGCGCCATTTCGACGCGCTCCTTGAACGTCCGGTCCCGCATCATCTGCCGCTCGACCTTATCCACCGAGTGGATCACGGTCGAGTGATCGCGCCCGCCGAACGCCTGCCCGATCTCGACGAGTTGCATGCCGAGCATGTCGCGCGCCAGGTACATGGCGACCTGTCGCGGGATCGTGAGGGTCTTGGTGCGCGCTTTGGACCGGAGGCCCTCCGGCGTCACGCCCCAGCGGCGGGCGACCACTTCCTGAACGCGGTCGATGCTCGGCGTGGGCTGGCCGGCGCCGCTCGGCCCCTCTTCTCCCTGGCGGATCTTGTCCGACAGCGCTTCCCGCGCCAGCTCGATGGTCACCTCGCGGTTCTTGAGTGAAGCGAACAGCAGGAGCTTGATGATGCACCCCTCGAGCTCCCGCACACTCGAGCGGATGTGCTCGGCGATGAAGCGGAGCACGTCGTCCGGGATGGTGAGCTCGAGGTGATCCTGCTCGGCTTTCTTGCGGAGAATCGCGATGCGGTGCTCGAGGTCGGGATGCCCGATGTCGGCGACCAATCCCCACTCGAAGCGCGAGATCAGCCGATCTTCGAGCCCTGGGATCTCCTTGGGTGGACGATCCGAGGTGAGCACGATCTGCTTGTGCCCCTCGAACAGGGCGTTGAACGTGTGGAAGAATTCCTCCTGGGTCATCTCCTTGCCTTCGAGGAAATGCACGTCGTCCACGAGGAACAGGTCCACATCGTTGCGGTAGCGCCGGCGGAACTCCGACATGGTGCGGGCGTGAATCGATTCGATCACTTCGTTGATGAACTGCTCGGCGCCGAAGTAATGTGCGCGCGTGGTCGGGTACTTGACCAGCACCGCATGCGCGATCGCCTGCATCAGGTGCGTCTTGCCGAGCCCCGTCGCGCCGTAGATGAAGAGCGGGTTGTAGGTCTTGCCGGGAGCTTCGGCCACGGCGTGGGCGGCCGCGGCGGCCAGCTCGTTCGATTTTCCGATGACGAACGTCTGAAACGTGTAGCGCTCGTTGAGCGGCGTGGTGAGCACACCGGCCCTGTCGGCGCCCGCGTGCTCGCGCGGCGCCACGAAGAAGTCCATCTGCGGCCGTTGCTGGCGATCTTCCTGCACGCGGAACACGACGGCGGTGGGTCGCCCGAAGACCCGCTCGGCGGCGCGTGCCAACACGCCGGCGTGCTTCGATTCGTTCCACTCGACTGCGAATTGGTCGGGGGCGCCGACGATCAAGCGGCCATCATCGAGCGCAATCGGAATCGCGGGCTCGAGCCAGGTCCGCACCGTGGCGTCGGGGAGTTCCTGTCGCGCCTCGTCGAGGAGGCGCTTCCAAGCTTCTTTCGTCGACTGCTCCATCCGCGATTGACGAGAGGTGGGACGTCCAGCAAGGGCGGCCCGAAACTACGCGGCGCATGTGGAAAAGTCAACCTTGACCGGCGCGTCGGCGACCGTGTACGTTTCGCGGTCTCGCGAGAGGAATGTATGGGTCCGACGTATCGTCCGCGCAATCGGCGGCGCATCAACAAGCATGGGTTTCGCGCGCGGATGAAAGATGTGTGGGGCCGCGCCGTCCTGTCTCGCCGACGGAAGAAGGGGCGCAAGCGCCTCACCGTCCGCCTGCCGTCCAAACACCGGAGTCACTAACGGGAGAACGCTTCCCGCGTCGCGCGCGCCTGGCGCGGGGCGCGGACCTCAGCGCCTGCTGGGAACAGGGTCGCCGCTTGTACACGCCGCATCTCGACCTGGCTTGGCGTCCGAGTCCGGCTGGACTGCCACGCAGCGCGATCGTGGTTCCTCGCTTCCAATACACCGCCGTGGCCCGCAATCAGTTGCGCCGACGCCTCAAAGAGATTGTCCGACGCCAGCTCGCGTCGTTGCCCGCCGTCGACCTGGTCGTGCGCGCCAAGCGCGCTGCGTACGCCGTCTCATTCGCGACACTCCGCGCCGAGTTGACGGAGGGCGTCACGCGCGTCACATGAATATCCGACGCTGGCCGAGGCTCGCCGTCATGGCGCTGATCCGCGGCTATCAGCTCACGTTGTCGCATGTGGTCGGGACGCAGTGCCGCTTCGTGCCGTCGTGCTCGCGCTACACGCTGGAAGCGGTGGAACGCTACGGAGCCGTGAGAGGCACCTGGTTAGGCGTCAAGCGCGTCCTTCGCTGCCACCCGCTGCATCGCGGCGGCTTCGATCCAGTACCCTGAGGAATAGTCGTGGAACGACGCGTCATTCTCGCCATCACGCTGATGCTGTTGGTGTGGCTGCTGCCGACCATTCTGTTTCCGTCCAAGTCGTCGGTCAAACGGAACGCCGGCAAGACGGAAGGTGACACGACATCCGGCGCCCGCGCACCGGCGCCCGCTGCCGCGCAGCCACGACCTTCCGTCATACCGTCCCTCCGCCCGTCCGTCGCTGCAGCTGAGACCGTCTGGGTCACCTCGCCGCGCTACCGCCTCGGCTTCAGTACCGTCGGTGGAGTGCTCGTGAGCGCCGAGCTCACGGGCTACCGCTCGTTCGCGGCCGGGGACGCCGGCGGCGTGGTTCAGCTCGTGCCGCCCGGTGAGGCGCTGCTGGTGCATACCCGCACGGCCGGCGCCGACACCACGCTGTTCGGCGACTGGAGCCTGACGCCGAGCGCGGCGCAGGTGAGCGTCGGTTCGCAAGGCGCGACGCTGACGTTCACCGGCGAGCGAAGCGGAGCACGGCTGACGCTCGAGTACCACTTCACGCCGGATGAGTACCGCTTCGGCGTGCGCGGCCGGATGGAGGGATTCGGCCCGACCGGCGCCACGGTGCTGCTGGGGCTGGGCGACGGGCTCAAGTCCGTGGAAGCGGATACACTAGACGACTTCCATCATTACGCGGTGGTGACCAAAGCGGCCAGGACCCAGAGCACCGCCTTCCAATCGCTCAAGCCGGGAGAGCGCAAGATCCTGGACGGGCCGTTCGAGTGGGCCGGCGTGAAGTCGAAGTACTTCTTCATCGCCGCGCTCGCCTTCGAGGAAGGCGCGCCGCGCTTCGGGGCCGGCATTGCCGTGGGCGGCCCCCGAACCGTCACGGCGTCCTCGCTGTTCGGTCGCTCAGACGTCGCGACGCGCACCGCTGTCGCGCTGACGCTTCCCGTGCCCCCCGCCGGCGATTTTCGCTACGACCTGTACGTCGGTCCCCTCGAGTACCGGCGCCTGGCGCGGCTCGGGCACGACTTGGACGATGCCAACCCGTACGGCGGGATTCTCCGCCCGATTATCCAGCCAGTGTCCGTGTTGGTCGTCAACATCCTCATCTGGATGCACGATCGGTTGAATCTCGCCTACGGCTGGGTGCTCGTCATCTTCGGAGTCCTGGTGCGCGCTCTCTTGTGGCCTCTCAATCAGCGGGCCATGGAGTCGAGCATTCGGATGCAAGCGGTGGCGCCACTCTTGAAGCAGGCGCAGGACCGCTACAAGAACGACCCGGAGCGGTTGCAGCGCGAGATGATGCGGCTCTACAAGGAGCACAACGTCAGCCCGCTCGGGGGCTGCCTGCCGATGCTGTTGCCATTGCCTGTGTTGTTCGCGCTCTTCTTCGTGTTCGCGAACACCATCGAGTTTCGCGGCACGCCGTTCCTCTGGCTCCCCGACCTGTCGCGCCCGGATCCGTACTACATCATCCCCATCATTATGGGGCTCTCGATGTACGTGCTCTCGAAGGTGGGGCAGATGGGCGTCCCGCCCAACCCCCAGGCGAAGACGATGCTGTACTTCATGCCGGCGTTCTTGACGCTGTTGTTCCTCCGGTTCGCATCGGGCTTGAACCTCTACTACGCCGTGAGCAACATCTGCAGCATCCCGCAGCAGTACATGATCGCGAAGCGGCGGATGCAGGAGCAGGGACGCAAGACATAAGACCCGAGAGCGGTAAGCGGTGAGCGGTGCTGTCTGATCCGATTGTTGCGCTGGCGACTCCCCCCGGCCGGTCCGCCATCGCGCTCATCCGACTGTCCGGGCGCGGGGCGTTCGACGTCGCGGCACGCGCGCTCCGGCCGTTCCATCCCGATCCTCCCCGCACCGTGCGGCGCGTCCGCGTCGTGCACCCCGAGTCCGGTGCGCTCCTGGACGACGCGCTGGCCGCGTGCTTCCCGGGTCCTCGGTCCTTCACCGGCGAAGATCTCGTCGAGCTCTCGACGCACGGCGGGCTTGTGGCTCCGGCGGCGGCGGTCGCGGCGCTCGTCGCGGCGGGGGCGCGCCCGGCGGCACCGGGCGAGTTCACCCGGCGTGCCGTGCTCAACGGAAAGCTGGATCTGCTGCAGGCCGAGGCGACCGGCGATCTGATCGATGCCGGTTCAACCGCCCAGGCCCGCCACGCGCTGCAGCAGCTCGACCGTGGACTCTCGACCCGCCTCGAGCGGTTGCGGGCCGATCTGCTCGAGCTCGAGGCGCTGATCGCCTACGATATCGATTTTCCTGAGGAGGACGAGGGCCCCGTCCGGCCGGAGCGCGTGGAGCGCGTGTGGGCCGCGGCGCGCGATGGGATCGTGCAGTTGCTCGCCACCGCGCCCGAGGGGGAGCGACTGCGCGAAGGCGCCCTGCTCGTCATCGCCGGTCGTCCCAACGCGGGCAAGTCCTCGCTGTTCAATGCCTTGCTCGGCAGGGAACGCGCCATCGTGACCGAGGTTCCGGGCACGACGCGCGATGCCATCGAAGCGCACGCGGTGCTGGAGGGGTTTCCGTTCCGCCTGGTAGACACGGCGGGCCTCCGGGACTCGAGCGATCGCGTCGAGCGGATCGGGATCGAGGTGGCGCGCCAGTACCTCGGCGCCGC
>DATEGE010000168.1:0-1603 GCA_035280265.1 Gemmatimonadales bacterium | reverse complement strand
GTCGCGGCCGGCTACAACGCCTTTCCGATCGATCTGCGGGCGCACGGCGAAAGCGGGGGCCACTACATGACGCCGGGGTATCTCGAGGCGCTCGATATCCTGGGCGCGGTGGACGCCGCGCGTGGCCGCGGCGCGTCGGGGGCGTTCGTGGCGCTGGGGCACTCGTCGGGCGCCGTGGCGGCACTCCAGGCGGGCGCCCGTTCATCGGAAATCGCCGCGGTGATCGCCGACGGGGCCTTCATCTCGGCGGACCGGGTGCTCGAGCGCGCCGCTGCGATCGTGGGGCGGGACGCCCACGCCTCAGCCGCGGAAAAGCTCGCGCTGCGCGTCGCGAATCGGCTGTTGCACTCCTCGTGGGGCCGCGGCTTCGCCAATTACGCGTTCTGGGTGCGCACGGGGGTACGGATGGACGCGCATGACGCCGACGCGCTGCCGGCGATCGCCCGTCTCGGCGTGCGACCGGTGCTGTTCATCGTTGGGCAGCAGGACGGCATCGCCACGCCGGAGGATGCGCGCGAGATGTACGAGGCCGCGGCGAGCCCGCAGAAGGCGCTGCTCGTGATTCCCGGGGCGGGCCACAATACCACGTACAGCGCGGCGCCGGACGAGTATGCCGGGGAGGTCTTGCGGTTCCTGACCGCGGCGCTGGCGAGCGGCGCGCCGGTGGTGCATGGAAAGTGAACCGGCCGCCGGCGTCGAGCGCGCCGGTCAGCTGGAGAGTCGGGGCAGGCGAGCGGCCACGCACAGCCGGGTGAGGTGCGTCAACCACCCGGAGACGCTGCTTTGCGAGGTGAGGAACTCGGCGGCGGTGCGACGCGCTTCCCGGAACGCGTCGGCGACGGTCGCCTCGACCTCTTCGGGATCGCGCAGCGCGCCATACGCCGTGGCGTACACGGTGCCGCGAAAGCGGGCGAACAGTTCGTGAAAAGCGGACTCGTCACCGCTCGTCATCTGCTCCACCAGCCGTCGGTCGGGCGTCCGGTGGGCGGCCGGCCTGCGCAACGGAAGCACACGGGGAGCCATACGACCTAAAGAGGCGAGATCGCTGTCGCGCGTAACGTGAGCGTTGGCCCCGAGATGCACGGAAACCCACAGAATCCCCAAAAGTCCTGATGGCGAGAAGTGCGTGCGCTGAATCACACGCGATGGCTAGTTCGGGCGAAATGCGTTGAGGAGCGCTTCGAGGTTCGCCGGCTCGGTCTGTACCACCTGTCCGAGCGGGGTGACATAGATCCGCACGTAGGTGGCACCCGGAATCCGGGTTGGCCCGAACGCGAAGTACCACACTCGGGGGTGACCCGGCAGGTTCGGCGCGCCCTCCCAGAGAAACCGCGTGGACTGGCTTCCCATCTCGGGCGGGGGCGAGCCGAGGAGCGTGCCGACGGCCGCGTAGGCGCCGATCCACGAGGCTCCGGCGAACAGTGCGGCGACGAAGGCGGCCATGAGCGTCAGCCAGAACAGACGAGCCATGGTGGAGTCCGGCCGTTGCGAGCACAGGGTAGGAGTCTGGCTTGAGAAACGCAAGTCAGGGTGTGAGGTTTCGCGCGTCCGACCCGGTAGCTCAGGTGGTAGAGCAACGGACTTTTAATCCGTAGGTCCTGGG
>DATEGE010000167.1:0-4713 GCA_035280265.1 Gemmatimonadales bacterium | reverse complement strand
GGAATCATAATCCGCGGGTCGTCGGTTCGAGTCCGACCGCCGCTACTTGCAGGACAACGACTTACCAGCAGCAGCATCCATGAGCCGGCCCACCGCGACCCCCCTCCGTCGCGGCGGGCGCGATACCCCGAACCAGCCCATCAACGGCGCAGCGACGCTTTCGGCTTGGCGGCAGGTGAGTTTCGTTGCGCGGCAATGAGCTCGGCACGTCATCATAATCCGCGGGTCGAGTCCGACCGCCTCTCAACGTTCTGCCCCGAGCCCTTTCCAGATTATCGGCCGAATGTCCCGCGACCGCTCGGCGGCGTAGGCCTGCGCGGTCTTGAGCAACTGGTCGTACTCGGCGCGCCATTCCGCCGGCATGTGCGCGCGGAAGTACGCGGCGGTCATCACGGTGTAGCGTGCAGCGCCGTCCGCCGTACCTCCGTGCCCCACCGCCACTACGTCGCCGAGAAAGCACGTGGAGCTTCCAGTATCCATCACATTCGCCACCCGGCACTCGAAGTGTGCATGGCAGTCGTCGAGTACGGGCGCCCCTAGCGTGCCCACGTGATGTGGCACCCCGGCGAGCTTGTCGCGGGAGCGCCCACTCACGAAGCCGAGCCGGTGGATCAAGTCGAATTGATCATCCCGCAGCAGGTGCAACACGAACCGGCCGGTGTCGAAGATCAGGTCGTGGCTGTAGTTGAACTTGTGGATGTATACCGACACGCGTGGCACAGTCGGGGCGATCGAAGCACGCACGGCGCTGTCGGATATCATGCCGTTGCGCTTGCCGTCGCGCTCCGAGGTGATCGCCACGACCGGTGAAGTGAGGTGGCGCAACAGCTCGTAAACCGCGTCGGGGCCAGGACTCGGCATGGTTCCATTATACTATGGCATGACCTCGCTGCCGGCCCGGTTCGAGCGGCACATCACCCGAGCACGGCTCTTCCCGGAGCCGGGCGTCGCCGTGGTGGCGGTGTCGGGCGGTCCCGATTCCGTCGCCCTGCTGGATCTGCTGCACCCGCTCGCCCCACAGCTCGGTCTCACGCTCGTGGTGGCGCACGCGGATCATGGAATTCAGCCGGACAGTCGGACGGTCGGACGGTCGGTTCGGGAACTCACTGAACGGTACGGCCTAGCCTTCGAGCTGGGCGAGCTTGCCCTCGGCCCTGCCGCGACCGAGACCGTCGCTCGTCGCGCACGGTACGCGTGGTTGCGCGATGTCAAGCAGGGACGAGGCGCGCGCTACATCGTGACGGCGCATCAGCGCGACGATCAGATGGAGACGATCGTGCTGCGGCTGCTCCGTGGCAGCGCGCCGGCGGGCCTCGCGGGAATCCCCGCGCGCGGACGCGGCGGCCTGGTGCGTCCGCTCCTCCCGTTCGCGAAGCGCGAACTCGCGGCCCATGCGGCGTCGCGCGACCTGCCGATCCACGATGATCCCGCGAATCGGGATCCCGGACACCTGCGGAGCTGGGTGCGCACGGTTTTGCTGCCGCTCGTCGCCGAGCGCCTGGGAGACCAGCTCGGTCCCGACCTGCTTCGGGCGGGCCGCGCGGCGGCGTTGGAGCGCCGCGCGTGGGACCGTGCGCTCGAGCACTTACCGGATCTGCAGTTGCGCTTCACACCAGACGGGTTCGACGTTGCCCGGGGCGGATTGGCCCGCTATGATGACGCATTGTCGGTGGCGCTGCTGCGGGCGGCTGCTCGTCGCCTCGGGCTGGTGATGGGCATCCGGCGGGCGCGGCGGCTGGTGAAGCTGGCGGGCCGTCCCTCCGGTCGGCGTGAGCCGCTGGGTGGCGGATGGGTGGCGGAAGTCGCCTTCGGTCGCCTCCGCGTCGCGCGTGCGATCACGTGCGCCGCTGAGCAAGTCGTGGCGACCGCCATCCGCGGCCACGCGGTGTTCGGGGACTTCCTCGTCGACTGGTCGCCCGCCACGGCGCCGGAGCGGCTGCCGCGAAGCGATTGGACGACCTGGATCGCGCGCGGCCAGTGGGAGGTACGCTCGCCGCGGGTGGGAGACCGGCTAGTGCCGCTCGGCGGGGTCGGGCGGCGACCGGTGCGGCGGCTGCTGATGGAAGCACGCGTGCCGCGGAGCGACCGCGGGGGGTACCCCGTGATCGCGCGCGGCGAGACCATCTTGTGGGTCCCCGGAGTCTGCCGGAGCACTGCCGGCCTCCCGCGACCCGGAACCCCGGCGGTGCGAGTGGATGTTACCAGGCACGGCGAGCCTCAAGCAGACCGGTGGGCGTGAGCTCAAGCGGATCGTGTTCGACGAGAGCACGATCGCGCGTCGGGTGCGCGAGCTGGGGCAGGAGATCACGGCCGCGTATCCTGACGGCGTGCTCCTCGTGCTCGGGCTCCTCAAGGGGAGCTTCATCTTCCTCAGCGATCTCGTGCGGCGCATTGAGCGGCCGCTCCAGGTCGACTTCCTGGTGGCGGCGAGCTACGGCGCGGATACGATGTCGAGCGGCAACGTGCGCCTGTTGTACGATCCAGAGACGGAGTTGCGGGGTAAGCATATTTTGTTGGTGGAGGACATCGTGGACACGGGCAAGACCCTGAACCGGCTTGTGAAGCTGCTGCGCGAGCGCGCGCCGCGGAGTCTCGGGATTTGCGCGCTGCTCCACAAGCATCTGGCCGAGCATCTCGAGCTCGAGCCGGCGTTCGTCGGGTTCGACGCGCCACCCGTGTTCCTTGTGGGGTACGGGCTGGACCACGCCGAGAACTTCCGGCACCTCCCCTACGTGGCGAGCCTGACCTGATGGCCAACCGCGTCCCGCCGCCGCGCGAATTCTCGTGGGCCCGGACCCTCCGGACGCTCTCCTTCTGGGCGCTCCTGATCGTGGGATCGATCGCGCTCGTGAAATTCGCCTCCGACCGCCGGCAAGATGCGGTGGAGATCTCCTACAACCCGCAGTTCACCGAGCAGCTGGATAAGGGCAACATCGCGTCGGTGGAGATCACCGACCGGCAGCAGCTGAAGGGCGACTTCAAGACGCCGGTCGCCCTGGGCCGGCGCACGGCCGAGCACTTCACCATGCTCTTGCCGTTCGAATCGAGCGACCAATGGGTGAGCACGCTGCGCGTGAAGGGCGTCGACGTGCGCGCGCGAGAGGAGAAGCAGTCGTTCGGGGTCTTCCTCTTCGGCTTCCTGCCGTATCTCCTGATCTTCGGCCTGTTGATCTTCATGCTGCGACAGATGCAGCAGGGCGGGAACCGCGCCTTCGCGTTCGGCAAGTCGAAGGCGAAGCTGCTGGCCGGCGACACGCCCAAGGTGACGTTCGCGGACGTGGCCGGCGCGGACGAGGCGAAGCAGGAGCTCGAGGAGATCATCGATTTCCTCAAGGACCCCCAGAAGTTCCAGCGCCTCGGCGGGCGGCTGCCCAAGGGGGCCTTGCTCGTGGGTCCGCCCGGGACCGGGAAGACGCTGCTCGCCAAAGCGGTGGCGGGAGAGGCGGGACGGCCGTTCTTCTCGATGTCGGGCTCGGACTTCGTCGAGATGTTCGTGGGCGTCGGGGCCTCGCGCGTCCGCGATTTGTTCGAGCAGGGCAAGGCACACGCTCCGTGCATCATCTTCATCGACGAGATCGACGCCGTCGGGCGGCACCGCGGCGCGGGGCTCGGCGGCGGGCACGACGAGCGCGAGCAGACGCTCAACCAGCTGCTGGTGGAGATGGACGGCTTCGAGTCGAACGATGGCGTCATCCTGCTCGCCGCCACCAACCGGCCGGACATCCTCGACCCGGCGCTGCTGCGCCCCGGGAGGTTCGACCGGCAGATCGTCGTCGACATGCCCGACGTGAAGGGGCGCGAGCAGATCCTCCGCGTGCACACGCGCAAAATCCCGCTGGCCGGCAACGTCGACCTCGAGCGTATCGCCCGCGGCACGCCTGGCCTCGCCGGCGCCGAGCTCGCGAACGTGGTCAACGAAGCTGCACTGCTGGCCGCCCGTCGCAACAAGCCGGCGGTGGACATGCAGGACCTCGAGGACGCGAAGGACAAGGTCATGCTGGGCCTGGAGCGCCGCAGCCGGGTCCTGTCGGACGAGGAGCGCCGTCTGATCGCCTATCACGAGGCCGGCCACGCCCTCGTGTCGCTGACCCTCCCCGGCTCCGATCCGCTGCACAAGGTGACGATCATCCCGCGCGGCCGGGCGCTCGGTATCACGGCGTACCTGCCGGAGGAGGAGCTGCACAAATACACGAAGCAGTCGATCCAGGCGCGCCTCGCCATGGCGTACGGCGGCCGCGTGGCCGAAGAGCTGGTGTTCGGACCGGACAAGGTCACGACCGGCGCCGCGCAAGACATCCAGCAGGCGACCGACATCGCGCGGCGCATGGTCACCCAGTATGGCATGAGCGACACGATCGGCCCGATTGCCGTGGGAGACCGCGAAGCCGAGATCTTCCTCGGCCGCGAGGTGGTGCAGCGTCGCGAGATCTCCGAGCGCACCGCCGAGCTGGTGGACACGGAGGTGAAGCGCATCCTCAACGATGCGTTCGAGCGCGCCAAAACGGTGCTGACCGAGCGGCGCGACGCGCTGGACCGACTCGCCGCGGCGCTGCTCGAGCGCGAAACGCTCGACCGTGATGACGTCGAGCTGGTGATCGCGGGGAAGCCGCTGCCGCCGCTGCCGCCGCCGCCCCCCGCGCCAGCCACGCCGTCGCCCGAAGGTGCGTCGCGCGAGAAGGCGCCCGCCCGCGGTCCAGTCCTGGGGAGCCCTCC
>DATEGE010000166.1:0-12032 GCA_035280265.1 Gemmatimonadales bacterium | reverse complement strand
GTGGGGACCGCGGCCTGTGGCGTGCCGCCAGCCGACCCGGCGCAGGCGGCCAGGAAGGCGGCGCCCAGCGTGCGCAAGCCGTATCTCACACCCGGTCCCCCAGCTCGCCACGGGTCACCGCGCGGTCGCTCTTGGTACGGCCGAACACGGCCACCATTTCGACCCCTTCGCTCGCCACGCGCAGCAGCTTCCAGCCGCGCTTGCGCATATCGGCGCGCCATCCAATGAGCTTCTCCCATTCCTCCGCGGTTGTGCGAAATACGCGCAGGTCCGCCACGTTCTCCCAGTGTGCCGGATAGGGCTTCGACGGTGAGGTCATCGGGAGGTGGGCGGTAGGGCCATAAGCCGAGTTCTGTTTGTCCGCCGAAGCGAACAGATGGTCATCTCTCTGGGATGACTGTCGCCAGCCACCTCAAGCGGCCTACCCGCAGCTCGAGCGACCCGGGCCGGGTCTCGCTGCTTACTTGGCCTTGCTCCGACTGGGGGTTACCGTGCCGCGCCTGTTGCCAGACGCGCGGTGGGCTCTTACCCCACCGTTTCACCCTTACCCTTTGGATAAAGGGCGGTCTGTTTTCTGTGGCCCGTTCCGTCGCCTTACGGCGCCCAGGCGTTACCTGGCAGTCTGCCCTGTGGAGCTCGGACTTTCCTCGGCACGCTGTTCCAACCGGCATGCCGCGACCATCGCGCCCTACCACCACCCGGCAGAAACCTATCGGCTGGAGAAGGGTCGGGGCAAGCCTACCGCCCCAGGCGCCGCAGCAGGCGGCCCAGGCTGTCAGGCGGCAGACGCGATCCGGCACCGGGGCCGGGAGGCTCCTCGGGCGACAGCCAAAAGCCGTCACCCTCTCCAAAGACCAGGCGCCGCACCGCCGACAAGTCGCGGCCCCGCAGCACGGCTGGCGCGACGGCACCGGCATGCGCCAGGTTGATGCCCCGCGCCCGGTACAAGGCCAGGATCTCGCGCGCCTGGAGCTCCGTCGTGAACAGCAGGGTAGGCCGATCCGGCAGCCCGAAACCACGCAGCAGGCCAACGGTGAACCAGTCCCCGGGCGGCTGGTCGAGCCGAAACGCGAAGTAAAGGTCCCGCCGCTGCTTCAGCACGCGATCGCGCAGCACGCTGGCGCGCGCGGTCACCTCGTCCTCGAGCGCCCGATAGTACCGGGCCAGCAGTCCCGCGTCGCGCACCGCCGGATAGCGGGCGGCGTACGGGAGCGTATCCCACGCGCGCGACCCGCCGCCGCCGCGGCTCAGGCCGGCCAGTCCGCGTCGCCATGCGAGATCGCAGAACTCCTGGCCCATCGTGTACCCGCGCGTGCCGCTCAAATCGAGCCCGAGAGCGATGACGAGGGTGCGCTGGTCGGCCGCGAGGCGCCCGAGCGCCGCGTAGGCCGATGCCAGCCCCTCGGTCCATAACGTCGAATCGAGGGCACAGGGGGTACCGAGCGCTTCACCACGGGCGCCGCGGGAGGAATCGGCCGTGGCGTGGCGGGCGTTGGCGTACTCGAGCATCGGGATCCAGGCGACGCTGGTGGGCTGGAGGCGCTTCACCGCTTCGGCCCAGGCGCGCCGGGTGGCGTCGAACTCGTACCAGCGGACGTGGGCCGAGTCCATGCTCTCCGGCGCCGCGTCGCCGGCGAACAGATTGAACGCGCCGGCATCGAGCAGCGCGACGAGCGAGTCGAGCGAGGCGGCCGAGCGTGGCACACGCCGACCGTCCCGAGTGCCGAACAGGGGAAGCCAGAGCACCCGCATCCCGTACTGGCGAAGCCACTCCGGCATGCTCGTCACGCGATACAGCTTGGGATCAGGGGCGACGGGGAGGGAGACGGTGTCCACGCCGCGTGGCGGCGCGATGGCGGGCGGCGTCAGTTCGACCGGCGTGGGCGCCTCGGCCAGCGCGAGCGGGACGCCGTGCGCCGCCGGTGGAACGTGCGCCCACTCCGCCGGGCGGCGAGTCCAGCGCGCCAGTGCGGTGAGAAACTCGCGCGTGCGCGCCTGCGGCTCGGGCGACAGCATCGCGCTCGGACCTGGGCGGGGCTGCGGCCCGAGGGCGCCAAGGGCGTGGCGACTGATCACGACCACGAGCCCGTCACCGATCCGCGTCGCGGCGGCGACGCCGGCGCCGCCCCGCGGCGCGGGCGGGGCACCGGGAGCGCGCACGAACGCGTGTCGTGAGGTCATCGCGAGCAGCTGAGACGAATCGCGCGTCGACACGACATGGTTGCGGTCGAGCGGAAACGGATCGAACACCGAGCCGAGCGGCTCGTCACCCAGTTTGCGGGATGTCGCCCACGGCTGCGGCCGCCTCGCCGTCGTACCGCGCATGGTCGTGTCTTCCAACAGCCGGTCACCGATCGAGATTCCCGCGCCCTCGAACTCGAGCCAGCGGTTCGCCGTCCAGCGGTCCAGGTACCCTTCGCCGTCGGCGTCGTACCCCAGGACCACTGCGCCGCCTCGACTCATCCACTCGGTCAAGAGAGCGAGGTCTCCGGCGGTAAGGGCATCGGACGGAGCCTCGGGCTCCCGACCCAGGAGAAAGACGAGCACGGCGTACCGGTCGAGATCAGCCCGGACGAGGTGAGGATAGAAGCGCCGGTATTCCACCCTATACCCGGCGTCGCGCCAGGGCTGGGCGGTGCCGCTGAGCAGCCCCGGCTCGGAGAGCGCCAGGTCCAGCATCAGGAGGCGGCTCGCGCGGGGCTGGCAGGCGCCGAGCAGCAGGAGGATACACACGCAACCGTAGCGCATCCGCTGAGTGTAGTGAGCGAGCCGCGGGCGGACCAGCGTCAGTCGGCGTCGAGGAACGGCGCGAGGGCGGCGCGCATCTCCGCGGCCCGTTGCCAGCGGTCCTCGCGCCGCTTCGCCAGCGCGCGCGTGACCACGTGGGCCAGCTCCTTCGGCACCTTGCGGTGCACGCCGTGAAGATCCGGAGGGGGACGGTGCTGGTGCATGTCGAGCACCGCCGCCGCGCTGGCGGAGGCGAACGGCGGCCGGCCTGCCAGAGATTCAAACAGGACGACGCCGAGGGAGTAGAGGTCCGTACGACCGTCCACGTCGGGCGCCCCCCGCGCCTGCTCAGGGCTCATGTATTCCTCCGTGCCGACCACGAAGCCGCTGCGCGTCACGCGATCGTCTCCCGAGCTCGCGATTGCCCGCGCGATGCCCAGATCGACGAGGACAGCCCCCTGGGGCGTGAGCAGGATGTTATCCGGCTTGATGTCGCGATGGGCGATGCCGTGGGCGTGAGAGTGCTCGAGTGCATCGAGGACCTGGACGGCGATCTCGGTTGCCCGAGAGACGGCAAGCCGGGATTCACGCCGCAGCGTCTGTCGCAAGCTTTCCCCGGCGAGGTACGGCATGACGTACCAGAGGAGGTAGTCCGATTCGCCGCTATCGAGCAGGCGCGCGATGTGGGGGTGATCGA
Source organism: Gemmatimonadales bacterium (assembly GCA_035280265.1). Classification (GTDB taxonomy): domain Bacteria; phylum Gemmatimonadota; class Gemmatimonadetes; order Gemmatimonadales; family GWC2-71-9; genus AG41. Next base: position 8,608 of record DATEGE010000166.1, on the reverse strand, counting down.
GCTGCGACGCGTACCGGATTTCGCGCAGGAACCGGTCTGCGGCGACCGACACCGCGAGCTCAGGGTGCAGCACCTTGATGGCGACTTGCGCGCCCGTCGCGTCCCGGGCGGCGAAAATGGACGCATTGCCCCCACGACCCACCGGTGTGATGACGGTGTAGCGGTCGCCCAGGGCTTTGCGGACCCGCTCGATCAGGTCGCGTCCGGGCATAGGTGCGGTCCCGCGCTAACATATGTCTCGTGATGCGCGGGCGCTACATTCGTCCGCGTGAGCTTGCTCGAAGCGGTGCCAGGCGACATCACGGCGCAAGCAGTGGATGCGATCGTCAACGCCGCGAACACCACCCTGTTGGGCGGCGGCGGCGTCGATGGCGCCATCCACCGTGCCGCCGGGCCGGAACTCCTGGAAGCGTGTCGCCGGATCGGCGGTTGCCCCACCGGCGAGGCGCGGATCACCGGAGGGTACGGGCTGCCGGCGCGCCATGTCATCCACACCGTGGGTCCGGTGTGGCGGGATGGCAGCCACGGTGAACCCGAGCTGTTACGACGCTGCTACGTGAGCTCGCTGCGGCTCGCCGCCGATCACGCACTCCAGTCGCTCGCGTTTCCATCCATCAGCACCGGCGCCTACCGCTACCCCTTCGACGACGCCGCCGCGATCGCGGTCGCGACGGTGCGCGGCGAGCTGGCGCGGCCCACCTCCGTCCAGTTGGTCCGCTTCGTGTGCTTCAGCGCGAAGGACCTGGCGGTGTATCGGCGGCTCCTAGCCGGGTGAGGCCCGCCCGAGCGGCGACGACGTACGGCGTCAGCTCGGGTCCCGCGCCCTGCCCCACCGTCATGACGAAGCGATACGTAGTGATCGCCGTCGTGCGGTCCCCCCCGCGCTCGGCCTCATTGGCGCGCTTGAGCAGCTTTTCGAGCGTCGCGGGCTCCCGATAGATGAAGGCGGGGTCACGGCGTGCCCGAGCGGCAAATCGAAGGAACCAGATCCCGCCGCCCGCGACGAGGATCAGGACGGCGCTTACGAGGAGTACCGCGAGGCGGCGCGCGCGACGCCGCGAGACGGGCGGGAGGTCAGCCGCCATCGACCAGACGCGCGACCGCTCCTGCCGTCGCCTCCGTGACCAGCGTCATGAACTCGTAGTCAAGCGTCGCGGCCGTGTCGCTTGCGCGGTGGTAGTGAGGATTCCGCAAAAAGGCCGTGTCCGTCACCATGAGCGCCGGGTAGCCCGCGTCCCAGAATGACGCGTTGTCCGAGAGCCGAGTGAGCGGCAGACGCCAGCCACGCCAGCGGGTGCGATAGGGAACGAGCGGGAGGTCGGGCGCGGCTGCCCGCGCCCCAGCCACGTAGCCATCGAGCAGGGCGCGCGAGCGCGTGTCTCCGACGGCCGCGAGAAAGTCGCCGGTGCGCGGCACCTCGATGCCGAGCAGTGGCGGAACGATCTGGGCGCCCGGCGTGCGGTCGCGATAGCCCACCATCTCGAGAATCAGCGCGCCGCTGAGCGGCTCGCCGCGCGCTCGCTTCTCGGATGCTAACGCGCGGCTCCCCAGGCGGTAGCGGCCCGTGATCGTCTGCAGCTCCTCCAGATCGAAGCCGATGAACTCAACGTTTCCCGTCCAGCCGCCGGGTGGCTGGAGATCGGCCACGAGCCTGGCGCACTCGAGCAGCACCGCGACGCCGCTGGCGTTGTCGTCGGCGCCGGGCGTGTCCGCGGTCGAATCGAAATGCGCGCCGACGAGCAACCGTGGTCGTCGCGCGTCGCGTCCGGGCAGCACGCCGAGGACGTTATGGTAGGTGCGCCCGCGGAATGAGAACGGGGCGAGCTCGACGGCGAGGCTCAGGGTGCGCAGCTCGGTGGTCACGTAGTCGCGAGCCGCCCGGTGACGGTCCGGTGCGGCGGTGGGATGCCGCACGCCCTCGAGCGCTGCGACATGGCGCCGCAGCCGCTCGGCTAACGCGGCGCGTTGACCGGCGGTTGAGGTCGAACGCGCGCCCCGAGGCGGGTCCGCATCCGGCCCGGACGCGGCTTGAGCCGAGGTTGACGGGGTCATGCTAGGGTTGCCCCATGGTGACCGTCTGCACCGTCCTTCCGCCGCCCGAACGTCCGCGATTGGATGCTGCGGGCGACGGCTGGTTCACGACGCTCCACGCCACCTCATTCCGCGAAGCGCTGCGGGCGGCTCGCCGCAAGCGCGTCGACGCGCTTGTGCTGTCGGTCCACTCGTGCCGCGGCGATGAACTCCCGACGGTCGCGCGCTTCGTGCGCGAGTTCCCCGCGATCCCGGCGGTCGCACTGGTTTCGCGCCGCGACCACACCGCGAGCGACACGTTGCTCAAGCTCGGCGCCACCGGCATCCGTTCGGCCGTCGACTGCACCGAGCCCGCCGGCTGGCGACGACTACGAGACTTGATCGGTCATCCGGCGTCGCCCGTGGCGGCGCGGATCCTCGTGCGGCTCGTTCCCACCCTCGCCGACGCGACCGGCGAAATGCGGACGTTCTTCGAGGCCGTGGCGCGGCTCGCGCCAGTGCTCTCCACCGTCCGCGGGCTGACGCGCCACCTCCGCGTCTGCTCCAGCACATTGATGTCCCGCTTCTATCGGGCCGGCTTGCCATCTCCGAAAACGTACCTCGCCGGCATGCGGCTGCTCCACGCCGCCCAGCTGTTCTCGAACCCCGGGATCTCGGTGTCCGACGTGGCGTATCGGCTGGACTACTCCTCGCCGCAGAGCTTCGGGCGTCACCTCAAGGCGATGCTGGGCGTCACTGCCGGCGAGTTTCGCCGCCGGTTCCCGTTCGACGTGGCGCTCGAGCGCTACGTGGACCTCTTGATCACCCCGTACCGGGAAACCTTGCGCGCGTTCTGCCCACTCGACGCGGGATCGTGGGACCAAGGCCTGAACGCGCCTCGTGTTTCCCGGTCGGGGTAACCCCCCCCACCTCCCCAACCCCCCGACTCGGCTCAGTCCGCCGCCGCTCGCGCGGCCGGCTGCGCACCGGTCTCCGGCTCGCGCTTCAGCACCGAGAAGCGCGCGATGCTCCCGCGCAGCCGCTCGGCGAGCTGCGCGAGCTGCTGGGACGTCACCGTCAGGTCACCCATCGACGTGATCTCGGCCCGGGTGGCGGCGGCGGCCCCGTCGGCGCTCTGGGAGGAGGCGCTGGAGATCGCCGCCACCTGCTGCAGCGATTGCGCGAGATCCGCCAACCGTTGCGCTTGGCTGCGGGAGACTTCCGCCGTCGCGTTCACGAGGTCGCCCACGAGCTCAATCCCCTGATGCAGCTCCTGCAGCGCGCTGTCGGCCTCGGCGGCCACGGCGCCGATGTCGCGGACCTTGGTTTCCCCCGACTGCATGGCGCGCGCCGCCGCGTCGATACCGGCGTGCAGATCCGACACCAACTCCGCCACTTCGCGTGCCGACTTCCCTGCCTCCGCCGCCAAGGCGCGCACTTCGTCGGCCACGACGGCGAACCCTTCGCCATGCTCTTCGGCGCGTGCGGCCTCGATCGCCGCGTTGAGGGCGAGCAGGTGGGTCTGCCGCGCGATCCGCGCGATGGTCTGGGCGAATACCCCGATGCGCTCCGACATCCCGGACAGCCCTGCCACCGTGGAGGCCGTGGCGCGCACTTCCTCGCCCACCGCGCGGAGGGTTTGGTTGGCGCGCGCCACGCGCTCTCGGCCGCGCTCCGCCGCGGCGACCAACCGGGAGGCGTCCGCCTGCATCAGCTCCGCCCGAACCCGGAGCGATTCCGCCTGGTCGGCTGCCTTGGCGCTCTCCCCCCGCGCCCCTTCCGCCGTCTCCCGCTGCTTGACGAGGTCGCCCGCAAGCCGTTGGGCCGTTTGCGTGACCGTTTCCGACGTGGCGTGCAACTCTTCCGCCGACGCCGCGAGCTCCTCCGCGAACGCGGCGACTTCATCCGCCTCGCGCTGCACCGTCGAGATGGTCCCCGCGATCTCTTCGATCATGCGGTTAAAGCTGCGCTCCAGAAACCCGAGCTCGTCCGACTCACCGGCCGGGGCGCGCACCGCCAGGTAGCCCTGCTCGGCTTCTCCCATCACGCTGCGCGCGCGGCGGATTCGATCGATCAGCGTCGCGGGGATCTGCTTGAGGACCATCGCGACGAGGATGAACACCACCGTCTCGAGGCCCGCCATGGTGAGATTTTGCCCTGGATCATACAGGACCTTGTGGAGCAAGCTCGCTGCCAGATAGGCGAGTGCGCCCGTCAGCACCAGGAAGTTGCCGACCGCGGCGCCTTGATCGAAAGCGTAAGGGAGGACCGCAATGAAGAACGCGGCCACCAGGCCACCGTGGCCGAACCACACGACCAGAGCCGCCACGAGCAAGACATCGAGCAGCGAGAGGGCATACACGAACCACCAGCGGTACCAGCCGCGCTCGTTGATGAGGCCCAGCACCTCGTTCAGGACGGCCGCGCCACCCGCCACCAACACCATGGTTCCCGGCCGCGTCTTGACGACGGTCGCTCCCGACGTCCATCCCACGAGCCCGATCGCAAAACCCGCCACCACCATCACCCGCCGCCGGCGGTGGCTGCGGGCGATCGTCTCCAGATCCTTGAGCCGCTGCTCGAGGCCGGTGGCGTCGTCCTTCCAGCCCCGTACTCGCGAGGCGAGCGTCGCCCGAATCGGTGAAGGCCGTGGTGTGGTCACTCGGGGCTGATCATACACTTGAGGTGTTCAGAGCGGCAATCTCACAGCAATCCGAGCTCCGTGGCGGTGACGAGCGTCTCGACAGCATGGCCCGCCTGCTCCAGCATCGCGCGACCCCCCTCCTCACGATCCACGACCGCCAGCACGCCCAGCAGGCGCCCCCCGGCGGCGCTGACGGCCGCGATCGCCTCAGCGGCGGAGCGTCCGGTCGTGATCACGTCCTCCACGACCACGACGCTGGCCCCGGACTTGAAGCATCCCTCGATGCGCTGCGCGGTGCCGTGCGGTTTCGCCTGCTTACGCACGGTGAAAGCGTCCAGCGCCTGGCCTTGGGCGCGGGCCGCGGCCGCCAAGGCGAAGGCGACCGGGTCAGCGCCGAGGGTCAGTCCTCCGACCAGTTCTGGGGCCCACCCCCGCGCGGCGAGGCGTGCCAGCCCCAGGGCGCCGATCAATGTGAGGCCCTCGCCCGACATCGTGGTACGGCGGGCATCGACGTAGAAAGACGAGCGCCGTCCTGACGCCAGCACAAAGTCGCCGTGCGTCACCGAGCGCTCGCGCAGCAGGTCGCGCAGGCGTCGCTGAAACTCGGCTATCGATGCGGTCACTTGTATAGTAGTAGTTATTGCTACTACTCGCGAGACTTTCGCCGGACCACGCGCTTCAGCGCCTGCAGCAAACCCGTGGCCGGCGCCTCAGCCGTAGCGACGGCCGCCGTGAACTCGTCGGCGAACGCGTGTACGGTGGGCTGGCGACGGTCGGGATCGCGCTCCAGACCGCGCATCACCGCGGCCTCGAGCGCCGCCGGGAAGCGCCGCTCCGTGGCCGCGTTGAGCGACACCGGCGGCTGCGTCAACAACTGCTGGAAGAGCTCCCGCGGCGTGCGGCCGACGTAAGGGTGGCGGCCGGTGAGCATCCAGTACGCGATCGTCGCGAGGCTGTAGATGTCGGCCCGGCCGTCGACCAGCTCGCCGGAGAGGGCTTCCGGCGCGACATACTTCAGCGTTCCCACGAAGAACCCGGTGCGGGTGAGGCGCTCTTCGGCCGGCACGGCCGCGTCGCGCGCGATCCCGAAATCGAGCAGCTTGGCCCGCTGGGTCTCGGGATCGAACATGATGTTCTCGGGCTTGAGATCGCGATGGATGATGCCCGCTTGGTGAGCCGCGCCCAACGCCGCGGCCAACTGCCGCACCACCCCGTCCACATGCGCCGGAGCCAGCGGACCCGCCCGGTGTACGTATTCGGCGAGGGACTTGCCTTCGGCCCACTCGAGCGCGAGGTAATACAGGCCGTCCGCTTCCCCATAGTCGTAGGTGCGCACGACCCCCGGGTGCTGGACGCGCGAGCCGTAGCCCGCCTCCCGGAGGAAACGCTTGACCACGGTGGGGTCGCTCGCGAGGCGCGACCTTAATACTTTGAAAGCGCAGGGGCCGCGCTCGGGGTGCTGAGCGCGGTACACTTCGGCCGTGCCTCCCTCGCCGACGCGCTCGAGGAGGCGGTAGCCGGCGATGGTTCGACCGGCCAGGTTCTCGCTGGGCATGGGAACGCGCGAAACTAACGCTGGGACTTGAGGTTGAGCAAGTGAGACGATCAGGGTCGGCAGTACTCTGGGCCATCAGCTTAGGCGCTTGCGCGTCGTCGTCGCCACCCGACGCGGCGCCCCGTCCTGACGCCGGCGCGGCGGTCTCTACGCTGTTCGACGCCGGGGCCATTTACGGGTCGATGGGTCTCCTGGTCTCGGGGCCGCCCCTGCCCTTCGTCGCGACGATACAGTACTTGGCCGATGCCACGCCCGACTCCACCCTCGCCCTGTTCGCCCTGTCGCTCTCGAATCACGCGCTGCTGTTCCAGCGCGAGGGGAGGGGCTTCGCGGCGCAGTATCATGTGGACGTGGCGTTTCGAGGGGCGGACTCGGGCAGCGGGCGTGAGTTCGCGACCGACGAATCGGTGCGCGTGGGCACGCTGCAGGAAGCCCAGCGGGCCGACGAGAGCGTGATCTACCAACGGTTCATTGGCGTCCCGCCGGGGGTGTACCACGTCTTCGTCACGGTGCGAGACCGAAGCGGCCCCGCCGCGTCGCACCGCGAGCGCACCGACACCGTGCCACGGTTCGCAGGCCCGGCACTGAGCGCGCCCATCGCCGTGTATCAGGCGACGGGCCGCAGTCGCGCCTCCGAGGTGCCGACCCTGCTCGTGAACCCGCGCTCGATGCTTTCCTACGGCGCCGACTCGCTGCGGTTTTACGTCGAGGCGTACGGGGTGAAGCCCGGCACCCGGTTGTCGGCGCGCGCCATCGATCAGGCGGGACATGACGTCTGGCACGACACCCTGGCCTTGAAGGGGAGCGAGACCGTGGCGACGGCGTTGGCGGTGCTGCGCCCGGGAGAGCTGCCCGTGGGCCAAGGGCGCTTCGAGGTCGCTCCCGTCGGCGCGGCCGCGCTCGGCCCGCACAGCACTCGGTTTCTGGTGAGTTTCTCCGACCAATGGGCCATCACGAACTACGACGAGATGATCAGCCTGCTGCGCTACTTCGAGCGGCAGGACTGGGTGGACAAGCTGCGCCGGGCCCCGCCGGAGCAGCGTCCCGAGGTGTGGCGGGAGTTCTATAAGGCGACCGACCCCGTCGCGGTCACGCCCGAGAACGAAGCGCTCGAGGCCTACTTTCGGCGCGTCCAGTACGCGAACCAGCGGTTTCGGGAGGCGGGCGAGCCCGGCTGGCTCACCGATCGCGGCGAGGTGCTGATCTCGCTCGGTGAACCCGACGACGTGTACGAGTTCAGTACGGAGGTGACGCGCGCGGGCACGCGTGGCGTACGCTGGACGTACAACACGCTGCGGGTGACCCTGTTCTTCCAGGATCAGAGTGGCTTCGGCCGGTTTCGCCTCACCCCCCTGTCACGCGCGGAGTTCCAGCGCGCCCTGGCTCAGGTCCGCGCTCGAGCGCGATGACGCACGCGGTGCCATTCCTCTGGCTGCTGGGAGCCGTGATGCCCTGGCCCCTCGCGGCACAGCAAGTCCCGCCCGATATCGCGGCGGAGCGCGCCGAGTCGCTGCGGTTGGCCGGCCGGCCGTGGCACGCCGCGGAAACGCTGCTCGCCGCGGCCGCCCGGGAACCGCGACTCAACGCGACCTTCGTCGTGGAAGGAGCCAAAGCCGAGCTGCATGCGCGGCGCTATGATCGCGCGCGCAGCTTGCTGATCGGTCAACCGTGGTTGGAGGACTACGGCGAGGGCGCGGCGCTGGCGGTGCTGGCGGAGGCCGAAGCGCGGCTGGGACAGGCGGCGGCGGCCGCCGCACACTACGGCGCGGCCCGAGCCCGGGCCCACGGGAAGCGCGCGGCGCTCCTCGCCGTGCGAGCGGGGCTCGCCTGGGAGGCGGCAGGCTCGAGTGACTCAGCGGCGGCGGCCTACGCCGCGGCTCGAACCGGCGGGGCGGGTGTGCCGTCGATCGATGGGTGGTTGCGGTTGCGCCTCGCCCGCGTCACGCGCGACACCGCCGCGGCGTTCCGCTTACTCGTCGACCTTCCGGCGCCGGCGATCAGGGAAGCGGCTGCCGCCCGGGCCAAGGCGCTGCTCACCGCCGGCGACTCGGCGCCGGCGCTCGAGGTCTTGGCACGAGCCGGTCGATCGCTCGATGTCGCGCGGCTCGCGCTCGCGCTCGGCGACTCGAGCCGGGCGCGCGACGCCCTGTATGGCCTCATGGCGCGCGCACCGGAATCGGATGACGGTGGGACCGCCGTCGGCATCGCCCTCGCGTCCCTCCTGCCGCGCACGCCACCGGAGCGCGTGGCGCTGGCGCGGGCGATGAAGTCGCACGGCGCGGCGGGCGACGCACGGCTCGAGGTGACCCGCGCGTTGCGCCAGGGCGACTCCAGCGCCTCGACCCTCGTGCTCGCCGGTGAGCTGGCGACCGCAGCCGGCCGGTATGGCGAGGCCGAGC
>DATEGE010000165.1:0-22368 GCA_035280265.1 Gemmatimonadales bacterium | reverse complement strand
GGGGGGGCCGGGGGGGCCGGGGGGGCCGCGCTCATTCCCTATCTCACCGCCGGATTCCCGACGCTTGAGCTATCGCTCGATGCGCTGCGACGCGTCGCCTCGGCGGGCGCTGACTTCATCGAGGTGGGGATTCCGTTTTCGGATCCCCTCGCCGACGGCCCCACCATTCAGCGCTCCACCCAGACGGCGCTCGAGCAAGGCGTGACGGTGCCCCGTGTGCTGGAGCTGATTCATCAGGCGGCGCTCCGGATCCCCGTCATCGTCATGACGTACCTGAATCCCGTCCTTGCGTTCGGCGTCGAGCGGTTCGTGCGCGAGGCGGCGGCCGCAGGCGCGTCTGGGTTACTGCTGACCGATCTCCCGGCCGGGGCCGATCCCGCGGTGGAAGCGGCGGTGGCCGCGAGTCCGCTGGTACTGATTCGGCTCGTCGCTCCCACGACGACACCGGACCGGCTCGCGTGCGCCGTCCGCGGCGCGGACGGCTTCGTGTATCTCATCTCTCGGCTCGGGGTCACGGGGGCGCGTGATCAGGTGCCCCCCGATCTGGCGGAGCACGTCGCGCGCGTACGGGCCGCTTCCCCGCTGCCTGTGGCGGTCGGCTTTGGCATCAGCACCCCGGAGCAGGTGCGTCGCGCCGCCGCGCTGGCGGATGGGGTGGTGGTCGGGAGCGCGATCGTGGATGCGCTGGCGACGGGCGGGTCGGCCGCCGCCGAGCGGCTGGTTCGGGAGCTCGCCACCGCCACCCGGCGCGCATGACCGCGAATCGTCTCGTCACGATCTACAGCAAGGCCCTCGCCATCGCGGGACCGGTCGTGCTCGTTGCCATGCTGATCGCCGATCCGCGCTGGACGGGCCAGCTGGTCGAGGTGTTCGGGCTGCTCGTGGCGTCCGTAGTGTTGCGTGCAGCGCAGGTGCCGCTGAGCAAGTACTCCTATCTCACGCAGACTGCCCTCGTGGCGCTCGCGGGCAGCCTGCTCGTCGGGGTGCCGGCCACGACGCTCGCGGTGGCGACCGGCGTCCTGGGCGCGGACTGGTTGTGGCAGAAGAAGATGTTCCGGGCGGCGCTCGTGAATCTGGGGCGTGAGGTGATCGCGCTCGCGGGCGCCTACGGTGTGTACGCCGGGGCACTGCGCCTCTCCGACGTCACGCCGCCCGGGCTGCGCGTGGAGCTGGTGCCGGCGCTCTTCTTCTATTGCCTCGCGTACTTCGTCATCAGCCGGCTGCTCTTCTACTTCGCGTTGATCATCCGTGGCAAGCTGGAGCAGGACGAGCGGCTCCTCATCCTGCGCTACGAGTGCATCGGCTACGGGGCGACGATCATCGCGGCGAGCATCGTGGTCGGCACCGTGATCTACTGGCCGCCTCTGGCGTGGCTGTTCGTCGGCGCGGCGCTGGCCGCGCTGGGGCTGCTGTTCAAGTACACCATCGAAGAAGCGATCGCGGCCGAGGAGTTGAACAAGATCCACGCCATGGAAGCGGTGATCACGAGCAACATCAGCCTGCAAGACTCGTTCGCGCGGATCGAGCGCCTGGCGCACCGCCTCGTCGATTGGGGGGACTTCCGTATCTACCGGCGGCACGAGGGTGCGCTGCAGCTCGCCTATCGGGGGCAAATTGGGCGTGCCGGGCGGGGCGAGCCGAGCTCGGATACCGCGGCGCTGCGGGAGGCCGTGACGAAGGCCGGCGAGGCGGTCGTCATCCACGACGTCACCCGCGATCGGCGCATCGCCGACGCGTCACTCGCGGTGCAGAGCCTGGTGATCGTACCCCTCAAGTTCGGCGATCAGGTGATCGGCACGCTCGAGCTCGAGCACCACAAGCGCAAGGTGTACCGCTCGAAGGACGTGCTGACGATCAACACGTTTGCGAACCAGCTCGCCACCGCGATCCACATCACGGAGCTGCGACGGCCCCTGGTCGAGACGGTGGAGACGCTCACCCAGCAGCTCGCGACGCTGGCGCGCGCCGCGGAGTCGATGCGCGAAGCGGCCGGTGCAGTCGCGCAATCGACCGGCACGATCCGCCAGGGCGTGCTCGCCGAGGAAGGGGAGGTGTCGGGCGGGCTCGCGGCCACCGAGAGCCTGGCCCAGGTGTCGCGGCGGGTGTCGGAAGACGGGACCGAGGCGGCGCACGCGTCCAGCACGGCGAGCGAGGTGGCAAGCAAGAATCGCCAGCAGATTCGCGACGCGATCGGCCGGTTGGTGGCGCTCAAGACGTTCGTGGGGGAGACGTCCAGCAAGGTGCAGCAGCTCGGTCAGGTGACCCGGCGCATCACCGGGTTCATCGCGTCGATCCGCGAGCTCGCCGACATGACCAACCTCCTGGCCTTGAACGCGGCCATCGAGGCGGCGCGCGCGGGTAAGCACGGGAAGGGATTCGCGGTGGTGGCGGACGAGGTGCGCCGGCTGGCCGAGCAGAGCGCCAGCGCGGCGCAAGAGGCGGGGGAGCTGGTGCAAGACATCCATCGCGAGGTCGGGGAAGTCGTCGAGCAGATGCGACGCGGGCAGGTCAACGTCGGCGGCGTCGAAGAGCTATCCGCGGGAGCGCTCCAGGCGCTGGAGGCGATCGTCGCGGCCACGGCCGAGGCGACCTCGCATGCCCAGCGCATCGCCGCCGCGGCGGGCGACCAGGACAAGGCGTTCTCCAGGCTGCGCGATCGCATCCACGCGGTCGCCCAGATCGCGGGGAAGAATCGCGCCGAAGCCGACGACGTCGCGACGCGCGCCGACGAGACAGCGCGCGGGCTCACGGACCTGGAGCGCGCGACGCGGGAGCTGGAGGAAGTCGCCGCAATGCTGCGCGAACTGACCCGCGGCTTTGCCAGCATCGCGTAGCCGGCTTACCATTCCCTAGTGGCCAGGGAGGGGCGGGAGCGCGTGTACGTGGCGCTGGGGTCGAACCTGGGCGATCGCGCCGCGCACCTCGCGTACGCGCGCGTGCGGCTTGCCGCGCTGCCACAGACCCGTCTGCTCAAGGAGTCTCGTGTCGAGGAAACCGCCCCGCTCGGGTCGGTCCCCCAGGGACCGTACTGCAACCAGATGGTGCTGCTCGAGACGGACCTCGAGCCCACCGAGCTGCTGGCGCACCTCCACGCGATCGAAGCCGAGCGGGGGCGGGTACGGGGAGGGGGAGCGGTCCGCTGGGGTCCGCGCACGTTGGACCTCGACATCGTGCGCTACGGCGACCGAGTTACGCCCGGCCCCGACCTCACCCTCCCGCATCCCGAGCTCCCGCACCGCGACTTCTGGCAGCGCGAGATCGCAGAGCTCGACGCCTCCGCCGAGCCCGCACGTGGCCGATAGCCCGCGACCCGTCACCGTTCACGAGCTCCTGAAGATGAAGGAGCGCGGCGAGCGCATCGTGGTGCTTACCTGCTACGACGCGCTGTTCGCCCGGCTGCTCGACGCCGCGGGGGTAGACGTGCTGCTGGTCGGCGACTCCGTCAACCAGGTGCTCGCAGCGGCGGAGACCACGTTGTCGGCCACGCTCGAGCAGATGATCTATCACACCAAGATCGTGCGGCGCGGCGCCACGCGCGCGATGGTCGTGTGCGACCTGCCGTTCCTGAGCTACCAGGTCTCGCCCCAGGAGGCGATCAGAAACGCGGGCCGGGTGATGCAGGAGACCGGCTGTCACGCCGTGAAGCTCGAAGGGGGATCACCGATGGCCGCCACCGTGCGCGCGCTGGTGGATGTGGGGATCCCGGTGATGGGCCATGTGGGCCTCACGCCTCAGTCGGTGCACGCGCTCGGTGGCTACCGGGTGCAGGGACGGGACGACAGGGCCGCGGAGCGTCTGCGAGCGGACGCCAAGGCCCTGGAAGACGCCGGGACCTTCGCGCTCGTGCTCGAGCTTCTCCCCGCCCCGCTCGCGTCGCAGATCACGAAGGCGCTCACCATCCCAACGATCGGGATCGGCGCGGGGCCCGCCTGTGACGGGCAGGTGCTCGTGCTTCCCGATATGCTGGGTCTCAACGACCAGTTCGAAGCCAAGTTCCTCAAGCGCTATGCCGCTCTCGCCGACGAGGTGCGCGACGCCGTCAAGCTGTACGCGGCGGAAGTGCGCGAGGGACGCTACCCTGGACCGGAGCACTCGTTTCCGACATGACTGACCTATCGCGGCGGGACATGATTGCGGTGCTGGGCGCGGCGGCGATGACGCCGCTCTTCCGAACCTACGATACGACGTCCGCCGGCGACACCCCGCCGCTGGGGTGTCGGATTCGCACGATCACCGCCGGCGTGAATCTGCGCAACCCACGCGAGACGCGGATCCTGGAGCCGCCCCTCGCCTTTCTCAAGCGGGCCAAGCGCGTCCTCGCCGACGCCGGCTATGAAGTGCAGACGCTGCGCATCGCGACGCAGCCGTTCCTGGAGGAAGCGACAGCGCGCGACCGCGCGGAAGCCCTGCCCGCCTTGCAGGCGCTCGATCGCGCTGTCGTCGCCGAAGGCGTGCTCCTGAGTATCGGGCCGGTCCTCGCTCCTGACGGGGGCGATCCCGAGTTCGGCCCCTGGGCCGCCGAGCTCGCGCGCACGACCCGGAATCTCAGCTTCACGGTTCGCGTGGCGTCGCCGGAGCGCGCGGCCACGCCGCGTGGGGTCACAGCCGCAGGCGAAGCCATGGCGGCGATCGCGCGCACGACACCCGGTGGCATCGGCAATTTCCGGTTCGCCGCCGCGGCCAACGTCCCGGCGGGCACGCCCTTCTTCCCCGTTGCGTACCACCATGGGTCGGAGACCGTCGCCGTGGGGCTGGAGTCGCCTCCGTTACTCGCCACCGCGTTTGCGGGGGCGAGCACATTGGCGGATGCCAAGCAGCGGCTCACCGGGCTGCTCGAGTCCCGGCTCGCGCCCGTAGAGCGTCTGGTGCGGGACGTCGCCCGGCGTGACGAGCGGGGTTACGGCGGCATCGACGTCTCGCCGGCGCCGGGCAAGGACGCGAGCATCGGCGGGGCAATCGAAGCGCTCACCGGCGTGCCGTTCGGCGCCGCCTCGACGCTCGCCGGGTGCGCCGCGATCACCGACGTCTTGAAGACACTCGGCAAGGTCAAGACGTGCGGGTATTCGGGGCTCATGCTGCCGGTCTTGGAGGACCCGGTGCTGGCGCAACGCGCCTCGGAGGGGCGGTTCGGCCTCAGGGACCTGTTGCTCTATTCCAGCGTCTGTGGCACAGGACTCGATGTCGTGCCGCTCCCGGGCGACACGGGGGCCGATCAGCTGGCTGCGTTGATCGCGGACGTTGCGGCCCTCTCCACTAAGTTGCGCAAGCCGTTGTCGGCGCGGCTGTTCCCCGTGCCGGGCAGAAAAGTGGGCGAAATCGCGCGGTTCGCCGATCCGTACCTTACCGATTGCGTGGTGCTCAAGGCGCAGTAGCGCCCGCGTCCGTTTTCGGTCGGCATGCAAGAGATCACGAACCCCAAGGAGATGCGCGCCTGGTCGCGCGGCGAGCGTGTGCGGGGCCGGCGCATCGGGTTCGTGCCGACGATGGGGTCCTTGCACGAAGGACACCTGCGGCTCGTAGATCGGGCGAAGGAGCGCGCCGATCGCGTCGTCTTGAGTGCGTTCGTGAACCCGCTCCAATTCGGACCACGCGAAGACTTCGCTCACTACCCGCGCGATCCCAAGCGCGATCACGACCTGGCGCAGCAGCGCGCGGTCGACTGCCTGTTTGTGCCGGATCAATCGCTCGTCTACCCGGAGGAGCCACTCGTTCGCGTGAGTCCCGGGCCGATGGCGGACACCCTCGAAGGCGCGGCGCGACCCGGGCACTTCGGGGGCGTCCTGACGGTCGTCGCCAAGTTGTTCCACCTCGTCGAGCCCGATATCGCGGTGTTCGGGCGCAAGGACTTCCAACAAGCGATGCTGGTTCGGCGCATGGCGGCCGACTTGGACTTCGCACCCGAGATCGACATCGCGCCAACCGTGCGGGAGTTGGATGGGCTCGCGCTGTCGTCGCGTAATACGTATCTGCAGGGGGATGACCGGCGCAGCGCGCTCGCGCTGTCGCGGGCGCTCCGTGCGGTAGAGCAGGCGTGGCGGGGCGGCGAGCCCGACCCGGCGGCGCTCGCGCGTCGCGGCCTGGAGGTGCTGCGCGTGCCGGGCGTAAGCCCCGAGTACCTGGCCCTCGTGGATGAGCGGTTGCGACCCGTGGCCCGTGTCGACGCCCGCACCGTCGTGGTGGTCGCGGCGCGCGTGGGCACCACGCGGCTGATCGACAACGTCGTGCTAGGGGAAGGGATTGGAAACGATATTTCGGTGCGGGGCTCATGAGCGCCGGGGCTGGGGGACTCGGCGCGTGAGTTTGCCTCCCTGGGCCGTCGCCACCCCCGAGCGGCGTGCCCACATCGAGCGCGTCGTGACGCTCGTCGCCGACTGGGGGCGGGCGATGCAGACCCCCGACGCGGAGCGCGCCCGCTGGCTGCGCGCGGCGTGGCTGCACGATGCGCTGCGCGACGCGCCGGCTGCCGACGAGTTGGCGCACGGACCCATGGCGGCCGAGCGCGCCGCGCGCGACGGGGAGACGGATCGAGGCGTGCTCGACGCCGTCCGCTTCCATTCCCTCGGGTTCGCCGGGTGGGACGACGTCGGCCGCATGCTGTATCTGGCGGATTACCTCGAGCCTGGCCGCACCTTCGATCGGGAGCGGCGGCGCTCCCTGGCTGCGCGCGTGCCGACGGAGCGTGACGCGGTCCTGGTGGCGGTCGCCACCCGGCGCATCCACCGGGTCATCGAGTGTCGCTGGCCCCTCGTCCCCGAAACGGTGAGCTTCTGGAACGCACTCGTCGGATCGTGATCGTGTGCGCCGCGGCGCTCGCGGCCTGCCGCAACGACCGCGCCGGAGGCACCACCCTACCCATCCCGGGCGAGGTCGCTCCCCACATCACGGTCGAAGTGCTGAACGCCAGCCGGAAACCAGGACTGGCCCGCCTCGGGACGCGCGTGCTGCGGCGCGCCGGCATCGACGTTCTCACCTTCGGCAACGCGGCGGAGGAAAGCGGCGCGCTCGATTCGACGCGCATCGTGGTGCGGCGGGGCGGCGCGGCTGTCGGCAAGCGCGTGCGAGCCGCACTCGGCGTGGGCCGCGTGGTGGTGCAGCTCGACAGCGCCCGGCTACTCGACGCGAGCGTGTATCTCGGCGGGGACTTTGCGCCGACGGGCCTTGAGTTCCACCCGTAGCTGCCCGCACGCCGCGCTGATGTCCAGCCCGCGGCTGCGTCGGACCACCGCCTCCACGCCATGACTCCTGAGCCGCCGGGCGAAGGCGATCATCTGCGCGCGTGGGCTGAGCGGCAAGTCCGGTGCTCCGCCGGGGTGCAGCGGCAGCAGATTCACGAGGGCACCAAGCGGCCGCGCCAGCCGCGCCAGCTGGTCCGCCTGCTCCAGCCCGTCGTTCTTCCCCCCGATCATCACGTACTCGAGCGTCACGCGGCGGCGGAACCGACTGAGCGCCGCGATCACGTCGGGCAGCCTGTACTTACGCTCGATCGGCATCAGCGCGTGACGCAGCTCCGTCGTGGGCGCGTGCAGCGACAGCGCCAGTCGGAACTGCTCGGGCCGCGCCCCCAGCTTGGCGAGGCTCGGGAGAATCCCGACCGTGGACACCGTGATGTGACGGGCCCCGATTCCCAGTCCTTCAGGCTGATTCAAACTCGTGAGTGCGATGTCCACCGCCTCCCAGTTGAGCAGTGGCTCCCCCATCCCCATGAACACGACGTTGGTGGGTTTGCGCGTCGCATCGAGGAGGATCAGCTCACGCACTTGGCCCGCGATCTCGGCGGGCGAAAGGTTGCGGCGGAATCCCATGCGTCCGGTGGCGCAGAACACGCAGCCCAAGGCGCACCCCACCTGCGATGAAACGCACAACGTACGCCGCCGCCCTTCGGGGATCAGCACGGCCTCAATCGCTTCGCCGTCGCCCAGGTCCCAGAGGTACTTCTCGGTGCCGTCGCGGGAGACCTGCCGCGCGGCCAGCGCCAAGCGACGCAGCGGGAACGCCGCCGAAAGCTCGCGACGCAAGGTCGCCGGCAGCTCGGTCGCCTCGTCCCACGACCCGATGGGCTGCTGCCACAGGCGCGGCAGAATCTGCTTCGAGCGATACG
This sequence comes from Gemmatimonadales bacterium, assembly GCA_035280265.1. GTDB lineage: Bacteria > Gemmatimonadota > Gemmatimonadetes > Gemmatimonadales > GWC2-71-9 > AG41. Next base: position 14,270 of record DATEGE010000165.1, on the reverse strand, counting down.
GCGCCTGGCCGCGCGCGGCGAGCCAAGCGGCGAGTGCGGCGCGAGCGCCGTGGGGCGTTAGGTCGAGAAGATCTGGCACGTAAGTCGCGCTCCGGAAATGCGTTGCACGTCGCAGGTAACTTAACTATCTTCAACTGTTTAGGACACTTGGATCATCGTGCGCCTGTCCGAGCTCCTCACCCCAGCCCGCATTCGGGTCCCCCTCCACGCCAGCGATAAAGAAGGGGTGCTCCGGGAGTTGGTCGCGGTGGTTGCGGCGGGGAACGGCGGGCCCTCAGACGAGGTCCTGGGCGCCATCCTCGAGCGCGAGAAGCAGTTTCCCACCGGAATCGGCTACGGCGTGGCGGTCCCGCATGGCAAGACGCCGGCCTTACACACCCTCGTGATTGTAGCGGGGACCACCCTCACACCCGTGCCGTATGAGACGATCGACGGCGAGCCGGTGCGGCTGTTCTTCCTGCTCGCTGGACCGGAATCGGCGGCGGGAGCGCACGTGAAGGCGTTGAGCCGTATCTCGCGGCTCGTGCGCCGGGAGCCCGTCCGGGACCGGTTGCTCAGTGCCCAGACGTCCGAGGAGTTTTACCGCGCCTTGTGCGAGGCGGAGGCTTCATAGACGGCATGGGCGCCACTTCCCGCCGCACGCATCGTTGCGGCGATCTGCGCCTGCAGCACGTCGGCCAGCGGGTGCGGCTCGGAGGGTGGGTGCACCGCCGCCGCGACCTCGGGGGCATCGTGTTCATCGACCTGCGCGACCGGGCGGGGATCGTTCAGGTGGCGGTGGGCCCCGGGGCACCGGAGGCGGTGCGACGCGCGGCCGGCGGGCTGACGAGCGAGACGGTGATCGAGGTCGAGGGCGCGGTGACCGCGCGGCCAGCGACCATGAAGAACCCCGATCTCGCGACCGGCGATATCGAGGTGCAGGCGTCGCATCTCGCTGTCGTGGGTCCCGCGGTGACGCCCGCGATCCCGGTGGCCCGCGGGAAGGGTGAGGAGCTCGCGGCCGAGGAGCTGCGCCTCAAGTACCGCCATTTGGACCTGCGTCGCCCGGAGATGCAGAGCAACATCGTGCTGCGCCATCGCCTGTTGCAGCGGGCGCGGCGCGTCCTCTCCGACCTCGAGTTTCTGGAGATCGAAACCCCGGTCCTCACCAAGCCGACGCCCGAAGGAGCGCGCGACTATCTCGTCCCTTCGCGCCTGCATCCAGGTGAGTTCTACGCGCTACCGCAGTCGCCGCAGATCTACAAGCAGCTGCTCATGGTGTCGGGCTTCGATCGCTACTTCCAGATCGCCCGTTGCTTTCGAGACGAAGACCTCCGCAACGATCGCCAACCGGAGTTCACGCAGATCGATCTGGAGGCGTCGTTCGTGGGCATGGATGACGTCATCGGCTTCGTGGAAGCCGTGCTCGTCGCGCTGTGGGACGAGGCGGGACACCGGGTCGAGCGGCCGTTCCCACGGATCTCGTGGCGGGACGCCATGGAGCGCTACGGTACGGACAAGCCGGACCTGCGGTTCGGCTTCCCGATCGCCGACTGGACGGCACAGGTCAAGCCGCTCGGCGTGCCATTCTTCCAGGCGGCGTTGAAGGACGGCGCGCGCATCCGTGGCCTGGCGGTCAAGGGGGGCGGCGCCCTCTCGCGCAAGGACGTGGACCAACTCGCGGAGGCCGCCAAACAACTCGGCGGGGCGGGACTCGGTTGGGTGAAGCGGCAAGGCGAGCAGATCTCGGGCTCGGTCGGCAAGCACTTCACCCCCGAGGCGCTCGGCGCACTCGGCGTGGGAGACGGCGACGCGGCGCTGATCACCGTCGGTCCCGATCGCGTGACCTCGCCGGTGCTCGACCGCGTGCGCCTGGAGGTGATCCGGCGGCTCGCAACGCCGCCCGCCATGGCGCACGCGCTCTGCTGGGTGGTCGACTTCCCCTTGTTCGAGCCCGACCCCGAGTCGGGCCGCCCGGTGTTCGCGCATCACCCGTTCACCGCGCCGCATCCCGAGGACATCGACCGCTTCGACACCGAGCCGTTCGCGTGCCGCGCGCTGCACTACGACGCCGTTTACAACGGCAACGAGCTCGGCTCCGGGTCGATCCGGATCACGGACGCGGCCCTCCAGCGTCGCGTGTTCGCGCAGCTGGGCCTGTCGCCCGAGCAGGCCGACGCGCGCTTCGGATTCCTGCTGAGCGCCCTGCAAGCGGGCGCGCCGCCGCACGGGGGCTTCGCGATCGGGTTCGACCGCGTGACGATGTTGCTCGCCGGCGCTGGCTCGCTGCGTGACGTGATCGCGTTCCCCAAGACCACGGCGGCTCGGGCGCTGTTCGAGGGAGCGCCGGCGCCGACCGACCCGGCGGACCTCGCGGCCCTCCACATCGAGGTCGAGCGATGAGCGACGACGTGACCCACCGACTGTCGACGGAGGGCCTCGATCCCCTCGCCCTGGCGGGCGTGAACGACGGCAACCTCGTGGAGCTCGCGCGGCGGCTGGGCATCCGCGTGTCGTTGCGCGGCGACACGCTCATGCTCCAGGGTCCGGCGGCGGCGGTGGAGCGGGCCACGCCGGTGGCGCAAGCGCTGGTGGACCTGGCGCGCATGGGCGAGGAGCTCGACGCCCATGATGTCGAGCGCATCGTGAGCGACGCGGGGCACACGCCGTCCGGCCAACCGGGCGAGGGGGAGTATCGCATCATCCTCCCGGGCCTGCGCCGGGTGATCCAGGCGAAGACTCCGGGCCAGCGCGAGTACCTCCTCGCCATCGCGCGCCACGACATCGTGATCGGCATCGGCCCCGCCGGCACGGGGAAGACGTATCTCGCGGTGGCGGCCGCGATCGACGCGCTGGCCCGCAAGCGGGTCCGGCGCATCGTGCTGGCCCGCCCGGCGGTGGAAGCCGGAGAGAGCCTCGGCTTTCTCCCCGGCGATCTGCACGAGAAGGTCGATCCCTACCTGCGGCCGCTGTACGACGCGCTGGAAGACATGATGCCGCGCGACCGCGTACAGAAGGCGATTGAGAGCCGCACCATCGAGATCGCGCCGCTCGCCTACATGCGGGGACGCACCCTCGCGGACGCGTTCGTGATCCTCGACGAGGCGCAGAACGCCACCGGAATGCAGATGAAGATGTTCCTCACCCGGCTCGGGGTGAACTCCCGGGCGGTCATCACGGGGGACAAGACCCAGATCGACCTGGCGAACCGCGAGGACTCAGGGCTGCTGCAGGTCGAGCGCATCCTGCCGGGCATCGAAGGGATCGGCTTCTGCTACCTCGGGGACGGCGACGTGGTACGACACCGCCTGGTGCGCGACATCATTCGGGCGTACGCCGAGGACGCGCAGGGCTGAGATGCGGCTACCGACGCGGGATGAGCTGCGGTATCACGGCTCCCGCTGGGCCTGGGTGCTGGGCCTCGCGACGCTGAGCTATCTCGTGTTTCCGTCGAGCGCCACGAACGTCGCCCCGCTGCTCGCGCCCGGCGCCGTCGCCGACCGCGACGTGATCGCGCCGTTCACATTCCCCGTGAACAAATCGGATCAGGAGCTCGCCCGCGAGGCCGAGGAGCTGGCCGCGAGCGTCAAGCCGATCTACCAGTACCAGGAGCGCGCCCTCGACAGCGCCAAGCTCGCCTTGAGCGCGTTCTTCGCGAGCGTCGAGACGGCCTCCGACCGCGGCGGCGCCACGGCGATCCTCCAGGCCGTGAAGGCACAGGGCTTCGCCCTGGGGACGGGAGAAGCCGCCTACCTCGCCAAGGGAGGCAAACGCCACGGGCTCGAACGCGCGTTGACCGAGCTGTTCGACCGCACCCTCGCGCTCGGCGTCACCGGCCCGGGCATCCTCCAGGTCGAGCAGGCGTCGGAGCTCATCGTGCGGCGGCGCTCGGGGGAGCAGTCGGTGGCGCGCGATCAGGTGTTGTCGTACGCGCAGTATCTCGCCCGCGCCCGCGCGATTCACCCGGACCGCGGATCGAGCGTCGGCGACCAGCTGTACGTCCGGCTGGCGGGGCACTTTTTCCGTCCCACCCTGATCCCCAACACGCTCGAGACCGAGCGGCGTCGCGACGAGCTGCGTCGCAGCGTCGATCCCAGCAAGTACATCGTGCGGGCGGGAGACCGCATCGTGGGCGCGCACGAGGTCGTGACGAACGAGGCCCACGAGAAGCTGGTGGCGCTGCACAGCGACCTGGTACGGCGCGGCGGCGCGACCAGCCGCACCCTCGGGGGCGTGCTCGGGTCGGTGCTCCGCGACGCACTCGTCCTGGCGATCTTCTGGGTGCTGCTGGTGCTGTACCGGCGCGAGACCTACGAGGAGCGACGGCAGGTGGCGCTGATCGGTGGCCTATTCGCCGTTGTGCTGTTGCAGGCCGCGGTGGTGGCGCGTTTCGCCCCGCGGCATCCCGAGATCATTGTCCTCCCGTTCATGGCGATGATGCTCACGGTGCTCTTCAATGGCCGGGTCTCGATGATCGCCGCGATGATCCTCGCGATCGTCATCGGGCTGCAGACCGTATTCCACGACCTTCCCGCGCTGTTCCTGTGCCTCATCGGCGGCGTGACGGCCGCCCTCAGCGTGCGCACGCTACGCAGCCGCAGCAACTTCTACGTCCCGGTGTTGATCATCGCGCTCGGCTACCTCGCCGGCGCGCTCGCGCTGGGGCTCTCGGGCAGCTGGAGCGCCGCCGAGATCGGCCTGCGAGGGGTGTGGGGAGCGGCGAACGGCTTGGTGTCCGCCGGGCTGACCTTCTTCCTCTTGCCCGTCGCCGAGTCGATCACCCACCTCACGACGGATCTCACGCTGCTGGAGCTGTCCGACCCGTCTCGGCCGCTGCTGCGCCGACTGTCGCTGGAGGCGCCCGGGACGTACGCGCACTCGGTGGCGATGGCCAATCTCGTGGAGGCGGCGTGTAATCGCATCGGCGCCGACGGCCTGCTGGGCCGCGTGGGGTGCTATTACCATGACATCGGGAAAGTCATGAATCCGCAGTACTTCGTCGAGAACCAGACGCGCGGCAACAACCCGCACGACCGTCTGAAGGCGCATCAATCGGCGCAGATCATCAAGGCGCACGTGACGGACGGGCTCGCGCTGGCGCAGGAGGCGGGCCTCCCGGATGCCGTCGCGGCGTTCATTCCCGAGCACCACGGCACGACCGAGATCACCTACTTTCTCGACCGCGCCAAGAAGAGCGGTGACGGAGGCGGAGGCTCGGGCGCGCAGGCCAGTGACTACACGTACCCCGGTCCCAAGCCGCATTCCGCCGAAACGGCCATCACGATGCTCGCCGACTCGGTGGAGGCGGCGCTGCGCGTGCTGGAAGACCTCACCCCGAAGAAGATCGAAGAAGTGGTGAACCACATCGTGCGCAACAAGCTGAACGCCGGGCAGCTGGACGAGGCGCCGATGACGCTGCGCCAGATCGACCAGGCGAAGCAAGAATTCTTGCGCATCATCACCGGGATGTATCACAACCGCATCGATTATCCGGAGTCCAGTGGCGGCATCACGGCGACGTGGCAGCCTGCGGCCAAGGCGTAACCCGCTCGCGGACGCCGTGCGCCGGGTGCTCGACTGGGAAGGAGCGCGGCGGGCGCGCATCGAGCTCACGCTGCTCGAGGCGGGGGAGATGCGCCGGCTCAACCGCCGGGCAACCGGCCGGCGCGCCTTGACCGACGTGTTGTCGTTCACACTCCCGCAACCCGACGGCGGACTGCTCGGCGACGTCTACATCTGCCCGGCCGCGGCCGAGCGCTGGATGAAGAACGGAGGACGTGAGACGTGGGACGTGGGACGGCTCGATGAAGAGCTGATCCGCATCACCGTACACGGCACGCTCCACGTCCTCGGCTACGACCATCCGGAGGGCCCCGGTCGGATTCGGTCCGCGATGTGGCGCCGCCAAGAGCGCTACGTCCGTCGGCTGGTGCGGGCGCGGCGATGATGGCCGTCGTGGGTGTGGCGCTCGCATTCGGCGGAGCGCTAGTGGCGGCCCTCGCGGCCCTATGGGCCGGCCTCCTGGCCTTGGCCGAGGAAGCCGCGGTCGGCGAGGCGCTGCACACGCTCGGCGACGCCCCGCCGGCCACGAGGGGTGGTCGAGTGCCGCTGCACCGTGCGCTCTACGTCGCTCGCCTCGCGCTCCTCGTGCTCGGCGCCGTGGCCGCAGGCGATGCGGTCAACTGGTGGAGCCGGTCCTGGGTGGAAGGGCTGGGCCGCTGGGCCGTGGCGGTGGGGTTTCTCTTCATCGTGGGCGACGCCCTGCCGCGCAGCCTCGCCCGGGTCGCGCCCGAGCTCGCGGCGCTCGCGCTGCCGCTCGCGCGCCGTACCCTCGCGCCGTTCGGGCTGTTGCTGTGGCTGCTTGGCTGGGTCGACAAAGGCCTGCATCGTCTGATCGCCACGCCGCGTCCGCTCGAGCCCGATCTGGGAGTCGCCCAGCGCGACATGCTGCTCGGCGTGTTCACCCTCGCCGACACGCAGGTGGACGAGGTCATGACGCCACGCCTGGACATGGTCGCCGTGGACCTAGCAGCCGCCACCGAGGACGTGGTCGAGGCGTTCGGCCAGAGCCAGCATACGCGGCTGCCCGTGTACGATGGTACGCCAGACAACATCGTCGGCACCGTGTTCGCGAAGGACCTGGTCCCCTTCGCGATGGGGCTCGGGCACGGGGGAGGGGGAGTGGGAGGGGGAGAGGGAGGGGAGAGCGAAGCGAATGACATCGAAGCGGACGGCGGAGCGATCGGGACACGCTGGCAGGACCTCGTGCGTCCCGCGAACTACGTGCCGGAGACGAAGACGCTCGACAGCCAGCTGCGCGACTTCCAGCGCGGCCCGGCGCACCTGGCGATCGTGGTGGACGAGTTCGGCGGGACGTCAGGCCTCATCACTCTCGAGGACATCTTGGAGGAAATCGTCGGCGAGATCCGCGACGAGCACGACGTGGGCGAGGCGCCGTCCATCCGCCAGGACGGCGACCGCTACTGGGTGGACGGACGAGTAACACTCGACGATCTCTCCGCGGCGCTGGGTCGGGCCTTCGATCACCCGGAGGTGTCGACCGTGGGCGGCCTGGTGTATTCGGTACTGGGACGCGTGCCGCGCGCCGGCGACGCGGTGACGCTCGACGGTTACCAGGTCGTGGTCGATCGGGTGGATCGGCGCCGCGTGACCCGCGTACTGGTTCAGCGACAAGCGTGACTCTAGCGCTCGTCCTGCTCGCGAGCGGGCTCGTGCTCGCGATGGCGTCCGCTGCGGTGGGAGTGGCGGCCGCGGCCGTCAGCCAGCTGGAGCTGACCCGGTGGGTGTCGTACAAGCTGCGGGGCGCGGGCGGAGCGGCCGGTGTATTGGAGAATCCAGGACGGGTGCTCGCCACCGCCAACGCGCTCACGACGGTGGGCACGATTTGCGCGGCTGCGGTGATCCCGGCCCTCCTGGCGCGCACGACACCGACCGTGCTCAGCGTGTTCACGGTCGCCCTCGGCGTCCCGCTGCTGGTGAGCGCCGCGTACCTGGTACCCCGGGTCGTGGGTCGTCGCTGGGCGGAGCCGATCGTGGCCCACGCCGCGCCCCGGCTCGAGCGCCTCGGCAAGCTATTCGCGCCGTTCGTGCCGTGGCGCGACCCCTCGCGGCGCACCACGCTCGCCGCGGTGCTCACCAACGCCGACACGCAAGCCCTCGCCTCCGCCGACGAGATGGCGGTCGTCTCGGGCGTGTTGGCCTTTGCCGACCGCCCGGTGCGCGAGCTGATGACGCCGCGCACCTCGATCGTCGCGATGCCCGAGGGCCTCCCGGCCGCGGAGGCGGCGCACGTGTGCCTGCAGTCACGCTACAGCCGCTATCCCGTATACCGCGGCTCGCTCGACGACGTCGTCGGCGTGGCGCACGCGTTCGACTTGCTGCGCCTCGCCCCCGATGCGGCGGTTCCCATCCATCCCGCGCTCATCGTGCCGGGGAGCACGCGCGCCGCCGACCTGGTGCTCGAGATGCAACGCGGCAACAGTCACCTCGCCGTGCTGCTTGACGAGTTCGGCGGCACGGCTGGCCTCGTGACGCTCGAGGACCTGCTGCGCGATCTGGTGTCCGAGATCTTCGAGCCGGCTCCGCCGACGCCACCCGGCGTCGAGACGCCCGCCCGCATCCTCGAGCTCGACGGCGGCGCTCCCGCGACTCGCATCGAAGAAGCGCTCGGCGTGCCGCTCCGGGTGCGAGAGGTGCAGAGCGTGGGGGGGCTGCTGGTGCAGGCGCTGGGGCGCATTCCCCGGCCGGGAGAGCGATTCACCCTGCGCGGCCTCGAGTTCGACATCCTCGCCGCGACCGCGACCCGGGTGGAGCGCGTCGCCGTCCGCCCCGGTCCGGTGCGCGCCGTGCCGCTCGACCGACCCGAAGAGCCCGCGTGATGCCTCACCACGAGCCTGGTTATCTTGCATGAGCGTGGAACGCATCCTCGAGGGGCTCGCCCGGCGCGAGCCCGCTGCGTTGGCGCGGGCGATCACCCTCGTCGAGAACCAGCGAGACGGGTTCGAGCGCGTGCTGTCGCATGCGCACGGCTTGCTCGGACGAGGCGGCGCCCGGCGTGTCGGCATCACCGGCCCCCCCGGCGCTGGTAAGAGCACCCTGACCGACGCGCTGATGCAGCGCTTCCGGGCCGAGGGACGCTCCGTCGGCGTCGTGGCGGTGGATCCGACCAGTCCGTTCACCGGCGGCGCCCTGTTGGGTGATCGCATTCGCATGGAATCGGCGGGCCTCGACTCCCACGTCTTCATTCGCTCCATGGCCACCCGCGGCGCGCATGGCGGCCTCGCGACCACCACTGCGGAGGTCGCTGATCTGCTGGAGGCGTTCGGGTTCGAGCGAATCATTGTGGAAACGGTCGGCGTCGGGCAAACGGAGCTCGACGTCGCGCGTACCGCGGAGACGACCGTGTTGGTGTTAGTTCCCGAATCAGGTGACGGCATCCAGGCGCTCAAGGCCGGGGTGATGGAGATCGCGGACGTCTACGTAGTCAACAAGAGCGACCGGCCCGGGGCCGACAAGCTGCGGCAAGAGGTCGAGGTGATGCTGGGGCTACGGCGAGGCAATGCGTTCAGACACGTCGCTCCGCACCACCGGTCGGACAGTCGGACGGTCGGTCCGTCGGTCCCTCCACACTCTCCGTCCGACGATTGGGAGCGGCCCGTGCTTGCGACCATTGCCACGACGGGGGCTGGCGTATCGGAGCTCGCGGCCGCGCTGGACCGCCATCATGCCTATCTCGAGGCGAGTGGCAAGCTCACGCTCCAGCGCCGCCAGCGCCTTGCGGCGCGCACGCGAGCGGTCCTGGAGCGCGGCGTGCAACGCTGGCTGCTGGAAGCCACCAACGCCGAGGAGCTGCTCGCGCGACGGCTCGACGAGGTGGCGGATGGCCGCAAGAGCCCCTACGACGTGGCGGCGGAGATCCTCGATCAGGTGAAGACCGGGACCGCTCGATGAGCGCCAACGACAGGAAACCCCTCGCGACCGCGGCCGACTTGGCTGGGTTCGACCCAGGCACCGCCTTGGGGGCGCCCGGCGAATACCCGTTCACCCGCGGTATCCACCCGACCATGTACCGGGGGAAGCTCTGGACCATGCGGCAGTTCGCTGGGTTCGGGAGCGCCCAGGATACCAACCGGCGGTACAAGTTCCTGCTCGAGCACGGGCAGACGGGGCTGTCGGTCGCGTTCGACTTTCCGACCCTGATGGGCTATGACTCCGATCACCTACGCGCGGAGGGGGAGGTTGGGAAGTGCGGCGTCGCGATCTCGTCGCTCGCCGATATGGAAGACCTGTTTCATGGGATCCCGCTCGACCAGGTTTCGACCTCGATGACGATCAACGGTCCCGCGGCCATGCTGTTCTGCTTTTACGTCGCGGCTGCGGAAAAGCAAGGCGTGCCGAGCGCCAAGCTGCGCGGCACCGTGCAGAACGACATCCTCAAGGAGTACATGGCGCAGCACGCTTGGGTGTATCCCGTCGAGCCGGCGCTCAAGATCATCGTGGACATGTTCGAGTGGTGCGCGCAGCACGCGCCGCTGTGGAACACGATCTCGATCTCGGGCTACCACATCCGCGAGGCCGGCGCCACGGCCGCTCAGGAACTGGCGTTCACGCTGGCCAACGGGTTCACCTACGTGGAGCGCGGGCTGGCGCGGGGGCTGGACGTGGACGCGTTCGCGCCGCGACTCTCGTTCTTCTGGGACATCCACAACGATTTCTTCGAGGAGATCGCCAAGCTGCGCGCGGCGCGCCGCATCTGGGCCCGGCACATGCGGGAGCGCTATGGCGCGAAGCATCCCCGTTCCTGGATGATGCGGTTTCACGCTCAGACCGCGGGCGTCACGCTCACGGCCCAGCAGCCGTTGAACAACGTCGTGCGGGTCGCGTATCAGGCGCTCGCGGCCGTACTCGGCGGCACGCAGTCCCTGCACACCAACTCCCTCGACGAGACACTGGCGCTTCCCACCGAGGAGGCCGTCCGTCTCGCCCTGCGAACCCAGCAGATCATCGCGCACGAAACCGGCGTCGCCGATGTGATCGACCCGCTGGGCGGCTCATACTACGTCGAGTCGCTCACGAACGAGCTGGAGCGTGAGGCGGAGGCGCTGTTCGCCGAGATCCACTCCATCGGAGGGGTAGTGAAGGGGATCGAGAGCGGCTGGTTCCAGCGGCAGATCGCCCGCTCCGCCGAGCAGTTTCAGCGAGCCGTCGAGGCCGGGGAACGCATCCTCGTGGGCGTCAACGAGTTTTTGAGCGAGGACGACCACCCGGTGGAGATTCTCAAGGTCTCGGACGACGCCGAAGAAAGCCAGCGCCGCCGTCTGGGGCGGCTGCGCAGCGAGCGTGACGGGGCGCTGGTCGCGGACCGGCTCGAGGCGTTGCGACAGGCGGCGCTCGCCGACCGCAACGTGCTCGGCCCGATGCTCGACTGCGCGCGCGCCTACTGCACGCTGTACGAGATCCGGCACGCCCTCGAAGCGGTCTACGGAGCGTACCGCGAGCCGGTGTTCTTCTAGCGCATGACCGCGTTACCGCTCGCCACCACCGAGAGCGCGGTCCGCCACGTGCTGCAGCGGCTCGCCGCGGTAGCGCCCGGACCGTACCGCGTCGTCTCGTGCTACCTCAAGCTCGAGCCTCGCGACAAGACGCGCGGCAAGTATCTCATCAAGATGAAGAACCGCGTCCGCGAGGCCCTGGCCGGCGTGCGGCGGCAGGGGCTGGAGCGCGCGGTGGCGGACGGTGTCGCGGCGGATCTCGACCGCGTGCGGGCATACGTCGAGGAGCCCGGGCGGCTGCCACCGGCGCGCGGCATCGCGCTGTTCGCCTGCACGCCGCTGCGGCTCTTCGACGTGGTGCCGCTGCCCCACGTCTATCGCTCGCGGCTGCGCGTGGAGCCGACACCGCTGGTGCGCGAATTGGTGGCCCTGGAGCAGGAGTTCGGCACGATCCTCGTGGCGGCGTGCGATCGCACGGGCGCACGCTTCTTCGAGGTGACCGCGTTCGACGTCACCGAGCTGCCCGGCCTCAACGCGGACGCCACGCGTGGCGGCAAGTTCCACGGCGAGCGCCAAGCGAAGCGGGGCGCGATGTTGAGCGGCGGGTACGGCGAGCACAACTACCACATGCGCATCCGGGAAGAGAAGCACCGTCATTACGCCCGCGTGGCGGACCACATCTACCAGCTGCACAGCCAGCGCCCGCTCGCGGGCCTCGCAGTAGCGGGGATCGGGGTAGACGCGGCGGCGCTCGTGCCGCATTTGCACACGTACCTGCACGACCTGCTGCTGGGGGTCGTGAAGCTCAATCCCAGGCAGGCGACCCCGGCCGAGGTGCGGGACGCCGCCCTGACGCTCCGCGAGCAGCGGGAGCGTGCCTGGGAGCGGGCCCATGCGGAGGCGGTCAAGGAAGGCCTGGGCACCGGCTGGGCCATCAACGGCGTCGAGGCCACTCGCAAGGCGCTGGCCAGGGGTCAGGTGCGCACGTTGCTCGCGGATGGCAACGACGACGATCCGCGGCTCGACGAGGCCGTGGAAGAAGCGCTGCGGCAGCGGGCGCAGGTCGACGTGCTGTACGACGACAAGGCCCGCCGCGCCGTGGACGGCCTGGCGGCGCTGCTCCGGTTCCGCCGCTGATGGTCGGCGCCAAGCGTCCGATCCGGGTGCTGGTGGCGAAACCCGGTCTGGACGGACACGACCGCGGCGCCAAGGTCGTCGCCGCGGCGCTCCGCGACGCCGGGATGGAGGTGATATACACCGGGCTGCACCAGACGCCGGAGATGATCGCCCAGGCAGCGATGCAGGAAGACGTTGACGTCGTGGGACTGTCGATCCTCTCCGGCGCGCACCTCACGCTGTTCCCACGCGTCAAGCAGCTGTTGCTGGACGCGGGCCGTGACGACGTGCTGGTCACGGGCGGCGGTATCATTCCTCCAGAGGACATCGAGACGTTGCGGCGCCAGGGTATCGGGCGGCTGTTCGGCCCCGGCACCCCTACATCCGAGCTGGTGAAATACATCGAAGAATGGGCGGCGGAACATGTGCGGGTTTGAGACACTCCGCATTCCGCACTCCGCATTCCGCACTCCCCGGTGAGCCGCCTCAAGACGCTGACCGCCGAGTATCGCGAGCTCAAGGCACGCCTGGAACAAGGGGGCGGGCCCGACAAGGTGCGCCGGCAGCACGAACAGGGGAAGCTCACGGCACGAGAGCGCGTCGCGGGGTTGCTCGACCAGGGCGCGGAGTGGTGGGAGGTCGGTCTCCTGGTGGCGTTCGATCAGTACGACGGCCAGGCGCCGGCGGCGGGAGTGATCACTGGGCTGGGGCGCATCGCGGGGCGCCCGGTGGTGGTGGTGGCGAACGATGCCACGGTGAAAGCCGGATCGTGGTGGCCCGAGACGATCAAGAAGATGCTCCGGGCCCAGGAGATCGCGATGCGCCAGCGGATCCCCATCGTCTATCTCGTGGACTCGGCCGGCGTGAACCTGCCCTACCAGGGCGGCGTGTTTCCGGGGCAATACGGGGCGGCCCGGATCTTTTATTACAACTCGATCATGCGCCATTACCTCCACGTCCCGCAGATCGCGGCGGTCATGGGTCCGTGCATCGCCGGCGGGGCGTATCTGCCCGCGCTGTCCGACGTCATCTTCATGGTCGAGGGGACCTCGTTCATGGGGTTGGGAGGCCCCAACCTCGTGAAGGGGGCGACCGGGCAGACGGTCGATGCGGAATCGTTAGGCGGCGCGCGCACCCACACCGCCGTGAGCGCGGTCGCGCACTACCGCGCCAAAGACGATGCCGAATGCCTGGGCCACATCCGCGAGTACGTCGCCCGGCTGCCGCGTACCCTCCGGCCTCCGGCGCCGGGCGGCAAGCCCAAGCGCAATCCCAAGGAGCTGTACGACCTGCTGCCGTCCGACCACCGCATGAGCTACGATGTTCGTGCGGTGCTCGAGTGCCTGCTCGATGACGGCGAGCTGGACGAGTTTCAGCCCGAGGTCGCACCCGAGTTGCTCTGCGGTCACGGCGCCATCCAGGGACGCTCCGTCGCGCTGATCGCCAACTCGCGGGGCGTCATCAAGGGGAAGGGCGGGGAGCCCCCGAAGATCGGTGGCATCATCTATACGGAAAGCGCGGATAAGGTGGCCTACTTCATCGAAAACGCGGACCGTGAGCGCCTGCCGCTGTTGTTCGTGCAGGACGTGTCGGGGTTCATGGTGGGCACCGCGGCGGAACACTCCGGGATCATCCGTGCCGGTGCGCGCTTCGTCGAAGCAATGGCGACGGCCACGGTGCCCAAGCTCGTGCTGACCGTGAATCACGCCTCGGGAGCCGGCTACTACGCAATGGCCGGGCAGGGATTCGATCCCGACTTCCTTATCTCATGGCCCACCGGCCGCATGGGAGTGATGGAGGGAGAGTCGGCGATCCAGGCGGTGTTCGGCAACGACGCGGCGAAGTCCGAGAACGCCGCCGCCGTGGATGCGATGCGCGCCGATTACGACCACCAGCTCGACGCGCGCTTCGCCGGGGCCCGCGGCTTCGTGGACGCCATCGTGCTCCCGGAGGAGACGCGCGATGTCCTCGCCTTCTTGCTCGAAGCGACCAGCGAATTCACCGGCCCACACCTCGGCGCCTTTGTCCTGCCGGAGCACTCATGACGCCACATCGTTGTCTCGTCGCGGGCCTTGCGGTCTTGGCCGCGTGCGGCGGATCCGCTGCCCGGCCCACCACCACGCCCGCCCCCATCCCCCAGGCGCCCGCGGATGCCACCGCGGC
>DATEGE010000164.1:0-49485 GCA_035280265.1 Gemmatimonadales bacterium | reverse complement strand
ATCTTCGACCTCGTCGATCGCAAACTGCGTTTCGCCGGTTACTACAAGCTGCCCGTTCCGCAGACCGAACAGGAAAACTGCGTCGCTCACAACGGCTCGCTGATTCCGGTGCCGGGACGCGACATCATGGTGCAGTCGTGGTATCAGGGCGGCGTGTCGGTGTTCGACTGGACCGATGCCGCGCATCCGAAGGAAATCGCGTACTTCGATCGCGGCCCGTCGGACAGTGCGAAGATGGGTCCGGGCGGGACGTGGTCGGCGTACTGGTACAACGGCTACATCTACAGCTCCGAGATCGCGCGCGGGCTCGACGTGCTCGAGCTTCAGCCCAGCGCGCTGCTCACGCAGAACGAGATCGACGCCGCGAAGCTCGTGAAGCTGTCGTATCAGAACGTGCAGGATCAGCAGCGCGTGACCTGGCCGGCGAGCTTCGTGGTGGCACGCGCGTATGTCGATCAGCTCGAGCGCTCGCATGGCCTCGCGGCGGACCGGGTCGGCGCCGTCCGGTCGGCGCTGGCGAGCGCGGAGCAGGCGAGCGGCGGGCGGCGGCGCAGCGCGTTGACCACGCTCGCGAACGGGCTCGAGCGAGATGCCGCAGGGTCATCGGACGCGGCCAAAGTCGAGACGCTGGCAGGCGTGATGCGGGAGCTGGCGAAGTAGGCTTACCGCAGCTGCATCCGCAGCCACTCGATCCAGCGTCTGTTGACGTCGCGCTGCCGCACGGGATCGCCGGGAGAGTGCCCGGGTCCCGGATACCCGATGAATTGCACCGGTACCCCGTTATCGCGTAGCGCCCGATACAACGCATACGAACCAGTGACCGCCACGCGCGCGTCTCCGGTGTTGGACAGGATCAGTGTGGGCGCGCGGATTCTCCACGCGTTCGAGAGTGGGGACTCGGCCAGCCAGTCGGCGAGCCGGTTGCCGACCCATGGCGAGGCTGTGATCGCGTGGCGGTGCATCACGTTCAGGTCCGACAGATCGTACATATCGAGCAACGACATGGGCGCTGCGCCCGCCACCGCCGCGCGCCATCGCTCGGGATAGCGGCCCAGCAGCCACGCCGTCAGGTATCCACCGTAGGACCAGCCAGACACGGCGATCCGCGTCGTATCAACGATGGCGCGACGGATCAATACGGTCACACCCGCCATGATATCGCGGCCCGGACCCTCGGCCGCGCTGGTGGCGATGGCCCGCTGAAATGCGTTGCCCCGGTTATCGCTGCCCCGATAGTTCGGTTGCAGGACGAGCCACCCTTCAGCGGCGAGCAGCTGTGAGCGCGAGGAGAACTCTTCGGTAGATGACGCGGTCGGCCCGCCGTGGATCAGCAGAACGAGTGGATAACGCGCCCCCACCGCAAACCCGGGCGGCAGCGTCAGGACGCCGTCGGCCCGCATCCCGTCGGGAGTACTCCACTCGAGGTGCTCGCTTCGTCCCACCGCGCGGCCGGCGATCTCCCCCTGGAAGGCCGTCACGCGGCGAGGGGCGGCGTTGGCGGAGGCGAGGTAATACACCTCTGGCGGGCGGCCAGGCTCCGCGCCGACGAAGGCGACTGCGCCGGTCGGACTCACCGAGATTTCCGACGCTGACGCGATGTCGCCCAGCGCGATTTTCCGTGCGGGTTCGGTCAGGGGCTGAATCCACAGCGCGGACCGAGTGCCGTCCGTACCTAGCAGCAGCAGGCTGCGGCTGTCAGGGAGCCAGGCGAACTCGGTGACGTGGCGGTCGAGCGCGCGGTCGACCACCCGTCCTTCGCCACCGGCGGCTGGTGCGACGTACAGCTCGTCGAGATTCGCCGGGTCACCATCGCGCGGGTAGCTGTAGGCGATCGACTGTCCGTCGGGTGCGAACGCCGCATTCACTTCTCGCGCCGTCCTCCCGGTCAGCCCACGGGTCGTACCGGTCGTCGCGTCCACCAGCCAGATCGCACTCTGGTCGGTATCGCCCGAATGGGGCGTCGCGAAGCGCACGAAGGCAATCGTCCGGCCGTCGGGCGACCATGAGAGCGGCGAAATCGCAAGGCTTGTGGCGGCGGTCCAGGTGCCACTCGTGAGGCGGCGGCCGTCGACCCAGAGATGCGAGGAGACGGGCGCCGCGCTCGTCAGGTAGGCGTCATCGCCGATCTCGAAGGCGTCGTTGTGCCGCTCCAGGGGCGCCGGCGTCGTGTCCCGAGCGATGTACGCGATCGCGCCGCCGTCCGGACGCCAGGCGAACTGGCGCACGCCCGAGGGCGCGTGCGTCACCACCTGCGGTTCGCCGCCGGCGAGCGAGAGGACGAGCACCTGCAGTAGGTCGTCCGCGCGCGCGAGAAACGCCAGGCGATCGCCGCCTGGCGCCCACCGCGGATTGCCGACGTCGGGCCGGCCGGCCACGAGCACCCGCTGACGTCCGCTCGCGACATCGAGCAGCACGAGCTCCGCATTCCAGCGATCGGCGTCGTAGTCGGGCCGCTCCGCGACGAACGCGATGGCGCGTCCGTCCGGAGAGACTTGCGGCGACGAAATGGTCACGAGCTTCGCGAGGTCGTCGAGCGAGAATCGCCTGCCTTGCGCCGACGCGGCCGTCGGCGCGAGGAGCGCGAGGAGGGCGAGCGCGCGGGTACGAGTCATCGTTATCTTATCCGGCGTGAATGAGCGTCCCATGATCCACGTCCAGCACGTCGTGAAGCTGTTCGGCAACGTCACGGCGGTCAACGACGTCTCCTTCGACGTGCGGCCCGGAGAGATCTTCGCCTTTCTCGGCCCGAACGGCGCCGGCAAGACCACGACCATCAGAATGCTCACCACCCTGCTCCGTCCCACGAGCGGCTCGCTCGAGCTCGATGGGTTGGACCCCGTCACGCATCAGACCGAGGTCCGGAAGCGATTCGGCGTCGTGTTTCAGGATCCCAGTCTCGATGGAGAGCTCACCGGGTGGGAGAACATGGACATCCACGGAGTGCTGTATCACGTGCCGTGGCATCCCCGGCGGGAGCGATGTGAGTTGCTGCTCAAGATGTTCGAGCTGTGGGAGCGACGCGACGATCTGGTCAAGACGTTCTCGGGTGGGATGAAACGCCGCCTCGAGATCGCCCGCGGTCTGCTGCACACGCCCAAGGTGCTGTTTCTCGATGAGCCGACGCTCGGCCTCGATCCGCAGAGCCGCAATCAGATGTGGACCCACGTCCGCAACCTCAGGGCCAACGAAGGCGTGACCGTGTTCCTGACCACGCACTACATGGACGAAGCCGACCGCGTGGCCGACCGCATCGCGGTCATCGACCACGGGCGCCTCGTCGCCACGGGCTCGTCCGCCGAGCTGAAGACCCAGACCGGCACCGATTCGCTCGAGGGGGCGTTCCTCGCCCTCACGGGGACCACGATCCGCGACGAGAGCGCCACGAGCGCCGACCAGATGCGGCAGGTAGTCCGGGTGTGGCGCCGATGAGGGTCATCTTCATTCTCTGGCTGCGTGAGCTGAAGAAGTACGTGCGCTCGCGCGTGCAGATCGTCGCCTCGCTCGGCGGCCCGCTCATGTACCTCGGGGTGCTGGGGTTCGGGCTCGGCCCGGTGTTTCAGCGCGCCGGCGAGGGCAGCTATCTCCAGTTCATGGCGCCCGGCGTGATCTGCATGGCGGTGTTGTTCACCGCCATGTTCTCGGGGATCGCGATGTTGTGGGACCGTCAGTTCGGGTTTCTCAAGGAGACGCTGGTCGCCCCGGTGCCGCGCCTGGAGATCATGATCGGGCGCACGCTGGGGGGGGCCACGGTGGCGGTGCTGCAGGGCACCCTGATCTTCGTCGTGACCCTGATCGCGGGATTCCGCCCCGCGAGCGTGCTGGTCGTTCCGCTCGCGTTTCTCCTGATCCTGCTCGTCGCGGTGGTGTTCTCGGCGCTCGCGACCGCGATCGGATCGAGCATCAAGGAGATGCAAGGCTTTCAGATGGTGATGAATTTCCTGGTCATGCCGATCTTCTTTCTGTCGGGAGCGATCTATCCGCTGCAGGGGCTCCCCCAGGTGCTGGCGGGATTCACGCGAGTCGATCCGCTCACCTATGGCGTCGACGGGGTTCGCGGCGTGCTGACCGGGCGGGCGTACTTCGGCATCGCGTTCGACGTCGCCATCCTGCTGGCGGTGGGAGTGGTGTTCGTGGTCTTTGGCGCCTGGCGGTTCTCGAAGATCGAGGCCTAGGGGAGAGTATGCGAACGAGCGCACTGACATCATTGCTCCTGCTGCTGGCGGCGCCAGCGCCGTCCCAGACGGTCGGGAAGCGCGCGGTCGTGTATACGACGGCAGAGAGCACCAGCTTTCGGCTGAGCCCCACCGACACGGTGACGTTCACGCCGCCCACGCCGACCACGGAGGCGGAGATCTACGTCTTCGTCGACCCGCGGCGCACCTTCCAGACGATGATCGGGATCGGCGGCGCGCTGACCGATGCGGCGGCGGAGACGTTCGCGAAGCTGCCGGCCGCCCGCCAGGACGAGCTGATCACGGCGTATTACAGCGCCGACCGTGGCATCGGGTACACATTGGGCCGGACGAACATCCACAGCTGCGACTTTTCGAGCGAGAGCTACACCTACGTGTCGGAAGGCGACACCAATCTCGCCACCTTCTCCATCGCGCACGACCTGCGCTATCGGATTCCGCTGATCAAGCGGGCCATGGCGGCGAGCGGCAACCGCCTCAAGCTGTTCGCCAGCCCGTGGAGCCCGCCGGCGTACATGAAAGACAACACCAACATGTTGCACGGGGGGCACCTGCGACCCGAGTACGCCCACGTTTGGGCACGGTACTATGCGAAGTTCATCGAGAGCTACCGGCGGGCCGGGGTGCCGATCTGGGCGATCACGATTCAGAACGAGCCGATGGCCTCGCAGACCTGGGAGTCCTGCATCTACCAGCCCGAGGCGGAGCGGGATTTTCTGCGGGACCATCTCGGTCCGGTGATGGCCGCACAAGGTCTCAAGGACATCAGGATCATGGTGTGGGACCACAACCGCGACCTGATCGTGCAGCGGGCGCTGACGATCTACGGTGACTCGCTGGCCGCGCGCTACGCGTGGGGGATCGGATATCACTGGTACGAGGCCTGGTCGGGTGGGACGCAGATGTACGACAACGTGGCGCTCGTCCACCGGCTCTATCCCGACAAGCATCTTCTCTTTACCGAAGGCACGCCGGCGAACTTCGACTCGACCGGATACGGGCGGTGGGACCTCGGCGAGGCCTACGGTCGCTCGATGGTTCACGATTTCAACTCCGGCGCCGAGGGGTGGACGGATTGGAACATCCTGCTCGACGAGAAGGGCGGTCCCAACCATGTCGGCAACTTCTGTTTCGCGCCGATCCACGGCGATACGCGGACCGGGACGCTGATCTACACCAACTCCTACTACTACATCGGGCACTTCTCGAAATTCATTCGCCCGGGCGCGAAGCGAATCGTCGTCGCGCCGAGCCGCAGCATGCTGCTCGCGACTGGATTCGTGAACCCCGATGGTACGGTGGCCGTCGTGGTCATGAATCCGACCGAGCGCGGCGGGCAATACCATCTCCGTGTCGGGAACGCCGACGTGGCCGTCCGTTCGCTGCCGCACTCCATCCAGACGGTGGTGTACTAGCCGCCGACCGAGCCGGACGTCGTCGGAGCCTCTGCGCCGCTCAGGACCGTGGCGAGCTCGGGTATCGAGGAGGACGGTTGGCTGTTCGCACAGACCTCGCGTTGGTGCTCGGGGGCGGCGGCGCGCACGCGGCCTACCAGGTGGGCGTGTTGGCCGCGATCGTCGAGCGCGTGCCGGATCTCGAGTTTCCGATCCTGACCGGCGTGTCGGCGGGGGCGATCAACACTGCCTACCTCGCGGCTCATCGCGGGTCGTTCGCCGCGGCCGTGCAGGCGCTGCGCGGCGAATGGGGTCGCTTGACCGTGGAGCGTGTCTACCGGATCAGACCCGCCCGTCTGACGCTCGCGGGCCTGCGGTGGCTTGGGGCGATGGTGCTCGGGCGGCACGGCGGTACCGCTGCGCTCCACGGGTTGGTCGACATGGAGCCCCTCCGGCGGTTTCTCGCGCACCACCTCGATTTCGGGGGCATCGATGCCAACATCGCCGCGGGCCGGCTGCGTGCGGTGGCGTTGAGCGCCACCTCGTACGCGTCGGGTCAGACCGTCACCTTCGTCCACGGCGTCGAGGGCGTGCCCATGTGGCGGCGCGCGCTCCGTTACTCCGTGACCGCGCGGCTGACGCTCGATCACGTAATGGCGTCAGCGGCCGTTCCCATCCTGTTTCCTGCGGTCCGGGTGGGCGACGAGTTTTACGGCGATGGGAGTGTCCGGCAGACCGCACCCCTGGCGCCCGCCATCCACCTGGGCGCGCGCGCGCTGCTGCTGATCACCACCATGCGTCCGGGGGCGGCGCCCGCGGCACCGTTGCGCCGTCCGCCCCCCCCCGAGTACCCATCCGTCGCCGAGGTGATGACGCTGTTACTCCATGCCGTGTTCCTCGACGCGCCGGAAGCGGACGCCGAGCGCCTCGAGCGCATCAACCAGCTGCTCACCGCGTGCCCCGCGGGAGCCGCGGAGTCGGGCGACGTGCATCCCGTTCGCCTGCTCGTGCTGCGGCCGTCGCGCGACATCGGGGCGCTGGCCGCGGCGCAGGGCTCCCGGCTGCCGCGTCCGGTCCGCTGGATGGTGGGCGGCCTGGGAGGTCACCGTCCGGGGGCCGCCGATTTCCTGAGCTACCTGTTGTTCGAGCCGCCCTACACGAGGGCCTTGATCGAGCTGGGGTACGCCGACGCGCAGACCGAGTGGTCGCGCATCGAGCGCTTCTTGACCGGCACGTAGCCCGGGATCCTCGTCACCGGTCCAGCATCGCCATCTGCCGCTCGTTGTAGCGCCGCCCGGCCACCTTCTCCGGTGGAAGCGCCGCAGCGAGCTCGGCCATCTCCCCGGCGCTGAGCGACACGGCCACCGCGGCGACGTTCTCCTCGAGGTAGCGCCGCCGCTTGGTGCCGGGAATCGGTACGACGTCGGGGCCCTTGTGCAGCAGCCAGGCAAGTGCGATCTGCGCTGGCGTTACCGCTCTTCGCGTGGCGAGCTCACGCACTGCCGCCGCGGCCCGCATGTTGGCGTCGAAGTTCTCGCCCTGGTAGCGGGGGTCGTTGCGGCGGAAGTCGCTCGCCGGGTATTCCTCGGCGCGCTTCACGGCGCCGGTAAGGAAGCCGCGGCCGAGCGGCGCGAACGGCACGAGGCCGATCCCGAGCTCCCGCACGACCGCGATGATGCGCGGCTCGAGGTTACGCTCCCACAGCGAATACTCGCTCTGCAGCGCCGCGATCGGGTGCACCGCGTGCGCCCGGCGGATCGTCTGCTCACCGGCCTCGGAGAGGCCGAGGAAGCGGACCTTGCCCTCACGCACGAGGTCGGCCATCGCGCCGACCACGTCCTCGATCGGCACCGCCGGATCCACACGGTGCTGATAGAGCAGATCGATGTGGTCTGTCTGGAGCCGGCGCAGGGAGCCTTCGACGGCCTCGCGGACGTGCTCCGGCCGGCTGTTCAAGCCGCTGATGACACCCTCGCCGAACGTGAAGCCGAACTTGGTCGCGATGATGACGTGGTGGCGCTTCCCCTTGAGCGCCCGCGCCAACAGCTCTTCGTTGGTGTAGGGCCCGTACACCTCGGCCGTATCGAAGAACGTCACGCCGAGCTCGATGGCGCGATGGATGGTGGCGATGGACTCGCGCTCGTCCCGTTCCTCAGGGGTGCCGTAGGATTGGCTCATCCCCATGCAGCCGAGCCCGACGGCCGACACCTCCAGCGTGCGTCCCAATTTCCGTTGCTGCATCGCCATTCGATTCAGACCCTCTTGCTCCGGAGGCGACAATTATAACGATCGTCATGCGGCCGCGGCAGCCGGCTCCGGCGGCGTGGCGCCCTTGATCACGAGCCACAGCATGATGGCCAGCTCTCCGAACAAGGCGGGCTGAGAGTAGAGGAACAGCTTGTCCTGATATGCCGGGAACAGCACGCCCGTGAGACTCATGGCCACATAGGCGGCGCCGTTGATGAACAGCCAGACGCCGATGAAACGCGGCACGAACCCCGACTTGTAAGCCAGGGCGCCCATCGGGAAGAGCCACAGCCCCCAGAGGATCTCCGCCGCGACGATCAGATGGTGATGCAGCCGCAGGAACAGCATCACCAGCGCGTCGCGCTGCGGCGTGTCGAACACGGACAGAAAATCGGGGCCCAGCGCGACCATCAGCGCCGCGCCGTCGGTCGCCGCGTTCACGAGCGTGATGACGGCGGGCATCACGCCGCCGGTGATGACCAGCAGCACCGCGAGCTGTTGGTCCACGCCCCGGAACAACCGGTAAAACGCCAGCACGAGGAAGATCAAGACCACCGCGCACAGCAGGTCGCTCACGATGCCGAAGCGGAACAGCCACTGGTGCGCGGCGATGTTGGCGGCCGTCGCGGCCGCGTCGCCCGGCACGAACAGTTTGTTGGGGATGTAGATGAGGCGCAGCGGGCCGAGGAAGACCAGGAGCAGGTACCAGAGTCCGGCGACTCTCCCGGGATCGCGGGTCGCGCTCACATTCCCTCCATCGTTGAAGGGGCCTGCGGCACAGAGTTGCTGGGAGATACGCGGAAGGCTGGGGAGAAAGTTTCGCACTCCTCGATGTCACCGGTTGCTCCACCGGCGACGCGATTTAGCGCGGTCGTGGAGTCACGCCGTGAACGGCGCAACCACCTGCACCGGTCGGCGCCCCGATGGGCCCGCACGTCATCGGATTGAAGGGCGCGGGCGGTTCGAGGTTGACGATCGACCGCAGTTTGAGGTTGTGCGCATTGACGAGTGCTACGTTGCCAGCGGCGCGCAGGCCCACGGGCAGCACGTTGCCGTAGATGGTCTCGCCACCACCGAACGCGTCGGGCTGATTCTTGCCCACGCCCGGGACCTGGTCGAACACGATCGAGCCGAGGTTGGTCACGGGCGTCGTCGTCAAGTCGATCACGATCACCTCATCCGAGAGCGGCGAGCTGCCGAAGCCCCGCGTTCCGTCGGACGTCATGTCGAAGCTGTGCCACGAGGCGGCGCCGAGGACGCCGCGATCGGTCAGCGTCTCGGTCGTCAAGTCCAGAGTGTAGATGTGGCCGCCACCGCCGGAGGAGGCGATGACAACGTGGTCCGGATCGGATTTGATCATGCCGCAGGCGATGAAGCCATCGGTGGCGATTTGGCCGAGGTACGTCATCGTCGGCACGTCGAGGATAGCGATGCCGCTCGGATTGAGCGATACGAAAGCCCTCCGGCTGTCGGCCCGAAATACCGTGCAAACGGGGGCCTTGCCCGTCAGCGCACCGACATCGAGACTCGCGTCGAGCGACCAACTCCGGTTGGCTTCGTCGACGAGGAGCTTCGTCACCTTCTTAGTACTGATGATCGCGACGAGGGCAGTCGCGCCGTCCGGCGACACCTTCACCTGGTGCGCGAGCGTCGGGCCCACGTTGAGCGTTTTCACGATCTCGCGGCTGTTGGCATCGATGACGTACACATTGCCATCGGTCATGCCGCCCACATAGGCGAAGTCGGGGGTGTGGAAGGTGATGATGTGGGGCCCGGCTCCCCACGGCAGGTTGATCTGATCAACCGGCGACACATCTTCAAAGTCGCGGATGAAGATCACGTTGCTCCCCTGGCTCGTCACCCACAGCTCCTTGGGCATCTTCACCTCGGAGCCCTGCCTGGATGCTTGCAGTCTCGCTGCCGTCCCTTGGCGGATGTTCGCTTCGTCCCCGCACGCCACCGCCAGTGGAATCAATCCTGAGAGCGCCAATGCAGTCCGCAGGAGCTGCCGCGCTGGGTTTCGTTGACTCATTTTGGAACCTCCCATCCCCGGCCGACTGAGTCGACGTCTCGCTGTTCTGGAATCCCGGGTGCAGAACGAGCGACGTTGTCCAGGTCAGCCGACGCCACGTCCTAGCGGTGCCGTCCGCCGAGCCTACATTTTCCATTACGAGTAAGTACCGGCCGTGACCCCGCCGTGATCTGACCCGGCATCATGGCAGCCCCGGCCGGGTCGTATCCGAACCTGGAGGCGCTGTGGTCAAGGAACTGCGCTGTGGGGACGTGATGCCTGGCTGCGACTTTGTGGCCAGGGGTGCGACTGAGGAGGAGGTGCTGAAGCGAGCCGCTCAGCACGCCCAGGAGAAGCACAACGTCAAGCAACTCACACCAGACCTGGTGGTGAAGGTCAAGGCGGCGATCCGAACGAAGTAGGCGGGGCAGGGTGATCGAGCTGAGAACGTTGGGCGCGCTGGATCTAAGGGGGTCGGATCGACAAGAGCGGCGCTCGGTCCTGGCCCAGCCCAAGCGCCTCGCGCTGCTCATCTACCTTGCGCTTTCCAGCCATTGGCAGCGGCGAGACTCGGTCGTTGCCCTCTTCTGGCCGGACCTCGATACCAATCACGCCCGGGGTGCGCTTCGCCAGGCGCTCCGGTTCATCCGGCGGGAGCTGGGGGAGGAGCTGCTGACCGGCCGCAGCGAGGAGGAGCTGGGTTTCCGAGCCGGGACCTTGTGGTGCGACGCGCCGGCGCTGGAGCAGGCGTGTCGAGCCGGCCGCCCGGCGGAGGCGCTGCAGCTTTACCGCGGCGATTTTCTCGATGGGTTCTTCGTTTCGGGCGCGTCGCCCGAGTTCGACCATTGGGCGCATGCGACGCGAGCGCGCCTTCGGACGCTCGCCGTCGAGGCCGCCCGATCGCTGGCGGAGCGGTGCGAGGCCGAGGGCGATGGTGCGGCGGCGGTCGGTTGGGCACGCCGGGCATTCGGGGTGAGCCCCGATTGTGAGCACACATTGCGACGGCTGATCACGTTGCTGGATCGGTTAGGCGACCGTGCGGCGGCCGTCCAGTTCTACGAGGACTTTGCCCGCCGCCTGTCTACCGAACACGGTGTCGAGCCGTCTCCCGAAACGCAGGAGCTGATGCAGGCTATTGGTCGCCGTGCGAGCACCCGCGCATGGCCGGAATCGCCCGAGCTCGCGCTGGCCCGGGCCTGGTTCTCGGCGGGGTGGTCGGGCACGTGTACGCGAACAGCCCGCGCCCCTGCCACCAGCCGTCTCGTGAGCTGACACCGCTCCTCGGAGCTCGGCGCATCGCGGATCTTCCTAAAACAGCACCAGCCGCCCGCCGCCAGTCGTCACGATCACGACGTTCATCACCAGCAGCATCAGGTCGTAATGCCAGCCGTACGTCCGGTCGCCCCAGAAGCCGATCTTCCACACGAAGATCTTCTTCTGAATCGCGCCGAGCATGATCAAGCCGAGCCCGATGGCGGCCAGCTGCGTGAGGACGCCGAGCGCGACGCCAATGCTGCCCAGTAGCTCCGCGGTGCCCAGGAACATCGTGAAGCCGGGCGTCGCGCCGATGCTCTTCGAGCGCTCGGCGGGGCTCCTCACGTGATTCCAGCCGCTATCGAAGAACACGACGGCGACGATGACACGGAGCAGCAAGAGCCCGACATCGCCAAATTGCAGCAGCGCAGGGAACGGGATGTGCACCTTGGCCTCGCTATCCGGAGCAGCCTCGTGAATCGTACCGCGAAGCTCCAAGAGTGGACAGGTATAGGCCGGTGAAGCCCCGCCTCCAGGAGTTCCTACTGTACTTCCTGCGGCTTGGCACGTTCGGGTTCGGAGGGCCGATTGCGCTCGCCGGACGCATGCAGGAGGATCTGGTTGAGCGGCGCGGGTGGATCAGCGCTCAGCAGTACAAGGAAGGCCTCGCCCTCTCGCAGCTCGCTCCGGGGCCGCTCGCCGCCCAGCTCGCCACGTACCTGGGGTGGGTGCGAGGCGGTGCGCGCGGCGCAACCCTCGTCAAGGTGGCGTTCGTCGCCCCCTCGTTTCTCATGGTGTTGGCACTGTCGGAGCTGTACGTGCGGTTCGGCGGGCTACCGTGGATGCAAGGGGTATTCTACGGCATTGGGGCGGCGGTCATCGCCATCATCGCCCGTAGCGTGCTGAAGCTGGTGCGGATGACGCTCGCGCGCGATCGGCTGCTCTGGGCGCTCTTCGGCGTAAGTGGGTTCGTCACGGCCTGGACCGAGACCGAGATCGTCTGGCTCTTTCTCCTGTGCGGGGTCGTACCGTTGCTCGTGCGGGAGCGGCAGCGGGTGACCGCCACTCCCGCCCTCGCGCTCTTCCCGGTGGCCCCGACGCTCGTCCCGAGTCTCGCCAGCTCGGCTTCGGCGGCGGTTCTCTGGAAAATCCTCGCGTACTTCACTGGTGCGGGATTGTTTGTCTTTGGCAGCGGGCTGGCGATCGTGCCGTTCTTGTACGGCGGCGTGGTGCGCCAGTTTCACTGGCTCACCGAGCGCCAGTTCATCGATGCGGTGGCCGTTTCGATGATCACGCCCGGACCCGTCGTAATCACGGTGGCGTTCATCGGCTACCTTGTGGCGGGACCTGCCGGCGCGACACTCGCCGCGATCGGCGTGTTCCTCCCCCCGTACCTGGAGGTCGTCCTGTTCGCCCCGTACTTCCATCGCGTGGCGAAGAACCGGCGCGTCAAAGCATTCGTGGATGGCGTCACCGCCGCGGCGACAGGGGCGATTGCCGGGGCCGCCGTCGTGCTCGGTCGACGATCGATCGTCGACGTGCCCACGATCCTCATCGCGGTCGCGACGCTGACCCTTCTGGTCCTCCCCAGGAAAATCCCTGAGCCGGTGCTCATCCTGGCGGCCGGGCTGGTCGGATTCGCCCTGAAGGGCACGGCGTGAAGGGGCTCGGCCGCGGATCGCTCACGCTCACGAGCCTCAGCGTGGTGACCGCAGTCGCATTGGCCCAGCAGGCGGGCACGATCCGCGCGACACCGATCCTCACGGCGGTGACGCTGGACGGCAGGCTCGACGAGCCGTTCTGGGCGATGGCCGACTCGATCGATGACTTGCGCCAGCGCGAGCCGGTCGAAGGTGCCCCCGCCACGGAGCGAACCATCGTCAAGGTGGCCCGCGACGCGGATGCGCTGTACATCGCCGTACGTTGCTACGACTCGGACGTGCGCGGCCTCCGGGCGAGCCAGCTGCGCCGGGACGCGGACCTCTCGAGCGACGACAACGTCCGACTCCTGATCGACAGCTTCGACGACCGCCGTGGCGCCTTCGTGTTCGCGACGAACCCGAACGGCGCCATGTGGGATGCGCAGTTCTCAGGCGGCGAGGACGTGAATGAGAACTGGAACGGTATCTGGGACGTCGGCGTCTCCCGCGACCGTGCCGGTTGGACGGCCGAATTCCGGATCCCACTCCTCACCCTGCGGTTTCGCAGCGGCACGAATGTGCAGTTCGGGTTCAACGTGCGACGCTTCATTCGACGGAAGAACGAAGAAGATCTGTGGCGCTCGTACCGACGGCCGCAGGGATTCTATCATCTGGAGAATGAAGGCGCGATTAGCGATCTCGGCGACCTGCGCCGCCCCCACGCTCTCGAGCTCTATCCGTATGCGCTCGGTCGGGCCGTGGAGACCGAGCATGATAGCATCGGTGTACAAACGATGAGCGGCTATGTCGGCGGGAAGGCCGGTGTGGACGCCAAGCTCGGCATCACCCCCACCTTGACCGCGGACTTCACGGCGAGCACCGATTTCGCCCAGGTGGAGGCGGACCAACAGGTCATCAACCTCACCCGATTTCCGTTCTTCTTCCCCGAGAAACGGCCGTTCTTTCTCGAGTCGGGGAGTCTGTTCGACCTCGGGAGGCCCGGGGTCGTGCAGTTGTTCTACTCCCGGCGCATCGGGCTCGATACGAGTGGCGCGCCTGTCCCGATCCTCGCCGGCGGGCGGATCTACGGGCGGCTCGGGCCGTGGAAAATTGGCATCCTCGACGCGCAGACGGGCGGTGGCGACAACGCCAACGACGCCGTCGTGCGGGTCCAACGGGACCTCTTCGCGCGCTCCTATGTCGGCGCGATCGGGACGCTCCACGCGGGCCCCGGCGGCCAGGGCATCGCCCGGGCGGGCGGGTTGGACCTCGATCTCCCGCTCGTCGTTCGCGGGACCAACCTTGAGCCCAAGGTCTGGATCGCCGGTAGCCAGACGCCGGGGGTCGCCGGGACGCCCCTCGCATGGCGGCTCTCCACCGACAATCCCAACGACCTGTTCGACAACTTCATCGCGCTCTACCGCATCGACTCGGGCTTCGCCCCACCGCTCGGCTTCGTGCGCCGGACGGGGATCTGGGAGACGACGGGACATGTGGACTTCATGCCCCGACCCGGCGTACTCGCTATCCGCCAGCTGGACTTTACGTTTCCGATCCCGAGCTGGGATATCATTGCGAACCAAACCGGGTCACTCGTTCGGACTGCGGATTGGCAAACGGCCTGGCTCGAGTGGCGGGTCTTCGGCGGCGACCGGCAGAACGGCGATCATTTCGAGGTCAACTTCCAGCGACTGATGGACGCGCCCACCGACACCTTTGACATCTTCCGGGGCGTCGTGATTCAGCCGGGCCGCTACTGGTGGTCCCGCTACGAACTGCAGTACTTCATGAACCCGGGCCGCCCTGTGAGCGTTGGAGCGTTCGTCAACTGGGGTCAGCTGTATGGCGGTAGGAGTACCGACCTCGAGCTCTCCGCGGCATGGCGCGGCAGTGGCCACATCATCGTGAGCACGGCTCTGACACGGACGACCGCGCGCCTGCCGGTCGGGGGGTTCACGGCGGTGCTCTCGGCGAATCGGGTGGAGTACGACTTCGATACCCGCGCCAGCCTGCTTGCATTCATCCAGTACGACAACGAGACTGAGCGCGTCGACTTCAATGTTCGCTTCCATTGGATCCCCCTGATCGGAGACGACGTATTCCTAGTGTGGAACTCGGGGTACACCACGGATCCGCTCGCCCGCTTTCGCTTCCCGGACACCCACGCGTTGTCCCGCCCGCTCAATGGAGCGTTCGTCGTCAAAGTGGTGCATCGTTTCACACCCTAACGAGGGAGGACCATCCATGCGTCGTCACACCGCGTTTGTGCTCGCCGCCGCTTCGGTTGCTGGACCGCTCGCCGCGCCGGGCGTGGGCTGGGCGCAGGATGTCTCACGCCCCGTCGCCGGCGGCGGCATTTTCGTGCCGGAATGGAAGGGGAAGATCGACGCGCAGGAAGAGCGACGGGGAGCCAAGCTCAACGACGCGAAGCTCGTCAAAGAGGGCGACGCCCTGCACGTGACCACGGGCCCCGCCGTCATCTACTGGAATCCCGCGAACCAAGCCAGCGGCGACTACACGGTGAAGGCGACGTTTCGCGAGCCGCAGTATATGAACCTCAACGACCACCCCCATCCGTACGGGATCGTCATCGCGGGCAACGACCTCGGAACGGACCAACGGAGCCTGCTGTACTGCGCGACCTACGGAAACGGGTATGTGATCGTGCGCGGCTTTGGCCCCCAGCCGTTCCAGTTGAACGGGCGCGGAGGCGAGCGCAACGCCGCTGTGCACAAAGCGGCGGGGCCGGGGCAGTCCGTCGAGCAGGAGATCGCGGTTTCGGTCAAAGGAGACAAGATCACGTGCGCGGTGAACGGCACCGTGGTCGGGACCTACGACAAAGCGGCCGTAGTGACCGCGGGGAAGCTGAAATCGACCGACGGGGTCTACGGCATTCGGTTCGCGCACAACACGGAAGGCCTCGTCACGGGGCTTACGCTGACCAAGTAGCGAGGCGCGCATGAAGAAAGCCATCGGCGACAACATGATTGCGCCCGGGTGGGGATTTGAAGCGGGCTTGGAGCTCGTGAAGCAAGCCGGGTTCGACGGCATCGAGCTCTGGCTGGGTGAGGTCCCCTGGTTTCAGCTGAGCACGACGGACCGCGAAGTGCGGGAGCTGCGGCGGAAAGTGGAAAGCGCGGGCCTCGTTGTATCCAACGTCTCGACCGGGTTGCATTGGACGTCACCTCTGTCGGCGCGCGACCCCAAGGTCCGGGCTCAGGCCGTGCGCATCGTGGAGCGGGAGATCGAGACCGCCGTGCTGCTGGGAACCGACGCGATCCTGCTGGTGGCGGGGCTCGTGACCGAAGAAGTCCCCTACAACGAGGTGTACCAACGCTGCCTCGAGGCCCTCAAGCCGCTGGGCGAGACAGCCGCGCGCGCCGGGGTCAGGATCGGGTGCGAGAACTGCAACGCCGAGCACCGCTTTCTCATCAGCCCACGGGAGTTCTGGCAATTTCTCACCGACGTGAACAGCCCCGCCGTGGGGATTCACCTCGATGTCGGCAACATCCACGACACCGGGTTCGCCCAACAGTGGATCGAGATCCACGGACCCAGAATCACGCGCATTCACGTGAAAGACGTGATGAGGAAGCGCGGGCGCTGTGGCGATCAGAGCGTGTACACGAATCTGTTTCTCGGCGACAACAACTGGCCCGCCATCCGCGCGGCGATGACCAAAGTGGGCTACGACGGCTGGTTGGTGGCGGAGATGGAGGCGCGGTACCGCTACGCGCCTGATCAGCAGTTCTACGACACCGCCCGGGCGATGGATCGACTGATCTCTGGAAGGCTCTGAGTTGGTCATCACCCGCAGGCAATTCGTCGCTTACGTGGCTGGCGCCACGACCTCGGGGGTGGCAGGGGTGGCGTTCGACCCGGGGCCGCGGGGCGCGGTGAGTCGCAGGTGGCTCCTGGTGGACTTGCAGCAGCACTGCTCGTTGCGCGAGTCGCTCGTGGGATATGAAACCGCTCTGCGTGTGCAGTCTATTCGGGTAGCAGGCCTGTCGCTGCCGCTCTCGGCGTGCGCGGGGTTGATCGTTCCGGGCGCGTTGCGGATCCCGCCACGAGTGTGCCGCGCCATCGCGACCTGCTTGCAGGCGGGAGCGACTGTGTTGCTCGAGTCTGGCGCGGGCTTCGCCGCCGGGCCCGATGTGCGGGCTCACCGCGCCATGCTGCGGGGTCTTCTCGACGTGCGCACCGAGGCGCCGGTCCAGCTGTGGACTGCGGCAGGGCACGCCCGCTCCGGGGCCATGCCCTATATCGACTACGCCTGGCCATCTCCTACGAAGGTCCGCGATTTCAGCCGGGTGGTACCTCTCGAGCGGGGAGGCGCGGGGGAGATCATCGCGTGGGTTGGTGGTCTGCCCGTGGCCCTCAAGCGGCGGACCGGGGGTGGGGGGGGGACGCTGATCTTTCTCGGGTCGCCACTCGGTCCGGCGCTATGGGCGGGGGACGCCGAAGCGAGGCGCTGGTTGTTCGACGTGACGCTTTCCACATAACGCAGTCCACACGGGACGCTCTCACCATGGATCACGCGTTCGGTCTGATTATCCCCCTCACGCTCGACGAAGTGTGCCGCCCAGACCGGACTGCCCTCGTCGTCTATGACATGCAGGTTGGTATCGTCTCGCAGATTCCGACCGGTCAGGAGATCACCGGGCGGGTTCGGCGGGTCCTTCAGGCCGCTCGCGACGAGGGGGTCCGAGTCTTTTTTACCCGGCACATGTCGTTGCCCAACGAGGTCGCGGGAGTCGCGCAGCTGCGAACGGCCATGGCCTGGCAGCGGGTCGATCGCGCCGCCAAGACCAAGCCGGCGTTCCCGCGCGATTCGCCGCAGTTTCAGCTGGTGCCCGACCTGACGCCGTTGGCGAATGAGGCCGTGTTCGACAAGATCACGATGTCCGCGTTCGTGGGGACCCCGCTCGATGCGGCCCTGCGGGACTGCGGTATCAACTCGTTCGTGATCGTCGGCATCGCCCTTGAGATTGGCATCGAGCCCACCGTGCGCCACGCGACCGACCTGGGGTACATCCCGATCCTCGTGGAGGATGCTTGCGGCTGGCGTGACGCCGCCGCGGCGCAGCGCGCCCGGGCGCAGCTGGCGTTCGTCGGCGGGTCATTCGCGACGGACACCGACACAATTGTCGCCGTGCTGCGGGGCGGATCCGGACATCCGTCCTGACCGCCGCGGCGGTGTACACGAAGAACTTTCTGCTGGCGTACTGCGGGGATGACGCTACGTTGGCGTTTGAAACGAGGGTCTCCCGTGCGCACCGAGCAGCTCGAGCGCCTCCACGCTGCCCTGGCAGCCCGCTACGCCATCGAGCGCGAGCTCGGCCGCGGCGGCATGGCGACCGTCTCCCTCGCCGACGACGTGAAACACCACCGCCAAGTGGCGATCAAGGTGCTCCGACCCGAGCTCGCGTCGGTGGTCGGCTCCGACCGGTTCCTGCGCGAGGTCGCGATCGCCGCCAGGCTCAATCACCACCACATCCTGGCGCTGCACGACTCCGGTGAGGTGCGCCGGCTCCGCACCGAGGTGCCGGCGGAGGTCGGGCACCCGCTCGCGCGTGCGCTCACCCGGGTGCCCGCCGACCGGTTTGCATCGGCGGGCGCGTTTGCGGAGGCCCTGACCAACCCGCTCAGGCCTTTCAGCTCTATCTCCAAGGACGACAGTGTTACATCAGGTACACCCCGGAGGCGATGCGCAAGGCAATCGGGTACTTCGAGCGGGCGATCGAGCGGGACTCAAACTACGCCCTGGCATACGCTGCCATGGCCGTCGCCTACACCGAGCTCTTAGAAGCCGGTCAGTTCAAGCCCGATGAGGCGTACGCTCGAGCCAAGCAAGCTGTAGACAAGGCGCTCGCGTTGGATGCCGGTCTCGGAGACGCGCATGCCGTGCTGGCCAACATCAAGTTCTTGTACGAATACGATTGGACGGGCGCCCAGCGGGAGTTCCACCCCGGCGCTCGAGCTGAATCCGAGCGGCGCGGATGCGTACGACCACTACGGGCGATTGTTGTCGGCGCTCGAGCGCCACGACGAAGCGATCGCGATGATGAAACGCGCTCA
Source organism: Gemmatimonadales bacterium (assembly GCA_035280265.1). Taxonomy (GTDB): domain Bacteria; phylum Gemmatimonadota; class Gemmatimonadetes; order Gemmatimonadales; family GWC2-71-9; genus AG41. Next base: position 30,668 of record DATEGE010000164.1, on the reverse strand, counting down.
GGAGCTCGACCCTCTGGCCCATCCGCTGGATATCGGCACCGTTCTACTACGGGCGGGGCGATACGATGAGGCCGTGCGCGCGATCCGTCCCGCGATCGAGCTCGACCCCCATTATGCGAGGGCTCGGGCCACCCTCAGATGGGCGTATCTGATGAACGGCATGAGAGAGGAAGGGCTGACCGAACTGGAGAAGGCCGTCGCGGTCGTTCCTATTCACGAGCCTGCGCTCGCACCCGCGGTTCGCCGCGCTGCTGAAAAAAATGAACCTGGCCGAACTGGGCCATCAGGACGGGCTCGGTGACCGCGCGCGGACGCGCAGTGTTTCGATGAGCGCCGAGAGCGCCGCCGGGAGCTGCCGCTGACTGGGGTAGTAAAGGAAGAAGCCGGGGTACGGCGGGCACCAATCTTCGAGCACGCGTACGAGTGCCCCGCTCGCGAGATATGGCGCTGCGGTCTCCTCCGCCATGAACGCCAGGCCCACGCCATCGATGGCCGCACGGATGATGAGCTCCACGTCGTCGACGATCAGCGGGCCATCCACCGCGACGGTCAGGGACTCCTTGCCCCGGTCGAGCTCCCAACGGTACACGCCGGCGGATCCGTGCCGATAGTTGATGCAGCGGTGGTTGGTCAGCTCCCGCGGGGACGCCGGCTTGGGGTGTGACGCGAAATAGCTCGGTGCACCCACGATTGCCGGCCGCCGGTCCGGCGAGACGCGGATCACCACCATGTCCTTCTGAATGAACTCGCCGAGATGAATACCGGCGTCGAAGCCTGCGGAAACGAGGTCGACACGGCTTTCGTCTGTCGTGACGTCGAGCACGACGTCCGGGTAGTCGCGCGCGAATTGTCCCAGCTTCGGCGCGAGCACCGTCTTCGCTGCAAGAGGCGAGACGAGTAGCCGCAAGCGTCCCACTGGCCGCCCACGCAGCCCGGCAATCAGATCCAGAGCACTCCGAATGTCGCCGAGCGCCGGCCGCAGCCGCGCCAGGAGCTGTTCTCCGGCATCGGTGGGGGCAACGCTGCGGGTCGTCCGCGCGAGCAGGCGCACGCCCAATCGCTCTTCGAGGTCCCGAATCGCGTGGCTCAGCGCCGACGGAGACACACTCAGCTGCTTCGCCGCCCGCGTAAAGCTCCGTTCCTCCGCCACTGCAAGGAAGGCAGATAGGACGTCGAGCTCGTCACCAACCATTTGTGAACAATACTCACAAACCCATGTCCATTTTGCCAGCTACTCACGCGCGTAGTGTGCCTTTACGTTGACCCAGAAGGAGAAGCGTCATAGCAGGATTCCACAATGACAGAGGCGGATGGGATGGACATCAAGCGCAGCGGCTCCCAACCCTCGAGCCGAGGACCGGCCGAGTACTTCACCGGCACCGTGCGCGTCGATCCGCTGTTCCAGGCCCCCGATCCGGCACGCGTCTCCGGCGCCAGACCGACGTCGTGGCCGAGCGCGGTGACGAAGGCGTGGCTGGCGTCAAACTCCGTCTTCATGGCGGGCCGGCGTCGCTACCTGCCCATCCTGATCGAGATGGTGTTAAATGGGAAGATCAATCCCGGGAAGGTCTTCGACCTGACCCTGCCACTGGATCGGGTCGCGGAGGGATACCGCGCGATGGACGAGCGCCGCGCGATCAAGACGCTGCTGCGACCATAACGGGAGGAATCCTGATGAGCAACCAACCCGACCCCCCCCGCAACCCGTTTGCGGACATTGCCCCAGCGCTCGGCCGGTACACGGAGAAGGTGCTCTTCGGCGAGGTCTGGGAGGAGCCCGGACTCTCGAAGCGCGACCGGAGCCTCGTCACCGTGGCGACGCTCGTCGCGCTCTACCGCACGAACGAGCTGCCTTTCCACCTCAAGCGAGCACTCGAGAATGGAGTCACGAAGGTCGAGCTAATCGAACTCATCACCCATCTGGCCTTCTACGCCGGTTGGCCACCAGCCAGCACCGCCGTGGCCATCGCCCGGAAGGTCTTCGCGGAGGCCGCGCGATGAAGCTCGCAGTGCTGCCTCTGCTTATCAGTATGACCACGATCACGAGGTTTGGTAGCCAGGATCGCGATCGGTTTATCGGAGCGTGGCGGCTTGCCTGGCTCGAAGAAGAAGGCGCCGACGGGAAGGTTCACAGGGTCGACTGTACCGGGCTGCTGGTCTTCACGGGCGACGGCCATATGGCCGTCCAGGTCATGTATCGAAACCCGCAGGCGGGGACCCCCGCCGGGCCGGTGCAATATGCGCAAGGCGGATACGAGGCCTCCTTCGGCTCCTATGAGATCGACGAGCGCGCTCACGCCTTCACCTATAAGGTTGAGGGCGCACTGCTGCGAAGCCTTATCGGTAGAGATCTCACGCGCGTATACGAGTTTTCCGGCAAACACCTGATCGTGAAGTCGTCCAGCCCGAACGAACACTGGAGGGTTGCGTGGGAGCATTACTGAGGAAGCGCAAACTTGGAAAGAGCAACCTGGAAGTCTCTGCCCTCGGGCTGGGCTGCATGGGAATGAGCTATGGCTACGGTCCAGCTGGAGACAAACAGGAGATGATTTCACTGATTCGGTCGGCCGTGGAGCGGGGCGTGACGTTCTTCGACACCGCGGAAGCGTACGGGCCGTTCGCCAACGAAGAGCTCGTGGGCGAAGCCCTGTCGCCCTTCCGTGGGCGAGTAGTGATCGCCACCAAATTCGGCTTCAAGTTCGGCCCCAAGGGAGAGCAGGTCGGCCTGGATAGTCGGCCAGAGCACATCAAGCAGGTCGCCGAGGCGTCGCTCAAGCGACTCAAGGTCGATGCCATCGATCTATTCTATCAACACCGTGTCGACCCCGACGTGCCCATCGAAGATGTGGCGGGGGCGGTGAAGGATCTGATTCACGCAGGGAAGGTGAAGCACTTCGGGCTATCTGAAGCAGGGGTACGAACGATTCGTCGGGCGGATGCAGTCCAGCCGGTCACCGCACTTCAGAGTGAATACTCGCTGTGGTGGAGAAGGCCTGAGAATGAAGTGCTACCGACCCTCGCGGAGCTGGGAATCGCGTTCGTTCCATTCAGTCCTCTGGGGAAGGGCTTCCTCACGGGCAAGATCGACGAGAAGACGACGTTCGACAGTTCCGACTTCCGCAACATCGTTCCGCGCTTTGCGGCGGAGGCGCGGAAAGCGAATCAGGCCCTGGTCGCTCTGCTACGCGACATCGCAGAACGGAAGCGGGCGACGCCTGCTCAGCTAGCGCTCGCCTGGCTGCTTGCCCAGAAGCCGTGGATCGTGCCCATCCCAGGCACCACGAAGCTGAAGCGCCTGGACGAGAACCTCGGAGCGGTGGCAGTCGAGCTCACGCCCGCGGATCTGCGGGAGATCGATCGCGCTGCCTCCAAGATCACGATCCAAGGGGCGCGGTACCCCGAACACTTGGAGAAGCGGACCGGACTCTGAAGGCGGAACCTCGCGGCGTTGCGGTGTGTTGCCTGGTACTCGAATTTGAATCCAGAACGAGCACACCCGTTCGGGTGGGCCACCAGCGACTCGGTGGTTTGATCAGCCTCTAGGAGCGCTCCCATGTGGATCGTCCGTCTCGCCCTCCGCCGGCCCTACACCATCGCGGTGATGGCGCTGCTCATCCTCGTGCTCGGGACGCTGTCCCTTACGCGGATGGTGGTGGACATCTTTCCGGCCATCGACATTCCGGTCGTCGCGGTCGTGTGGAACTATCCGGGGCTCTCGGCCGAGGACATGGAACGGCGGGTGGTGCTCATCAGCGAGCGCGCCTACTCGACCACCGTGAACGGCATCGAGCGGGTCGAATCACAGTCGATTCCCGGCGTCGGGGTCCTGAAGGTGTACTTCCAGCCCGGCACCGAGATCGGCGCGGCAATCGCGCAGATCGGGGCCGTGTCGAGCACCCTGATTCGCCTGGCACCGCCGGGCATGCAACCACCCGCGATCGTGCAGTTCAACGCCTCCAACGTCCCCGTGGCGCAGCTCACGGCGTCGAGCCGGATCCTGCCCGAGCAACAGATCTTCGACTACGGGCTGAACTTCATCCGCGTCCGGCTGTTCACCATTCCCGGTCTTTCGACGCCCGCTCCCTTCGGCGGCAAGGCGCGACAGGTCTCGATCGACATCGACCCCGACGCCCTCGCGGCCAAGGGGTTGTCGCCCGCGGACGTGGTGGCGGCGCTCCAGGCGTCGAACGTCATCGTGCCGGCGGGCCAGGCCCGCGTCGGCGCCACAGAGTACAACGTGCTGCTGAACTCCAGCCCGGCGTCGGTGGCGGAGTTCGCCCGGATCCCGCTGCGCGTGGTGGCGGGGGCGACCGTGCTGTTGGGTGACGTCGCGCGGGTGTCGGACGGCTACGCGGAGCAGACGAACGTCGTGCGTGTGAACGGCAGGCGCGCCACCTATCTCGCGATCTTGAAGCACGCCGATGCCTCCACGCTCGCGGTCGTGGACGCCACGCGCGAAGCGCTGCCCGCCATCGAGGCCGTGGCGCCGCAGGGGCTCGAGCTCAAGATCGATTTCGATCAGTCGCTCTTCGTCCGGGCGGCGATTTCGGGCGTGGTGCGAGAGGGGGTGCTCGCCTCGATCCTGGTCTCGTTGATGATCTTCGTGTTCCTCGGCAGCTGGCGCAGCATGGTGATCGTGTCGACCTCGATCCCGCTCGCGATCTTCACCGCGTTCCTGGGTCTCAAGTTCACGGCCCAGACGATCAACATCATGACGCTCGGAGGGCTGGCGCTCGCCATCGGCATGCTGGTGGACGACGCCACCGTGGCGATCGAGAACATCCACCGCAACCGCGCCCTCGGGAAGCCGCTGACCGTGGCGATCCTGGACGGCGCGCGGCAGGTGGCGATCCCGGCGATCGTGGCCACGCTCGCCATCTGCATCGTGTTCTTCCCCGTGGCGCTGCTGTACGGGCCGGCCAAGTACTTGTTCACCCCGCTCGCCCTGGCGGTGGTGTTCGCGATGCTCGCGTCCTACGTCTTGTCGCGTACGCTGGTCCCGCTGCTGGCCCGGTTGTTGATGCCGGGGGAGGAGCACGCAGCCGCGGCGAGCGTGGGGCTGGTGGCGGCGTTCAATCGCAAGCGAGACGCGGTTTGGAACCGGATACAGGCGGCGTACGGCCGGGCGCTCCAGACCGTCCTGGCCCATCGCCGGTTCACGCTCACCACGGCGCTCGTGATCGCGCTGTCGGCGGCAGGGCTCCTGACCCTGGTGGGCACCGATTTCTTCCCGACGGTCGACGCGGGCCTGATGAAACTGCACTTCCGCGCGCCTCCGGGCACGCGGATCGAGCAGACCGAGCAGCTGGTGGAGGCGGTCGAGCAGCGGATCCGGCAGGTGATTCCCGCGTCCGAGCTCGAGACCATCAACGACATGATCGGCGTACCGACGTTCTACAATCTGGCCTTCGTGCCTACCGACAACATCGGGGAGATGGACGCCGAGATCCTGATCGCCCTGCGGCGGCGGCACCATCCCACCGCGCGTTATATGCGGGAGCTGCGGGCGTCGCTGCCGGCGGCGTATCCGGGGTCGAGCTTCTATTTCCAGCCGGCGGACATCGTGACCCAGGTGCTGAACTTCGGCGTGTCGGCGCCGGTGGACGTGCAGATCGAGGGGGCCGACCTGTGGCGCTCGTATGATTACGCGCGCCGGCTGCGCGACGCGATCCGCACCGTGCCCGGGGCCGTGGACGTGCACCTCGCGCAGGTGCTCGACTATCCGGCGCTCCGCATCCAGGTGGACCGGGAGCGCGCGGCGCAGCTGGGACTGTCGCAGCGCGACGTGGCGAACAGCATGCTGATCTCCCTCTCGTCGAGCGGGCTCGTGGCGCCGTCGTTCTTCCTGAATCCCATCAACAACGTGAACTACGTCGTGGCGGTGCAGACGCCGATCGCGCGCCTCGCCTCGGTGCCGAGCCTGCTCGCCACCCCGCTGACGCCCCCGAACGGCGGCCAGGTGCTGGACCCCGGGCGGGTCGCGCCGCCAGCCGAGCTGCCGGAGGCGCCGGCGATGACGCTCGGCAACGTCGCCTCGGTGCTGCCCGGGGCGTCGCCCGGCGTCGTGAGCCATTACACCGTGCAGCGGGTGCTCGACGTCGCCGCCGGGGTCGAGGGTCGGGACCTCGGGTCCGTGGTGCGGGACATCCGGGGTCGCATCCGGGCGCTCGGGCCGTTGCCCGCCGGAATGCGCATCACGGTGCGGGGGCAGGGTGAGGTGATGACGACGTCGTTCAAGAGCCTCGGGCTCGGCTTGATCCTCGCCGTCGTTCTCGTGTATTGCCTCATGGTCGTGCTGTTCCAGTCGTGGCTCGACCCCTTCATCATTATGGCGGCGGTCCCGGGCGCGTTGGTCGGCATCCTGTGGATGCTCGCCCTCACGGGCACCACGCTCAACGTCGAGTCCCTCATGGGCTCGATCATGGCCGTGGGGATCGCGGTCTCGAACTCGATTTTGCTGGTGAGCTTCGCCAACGATCACCGGGTCGAAACGCGCGTGCCGGCCCTGGCCGCCGCGCTGGAGGCGGGGCAGACCCGCCTGCGTCCCGTGTTGATGACGGCGCTGGCGATGGTGCTGGGGATGATCCCGATGGCGCTGGGATTCGGCGAAGGCGGCGAGCAGAACGCCCCGCTGGGCCGGGCGGTGATCGGCGGGCTGGTGGTGGCGACTCTGGCCACGCTGTTCGTCGTTCCCGTTGTGTATTCGCTCATTCGCACGAGCGAGCCGACGAGCCATCTGCTCGATGAGCGGTTCTTGGCCGAAGAGAAAGGAGTGGCTTGATGACAGAGCGTCGGTTGTTCATCGGCGGCGTCGCCACCATGGCGTTGTCGGTCGTGATCGTCGGCGCGCTGCTCGCGCGGAAGGCGACGCTCGTCAACGCGGAAGCCCGCGCCCGCGCGGCCGAGCTGGCCGCGGGCCCGCACGTACGGGTTGTCCGTGTGGCAGCGCCAGACGGTTTTCAGACCCTGACGCTCTTGGGCGAGGCCCGGCCCTACGCGTCGGTCACCCTCTACGCCAAGGTGAGCGGGTACCTGCGGGAGGTACTGGTCGACAAAGGCGACGCCGTCACCGCGAACCAGGTGCTGGCGATAATCGAGTCGCCGGAGCTGGATCAGCAATATGAGGCGGCGCTCGCCGACGCCCGCAACAAGCGCGTCAACGCGCAGCGGTTCCGCGCGCTCGCCGTCAAGAACGCGAGCTCCGCCCAAGAGGCGGAGCGGTACGAGACCGACGCCACCGTGGCCGAGGCGAATCTCAAGGCGGTCGAAACGCTCAAGTCGTACCAGATCATCCGCGCCCCGTTCGCCGGCCGCGTGACCGCGCGCTTCGCCGATCCCGGGGCGCTGGTCCAGAACGCGACCACCGCCCAGACGGGCGCACTGCCGGTGCTGACGGTGTCCCAGACCGGGCGCCTGCGCGTGTACGCGTACGTGGACCAGCAGAGCGCGCCGCTCGTCGCCGTCGGCGCGCCGGCCGAGATCACGGTCCCCGACCAACCCGGCGTGCGGGTGGCGGCCCGCGTGACGCGCGTAAGCGGCCAGCTCGATCCCCGCACCCGGACATTACTGGCGGAGGTCGATGTCGCGAACCACGCAGAGGACATTCTCCCCGGGAGCTTCGTGACCGTCGCGCTGCAGGTAAAGGGCCGGGGGTACCCGGAAGTCCCCGCCGGCGCGCTGGTTGTGCGACGAGACACCACGTTCGTCGTCGTGGTGGACTCGGCCAACCGGGCGAGCTTCCGGCGGGTGATCGTGGCGCGTGACGACGGGCAGGCGGCGGCGATCGCGAGCGGGCTCGCCACGGGTGACCGCGTGGCGCTGAACCCCGGCGACGGCGTGACCGAGGGCGCCAAGGTACAGCCGGTCGAGGCCCCGGGCCCGCCGGGGAGAAACTGATGCTTCCCGTGCTGCTCGTCGTGGCGCAGCTCGCCGACTCAGTGCCCACCGTCTCGCTCGAGCAGGCGATCGCACGGGCGGCCCGGCTCGATCCCGCGTACGTTAGCGCCCTCGGCCAGCTCGACAACGCCGGCTGGGTACGCCGGGCCGCGCGCCTCGCGTTCGTCCTCCCCTCGCTGACCGCAGGCGTCGACGCCACGACCTACTCGTCACCGTTCTTCAACCCGGGCACGGGCCGGCTGCAGACGAGCGCCGTGACCGCCAGGGTAGCGGCGAGCTACACGGTGTTCAGCCTCCGCAAGTTCGCAGACCTGGGAGCAACCGACGCCGCGCACGAGGCCGCCGCGGCGGGCGAAGTCGAGCAGCGCTTCCAGACCGCGATGAACACCGAAGCCGACTACTACAGTGTCCTCGCCAACCAGGAGCTCCTGCGCGTCGCGACCGAGCGCGTGAACCGCGCGCGCGAGCAGCTCGCCGTGGCCCGCGAGCGCGTCACGCAAGGCGTGGCGGTGCAGAGCGACTCGCTCCAGGTCGCGTTGGAGGAGACCCGGGCGGAGATCGACTCTGCGCGGCAGGGCGTGGCGCTCGCGGTGGCGCGGCTCCAACTCGGGCGCCGCGTGGGCGTCGCGGGCGCGGTCGCCGCCCAACCACTCGACACGCTGCAGGCGCGGGCGCTGCCGGTGTCGCTCGACGACGCGGTGAGCCTCGCCCTGCGTGAAGGGCCGGCCTATCGGATCGTCCGGGCCAATGAGCGCGCCGCGGGGGCGGCGCTCACCGGAGCGCGGGGGGAGTATCTCCCGCAGCTGACGCTCGCGGGCGCGAACCAGAGCTTCGACAGCCGCTTCTATCCCGAGGCGCGGAACCTGTCGTCCCTCACGCTCAGCGTCAGCCTGCCGATCTGGACCGGTGGGGCGCGGGAGGTGGCGATCAGCGAGGCGCGGGTTGCCCGCGATGTGGCGCGCGCGACGCGCGAGGACGCGGAGCGTGCCGCGCGCCGGGACGTGACCGAGGCCTACGAGACGTACACCACCGCCCGGGACAACTACGCGCAAGCGATCAAGGCGCTCGCCACGGCCGCCGAGAACTTCCGCGTCCAAGATCAGCGCTATCGCGCCGGTGCGGCGACGATCCTCGAGCTCGTGGACGCGCAGGTCCAGCTCACGCAGGCGGGTGCGGACGTAGTACAAACCCGCTATGCGGCGCGCCTGGCCCTGGCCGGGCTGGAATCGATTCTGGGGCGGCGGCTGTTCTCCTAGAGGGCACCGTGCGAGTCGGCGTTCTGGGTTCCGGATTGATGGGCGGCAAGCTCGGCACGATCTTCGCGCGCGCTGGGCACGACGTGGTATTCAGCTACGCACGCAGCGAGCAGAAGTTGAAAAGGCTCGCCCGCGAGGCACAGGGAAACGCGCGAGCTGGCACACCGGGTGAAGCCGCCCGCGACGCGGACGCGCTGTTAGTGGCGGTGCACTGGTCGCGAGTCGACGACGTGTTGCAGCAGGCAGGCGATGTGTCGGGCAAGATCATCATCAGCTGCTCGCTCCCGATGAACGCTGACGACACCGACCTCGTGATTGCCCACACCTCCTCAGGGGCCGAGGAGCTTGCGAAGAAAGTGCCAAAGGCCCGAATCGTTTCCGCGTTCGGTACCGTGCCGAGCGAAGTGCTGTTTGCTGTCTTCGCGGCGCGGCGCAAAGCGAAGCGACCCAGTCTGGTCTACTGTGGAGACGATACCAGGAGCAAAGCGATTGCGGCTCAGCTCATCGGTGACGTCGGTTTTGATCCAGTGGACGCTGGGCCCCTACGGATCGCCCGTTACACGGAGCCGTTTACACTGCTTATCGCGCGGCTCGCGTACGAGGGAAAAGGAGGTGCGGAGCTGGCATACCGGTTCGAGCGGTTCGGGGCTTAGGAGGTCTTCGCTCAGGGGACGGAGACCTGGGCCCCGGCATAGAAAATGTCGGCGTACTGCTGTCCGGCCGGTACGCCAAACCATCCGAGCCCGATCTCGTTCTGTGGCGCCGCGATCACCTGGATACAACTGGCGTCGGCACTAAGGCCCGGCACCTTGAGGGGTGTCGCGAAGGTCATCCCACCGTCTGTTGAGGTCGCCAGGAAGGACCGCCCACCGGCTACCCACGAGATGTACACGCTCCCGCCTATACCGGGAGCGACCCCGGAGCAGCCGGCAAGCGGTGCGACCGTCGTCGGAGCGCTGAAGGACGCCCCCCCATCGGTCGACCGCGAAAACAGGACGTTCGTCTGGAAGGCGGGCCCTTCCTCCCACATCACGTAAATCGCTCCGGCTCGGTCCACCCGCAGGTGCGGGCACCAGGACTTGTCGGGGAAATGGTCGACGACGCTGGGCGAGGAGAAGGTCGCGCCGCCGTCGCTGGATCGCGCGAACAGGATCTGCTCTTGTCCGAACGGGCCCGCCGTCCAGGCGATGTACACGTTAGCTCCCGTGACGGCCACGCTCGGGCACCCGCCCGAAGCAGCGACCAGCACGGGAGCGGAGAACGTGCCGCCGCCATCGACTGAGGCGCTGTACCAGACGGCCGATGCCCCGGTGTCGAGATTTGAATCGCCCCACGAGATCCCGATCGTGCTCGCACCGTCCGCGGCGACCGACGGGATATAGGAATTCACGCCGTCATTGCTCGACACCATCAGCGGGGCGGAAAACGTCGTACCTCCGTTGTTGGAGCGCGAATAGAAAATTTCCGCCCCGCCGAACAGCAAATCAAAGATTGTCCAGGCAACGTGGATTGCGCCGTCCGTCGTGCTCGCCACCTGCATCTGGCCGGAGCTGTAGCCATTATCCGCGCCGAAGGGATCGCTCGGGGCGACGACGTACTTCGGCTGGGCGAACGTCCTGCCGCCATCGGTCGATCGGGAAAAGACGATGTCGTCCCCGCGCTCTTCCCACACGACGTTGATCGCGCCGGCGTCGTCGCGGGCGAAGAACGGGGTTTGGGAGAGCACGGGGTTGTGCGAGATGTTGACCGGTGGTGAAACGACAAGCCCACTGGTGATCTCACGCGTGGTCGAGCCGGTGGCGCCGAAGTCGTCCGTAACCGTGAGCGAAACGAGATACGTTCCGGAGACCGCGTAGGCATGCGTCGCCGTCGGCGTCGCTTGGACCACGACGGGCGTCCCATCAGCGAAGTCGAACCTGTAGCTGGTGATCGTCCCGTCGGCGTCGTGGGACGCCCGGGCGTCGAACGTCGCGGTCTGGCCGGTCAGGACGCCCTCCGGGGCGTCGAGGACGGCGACTGGTGCGGCGTTGGCGGTCGCGGCGCAGGAAGGCGTGCCTTGCGCCGATTCGTTCCCCGCCGCGTCTCGGGCGGAGACCGCGTAGCAGTACAGGATGCCGGGGGTGAGACCGGTATCGGACGTGGATGTATCGGTGACCGCCCTCCGGAACGTCCCATTGCGGTAGACCCGGTAGCCGGTGACGGCGACGTTGTCCGCCGCTCGCTTCCAGGAAACGTCGATCCGGGTGACGGAAATGACCACTGCCTGGATGGCTGCCGGCACGGACGGCGGCGTGGTGTCGGGTCCGGTGCCGTTGTCCGTGCCGCAGGCGACGAGGCCGGTCACAACAACCGGCAGCACAGCCGCCGCACGCCGCAGCCCTAGCACCTCAGGTCGAAACATCTGGTTCATCGCCCCGCTCATAGAATCGTAAGCAGATAGCCGTGCTCGTCGCGGCGTACGCGAAGGCCTGTGAAATCTGGAATCACCGCCTCCACTGCGGCGAAATTCGCCTCGGGGTGGGTAGTGCGCAACGCGACGACACGAGCGCCGGCGGCTCGCGCCGCCGCGACCCCAGGCGGCGCGTCTTCGAATGCGACGCACGCGGCCGCGTCATAGCCGAGCCGCTTCGCCCCGAGCTGGAATGCGTCCGGCGCCGGCTTCCCGCGTGCCACATCCGCGCTGGTCACGACCACCTGGGGTATCGGCAGTGAGACGGAGGTAAGACGGAGTCGTGCCAGATCAGGGGTGCACGATGTCACGACCGCCCAGCTGCCAGCAGCGAGGCTCGTCAAGACGCGGCGGACGCCAGGCACTTCCACCAGTCCATCCACATCCGCCAGCTCAGCGGCATCGAGCCACGCCACTTCGCGCGGGATGTCCAGGTGCGGCGCGACGGCTGCCACCGTGTCGCGGGTCCGGCGGCCATGCGCGGTCCGGAGAACCATTTCTGGATCGAGGCCATGCCGCCGCGCCCAGGTGCGACACACGCGCTCGACAACCGCGCGGGAATCGACGAGCACACCGTCTAGGTCGAAGAGAAATGCCGAACCGCGAAGTTCCATTCTGATTACTCTGGCGGACCCTCCATCATCTCCCTGATCTCGACCTCGCAGTCCCACCCGGAGAAAAACCTGATGTGCAAGTCCAGAAACCGACGCGTCCACTCCTTCGCCTCTTTGAGGGATGGGACATCGTAGATCGCGAACCCGCCGATCACTTCCTTGGCTTCGGTGAACGGCCCGTCCGTCACCGTTATCTTGCCCTTCGACAGACGCGCCCGCGCCCCCTTGCCGCTGTCCAGCAGTCCACCCGCACTGACGAACCGCTTGCCGGCGTCCTTCATCAGCTGGTCAATCCCCTCGATCAGCTCGTGGGGCGGTGGGGCGTGATTCTCGGAGCCCTTCACGATCGTCATGAACTTCGGCATCGGATTACCCCTTTTCGTACAGGTCAACGTTGACTAGCGGTTTGCCTGTCGCACATAGTGAAGGCCCACCACACCCGTCGGATACGGGATCGCCGACTTCAGGCTGAATGTCGCGTGAACCCCACTCGGCATCACCCGCTTGCCGCTTCCCAACGTCAACGGATACAGGAGCAGGTGCAGCTCGTCGACCAGGTCGTGCCCCAGCAGGGCGTGCACCAGCTGGCTGCTGCCATCCGTCAGGATGGTCTTGCCGGGCTGTGCCTTCAGCGCGCGCACCGACTCGATCACGTTGTCAGGGATGATCGTCGTATTGCGCCAGGTCGGCTGCTTGAGCGTCTTCGAGACCACGTACTTCTTGGGCGCGTTCATCATATCGCCGAACGGGTCGCCCGGAGGCATGGGCTCGAACGCCGCGGCGTGCGTGACGTAGGTGCGCCGGCCCAGGAGGAACGCATCGACGTCCTGCATCAGCGCGCCGAAGCTCCGCCCGATGTCGTCATGCCAGTAGGGCATGGTCCAGCCGCCGTACTGGAATCCTCCGTCCAGATCTTCGTCTTTGCCACCGGGCGCCTGCATTACGCCGTCCAGCGTCACGAACTCGGAAACGACGAGCTTTCTCACGGACACCCCGCTATGTCTGATGGTCGTTTGGCGTCAGGTTGACGGTTTGCTCCAACCTGACGACGAACGGGCCTGCTGGAAATCGACAGGTTCGGAACTCGATGTGAGTCTTTGATGGTCGGCCTGCTTACCGGATCCGGTAATCGAGCGGCACTCTGACGAGCGCGCGAACGGCGCGTCCCTTCACCTGCCCTGGTCGAAACACCGCGTGCAGGACATAGTCACGCGCGGACTCCTCGAATCCGGTACTCGTTCTCTCCATGATCTTCACCGATCCAGGCTCCGCGTGGCCCAGCGTGTCGATGACGGCCTGCACCGTCACGCGACCTTGCAGGCCTGCCTGCCGGAGTAACGGCGGGTACGCGAGCGGCGGCGCAGACACGAGCTCCGGACGCTCATCGACATCTTCCGGCGCATAGATCTGACCCGCGATCGCCTCCTGCCCCTCACGGCTGCCGCCGGACCCACACGCCGCATCGACCTGCGGCATGTGACGCTCGAGTCCGCGCGCATTGAAGCGGATGACCTGCGGCGATCTGTGGGAGGGATGGATCTCGAGCCGCAGGTCCGGGCTCGACAGCAGCTGCCGTAGGAACGCTCGTGGATCAGGCGCGAACGCGGACGTCGAATCGGTCGAGCGGTTCCACCGGGTCTCCTCCGGGGCCCGCGCGCCCAGTTGAATGCCGACCGGCGTCATGCCGTTGTCGCCCGAATCCAGGGCGGATCCCGCGGACACAAACACGTCGAGCTCGTGTTCCCGGCACCGCACGAGCAGGACTGGACGCACTTCGAAGACGGACCCCGACACCATGTTGAGCGCCACAAGCTCTAAGGTCAGGGTTGGCTGGTTGGTCTGCTCTGTAACCTCCCAGGGGTCGGTCGACGGCTGGCGCGTCGCCTGTTGCGCTTGCGCGGGTGACACGAGAAGCAGCAGGGCGATGGGGATTGGCAGCTTAGGCATGACGGTTACCCTCCTGGCAGCTAGGGCGACCGGGTGCTCTAGAATACGACATGTCGGCCGTGACGGGGAGTGTTTCGGCCTGGACGCTTGGCCAAGTACGGTTGGGGCCTCGTCTTGCGGTATTGTTCTTCCATGGCTCTCGTTGTGTTCCTTCGCGGCGTCAACGTTGGCGGGCACCGGACGTTTCGCCCCAGCGTCCTCGCAGGAAAACTGAGTGCCTTCGACATCGTGAATGTCGGTGCCGCGGGCACGTTCGTGGTTCGCAAGCCTGGATCTCGCGCAAGGTTCCGGGCGGCATTGCTCCGGAAGCTGCCATTCTCGGCGGTCGTTGCGCTCTGCGACGGCCGCGATGTCGTCGGTCTGGCGGACCAGAATCCGTTTGGAACCGAGCGACCACGCCCCGATGTCGTTCGGTTCGTGAGCATCCTGTCGCAAGCCGGCCGCGGCCGCGCCGCCCTTCCGATCAACCTCCCGCCGGACGGGGAGTGGGTCGTGCGAGTACTCGGGGCGAAACATCGATTCGTCTTCGGACTGTACCGTCGGCGTATGAAAACGATCGGCTATCTTGGCCAGATCGACAAGCTGTTCGGCGTGCCGGCGACGACCCGGAATTGGAATACGATCACCGCGATCGTGCGGATTCTGAAGGGCCAGCACCAGCGAGGCCGGGAGGAACGGTGACCATCGGTCATGCATTGGCGGCATTTACGGTTGCCGCCGGGTTGCTGACCATCACGCCGGGGCTCGATACCGCTCTCGTCCTGCGAACCGCGGCCGTTGAGGGCTCGCGTCGGGCGATGCTCGCCGGGGCAGGTATCTGCCTCGGGTGCTTGACGTGGGGGTTCGCGGTCGCGGTGGGATTAGGTGCCCTGCTCGCCGTTTCGCGGCTGGCCTACGATGCCCTCCGCATAGTCGGCGCCTGCTACCTGATCGTGCTGGGCGTGCGGATCCTGTTGCGTAAACGGCCGTCAGCCGGTGTGGTCGAGAGCGGGGATGTGTCTTTCCTGGGAAATACTCGGGGGCCTGGGTCCGGCTGGTTTGCCCGGGGTTTCCTGACGAACGTCCTCAACCCGAAGGTCGGCGTCTTTTACGTGACATTCCTTCCGCAGTTCGTCCCCGCGGGCGTCAGCGTCGCGCCGTTCATCATGTTACTCGCCGCCATTCACGCGACCGAGGGCATGGTGTGGTTCACCGCGCTCACGGTCGCGACTCGCTCGCTCTCCCGCTGGCTCCGGCGGCCAGGTGTAGCGAGGACATTGGATCGAGTGACCGGGACGATTCTCGTCGGGTTCGGGCTCGAGCTCGTGCTGGAGAGAAGGCGATGAGCGAGGGCTTTCGGCCCATTGCGGCTTGATGACCGGCGGCGCAGAATGAACGCCATGCGTCACCGTACACTGGGAAGACTCGCGTTACTCCTGCTGGTCCTCTACTTGACGTCGGTGATGGCCGAGGGCGCTTCCGCCCAAGCCTCCATAGCGAGCCCTGAGTCCGTTCGTCGCGCCCAGTCCCTCCTGCGGCAAATGACACTCGAGGAGAAGATCGGGCAGCTCAACCTGGCTGCGGGCGTCAGCCTGGGAGGCATGATTACCGGGGCCTCAGACGACGACATCGCCCATGGTCGCGTCGGCGCCATACTGTGGCTGGCGGATCCCAAGGAGATGAGTCGGATGCAGCATCTCGCGGTCGAGCAGGGTCGACTGCATATCCCGCTCCTCTTTGGGCTGGACGTGATTCATGGCTATCGCACCCTGTTTCCCATACCCCTCGGAATGGCTTCATCCTGGGACCCCGCCGTGGAGGAACAGGCTCAGGCGCTCGCGGCCGCGGAGGCCCGGCGCGCCGGCATCCGTTGGACATTCACTCCGATGGTCGACATCGCTCGCGATGCCCGGTGGGGGCGGATTCAGGAGGGCGCCGGCGAAGATCCGTACCTCGGCGGCGCGATGGCGCGGGCTCAGGTGCGGGGATTCCAGGGCGCGGCCCTCGGGCCCAACAGCGTGGTCGCGTGCGCCAAGCACTTCGCCGGGTACGGCGCGGCCGAGGGCGGCCGCGACTACGACGGGTCGTACGTTCCAGAAGAGCTGATGCGGAACGTGTACCTGGCTCCGTTCCACGCGGCGGTACGGCAGGGCGTGGGCAGTCTCATGACTGCGTACATGGATTTGAACGACGTTCCCGCCAGCGGGAATCGCTGGCTCCTGACCGACGTGCTCCGCCGGGACTGGGGATTTCGCGGCTTCCTCACGTCGGACGCGTTCGCCATCGCGAGCCTGCAGGTCCACGGATTTGCAGCCGATTCTGCCGATGCCACGGCCAAGGCGACCGCCGCCGGCGCCGGGATGGACATGGCCAGCCAGACGTATCGGAGCAACCTGGCGAAGCTGGTCGCCCGCGGGACGGTCTCGCCGGCATGGATCGACGCTGCTGTCCTGCCGATCCTCGAGGTCAAGTTCCAGATCGGCCTGTTCGATCATCCGTACGCGAACGAGTCCGACGGTGCAGCGGATGCCAGCGCGGAGGATCGCTCCCTGGCCCGGAAACTCGCCGCTCGGTCGATGGTGCTGCTCAAGAACGACAACCACACCTTACCGCTGGCGCGCACGACACGGAGCGTAGCGGTCATCGGGGTCCTCGCCGACTCTCCCGAGGACGTCACGGGAGGTCCCACTCCCGCGGGCGTCTTCGGTCAAGGGCGCGACGCCCTTGCCGTCACCGTGCTGGCGGCCCTCAAGAATCGCCTCGGTTCGGAGGCGCCTGTCACGTATGTGCCGGGGCCCGCGATGTCGAAAGTGTATCCGTCGTTTTTCGACGCCTTCCTGGGTCATAAGCCCGTGCCGCCGCCGAGCCCGGCGGAAGTCGCGGATTGGCTGGGGAAGGCGAAGGCCGCGGCACAACAGGCGGACCTGGTCATCGCCGTCATCGGGGAGCCCGCCTTCATGAGTGGCGAAGGCGCCTCGCGGGGGACCCTCGATTTGCCCGGCATTCAAGAGGAGATGGTCGAGGCCGCGGCTTCGGCCGGAAAGCCGCTCGTCGTCGTCCTCGAGAATGGCCGTCCGCTCGAGATCAATTGGGTGGCGGAGCACGCCGCGGCCATTCTCGAGTCGTGGTTTTCGGGCGTCGAAGGCGGCGACGCGATCGTCGATGTGCTCTTCGGCGACGTGAATCCGGGAGGGAAACTGCCGGTGAGCTGGCCCCGCTCCGCGGGGCAGGAGCCGCTCTACTACAACCATAACCTCACGCACATGCCGGAGAGCGATTCCCGGTTCACGTCGCGCTACTGGGACATCTCCAGCAAACCGCTGTACCCTTTCGGATATGGGCTCAGCTACACCACGTTCCGGTTCGCGAACCTGCACCTATCGAAGAGTCGTCTGAAGGCCGGCGATTCGGTCGAGGTGGTCGCGGACGTAACCAACACCGGTTCCGTGCCGGGCGACGCCGTGGCGCAGCTGTACATTCATCAGCGGTACGGCTCCGCGTCCCGCCCGGTTCGCCAACTGGAAGGGTTTCGCCGAGTGACTCTGCAAGCCGGCGAGTCCAGGACACTGCGTTTCTCGTTGCGGAGCGACGAGCTCCAATTCTGGAGTCCCCAGACGCAGCGCTGGGCGGTGGAACCGAGCAGCGTAGACGTGTGGGTCGGAGAAGATTCCAATGCGGACCTGCACGCGGAGCTCACGATCGAGCCTTGAGGCGCCCGTCTGTTCCTCTCATCCTCGCGGCTTGCGCCGCGCTCGCCTGCGCGACCAACCCGGCCACCGGCGCCAAAGAGCTCATCCTCATCAGCGAGTCGCAGGAAATCGCGATGGGGCAGGGCTACGACAAGGACGTCCTCGCGTCGGTCGGGCTGTATGGCGACACCGCGATGCAGCGCTGGATCCAGCAGTTCGGCACCCGGCTCGCCGCGACCTCGGAGCGGCCCAGCCTCCCGTGGACGTTTCACGTGGTGGACGACCCCGTGGTCAATGCGTTCGCGATCCCTGGCGGCTACATCTACGTCACCCGGGGGATCCTGGCGCACCTGAACACGGAGGCCGAGCTCGCGGGGGTGGTCGGGCACGAGATCGGGCACGTCACCGCCCGGCACTCGGTGAGCCAGATGAGCAAGCAGCAGCTCGCCCAGGTGGGGCTCGCGATCGGCAGCATCGCGAGCCCGGACTTCGAGCGCTACGCCGGCCTCGCGAGCGCCGGCCTCGGCGTCCTGTTCCTCAAGTTCTCCCGCGATGCCGAGAGCCAGGCGGATCACCTCGGCCTACGCTATATGCGGCGGGCCAACTACGATCCGCGCGAGATGCCGCATGTCTTCGAGATGCTCACCCGCGTGAGCCAGGCGCAGGGCGGCGGACGTGTGCCCGAATGGCTCGCCACCCATCCCAACCCGGAGAATCGCCGGGGCCGGATCGAGCAGGAGATCGCGAGCGGGCCCCAGCCGACGAGTGATACGCTGATCAATCGAGACGTCTATCTCCGGCGCCTCGACGGCCTGGTATTCGGGAACGATCCGCGCGAAGGCTATTTCAAGGGGAGCCTGTTTCTGCATCCCGGACTCCGGTTTCGCCTGACCTTCCCCGACGGATGGACTACGAGCAATGGCAAGCAGTCGGTGGTGGCGGTCAGCCCGAAGCAAGACGCGGCGGTCGAGCTGGCGCTCGCCACGGAGGGGACGGCGGACGCGGCGGCGCGCGCGTTTCTCACGCAACGCGGCTTTACCGGCGGCTATCCGGCCCGCGCGACAGTGGCTGGGCTCCCCGCGGTGAGCGCGGGGTTCGCCGCGGCGACGGAGAACGGCACGCTGCGCGGGTCGGCGCTGTTCGTCGAGTACGGCCGCGCCGTCTTCCGGCTGACCGGCTACTCGACCGACGCGCGCTGGCCCGCGTACCAGTCGATCGCTGAGCGGTCGCTCCTGTCGTTTGAGCGGCTCACCGATCCCGCGGTGCTCGCGGTCGAGCCGCAGCGGGTTACCATCGTGCGGACCGACCGTCGCACCACCATCGCGGACCTGGCCCGGGAACGCCCATCACCCCTCACCCCTGCCGCCCTGGCGCTTGTCAACCAAGTGGAGCTCGACACGCCGATCGAGGGGGGCCGGTTGGTGAAGTGGGTGGTGGGGGTGGGGGTGCCGCCGCCCTAGGACCAGCGTTCGCCGCCTCAGTTCCACGGGAGCGCGCTTCGCTCGCGCCAGTACTCGCCCGACTCCATCGTGAGCGACCGGAGGCGCGCGTCGGTCTCCGCCTGCCACGGCACGTCCACCGCGCGTAGGTTCGAGCGCAGCTGTTCCGTCGTCGCCGCGCCGCTCAGGACGACGTCCGCCCACGGCTGGGCGAGCGCGGCGGCGAGGGCGAGGGCGTCGACGGTGGTGTGGAGTCGCGCCGCCTCCTCCCACAACGGCGTGAAGCGCGACGCGCGTTCGGTGAGCCGGCCGTTCGCGAGCGCCTCCTTCACGATCACTTGCAGCCCGGCCCCGTGCGCTTCCTCGAGTGCGGCGCCCGCACCGCGCTCCAGCAGGTTCCACGTCGCCTGCACGGCGTCGAACACCCGCTCGCCGTCGCGCCTGATCTCTAATGCACGCCGGAGGACGTCAGCCTGCGGCGCGCCGGTGAGCGTGAGTCCAACGCGGAGTCCCGTCGCTTTGACGCGCGCCAGCTCGTCGATCACCACGGCGTCGGCCAGCACGCCGCTCTCCAGCGTCGCCGAGTGGATCTGATAAAGCGAGAGGTGCGCGCCGAGCCGCGCCCGCGTCTCGGCGAGCTGGAGCCGGAGGGTGGCCAGCGAGTGGCTCTTCACCTCGTGGCGCTCGGCAGCGACGCGCCAGCCGGCGGTGTAGGTGTACCCCCATTTCGAGGCGACGACCACTGCGCCGGGCGCGATGCGTCGACTCGCCAGCCATGACGCCAGGAAGTCCTCCGCCTGCCCATAGGAGCGCGCCACGTCGAAATAGCGAACGCCGCCGGCGTAGGCAGCGTCGAGCACCGCGTGCGCACGCCGCTCCATGGCGCTCGGTTCGTAACTCCCCGCCAGGTCTCGCGCGTGCTGAACCGTGATGTACCCGGGCCGGCCGAGGGCCGCGAGCCCGAGACCGACGCGACGAACAACCGGTGGTGGTGTGCTCGCTACGTTCAGGATCGAGCTTGGGTGCGGAGCGACTCCGGGATGCTCCGAGAGCTCCTGTTCATCGATCCACGCGGGTGCGGGCCCAGGGGAGCACGTCCAAGCGCGCGAACGGAATGTCCTCGCCGGTGCGCTCGTCCCGGCCGAAGCGGTCAGGTGTCTGATAGAGCCGCTCGAGCGCGGCGTCGATCTCCTCCAGCTCGCCAGTCAAGCGCGACGCCTCCTGCGCGTCGAGCTCGCGGTCGAACGTGTCCGTCCCCTCGTCCGCCATGTGGAGGCGGAACTTCGAGAGCTCGCCCGCCGCGTCCTGATCCGTGTCGCCGAGCTCTCTGTTGTACTGCCCGAGCGCGCGAAGCACGCGGTCTCGCTCCTCGCGGAGGCGCTTTTCGAGATGAGCGCGTTGGCTCTTGGTGAGCGGCATGGCCTTCCATTAAGGATAGCGGTCGGTTGCATTCTTCGCCCCGAGTCTCAACCCTTGATAGTCTTGGTCGCCTCATCCCAGGTCACGGCGCTGCGCCGGAAGTAGGACTCGTTCGCCATGTGACAGGCCAGCGCGGCGTGATGGCCGAATACCACGTCTTCCACCACCGGTTTCCGCGTCCGCACGGCCTCGAAGAAATTCCACAGATGCACCCGCGTACCGTCGAAGTGGGGTGCGGTGAAGGTGGTGGTTTCGGCGAACGGCAGGCGCTCGCCCAGTTTCGGGTCGTTCTCCCGGTGCCATTGCTCCTCGTAAGCTTGCCGCAGCGCGCCGGGATAGCTGGTCGTGTAATAACTCGGCTCCGTATCGCGGCCGCTCTGCGGGGTCACGGTGAGCTGCGATCCGGCCAGCTCGAGCACCCCCTTGGCTCCATGAAAGCGGTACGTCTCGGGCAGCTCGGTGCCGAGATTGAGCCGCATCGAGACGGGCAAGTCTCCATAATAGAAGTTCGTCAGATGGACATCGGGCATGTTGCGCCCGTCCTTCCAGCGGCGAATCCCGCCGACCGCCAGCGCCTGCCGGGGCGGCTCGTTGATGCTCAACATGAACAGCAGGCCGCTGATGAGGTGGACGAGCAGGTCGCCCGCCACGCCGGTGCCGTACTCCTTCCAGCAGCGCCAGCGCGCGAAGACGTTCGGGTCGAACGCGCGTTTGGGCACGTCGCCCTGCCACGTGTCCCAGTCGAGCGTGCGCGCCGAGAGGTCGGGGGGCGGGGGATACTCCCACGCGCCCGTGGGGTCGTTCCGGCCCAGCGCGCCCTCGACCATCATCAGGTCGCCGATCGCTCCCTGGGCGATCAGCTCCCGGGCCTTGGCGCAGATCTGCGAGCTGACCCGCTGCGAGCCGATCTGGACGATCCGGTTGGTCGGTTTCACCGCGTCGACCATCGCGACGCCGTCCGCGGCGGTGTGCGACATCGGCTTCTCGCAGTAGACGTCTTTGCCCGCGCTCACCGCGTCCACGACGATGCGCCGGTGCCAGTGATCGGGCACCGCGGCGACGATGCAATCGATCGTTTTGTCGTCGAGCAGCTGCTGATAGCGGCGCGTCACCGGCAGGTTGGCGCCGGCGATCTCGCGGGCCAGCGTGTGGCGCCCATCGTAGAGGTCGGCGGCGCCCGCGCACGCCACGCCAGGCAGCCGGATCGACTCGCCCAACAGCCCCGAGCCCTGCATGCCCACGCCCACTATGCCGAACCGCACGGTGTCGCTCGGCGGCACGCGACGCACGCGCAGCGGTCGAGTGCCGAGGGACGCCCACGCGGTGGCGCCGCTCACCTCGAGGAATTCACGGCGGGACCAGGTCGGCCTGTTCATGGGGAGTTTCCTCTCTCTCGCGTGGGGTGGGGTAGGTTCCGGCGTCTCGAGCAATCCTACTAGATTCGTCTCGGCTGAGATAATAGCGAGTGGCCATGGTCCGGAAAATCTTTCTCGTACTCGCCGCATTCGTCGGCCTCGTGGTTGTGGCCTTCGCGATCTTCGTCGCGGCACGCCAACACTTGCGATTCGACGCGCCGTATCCCGCGGTCGTGGCCTCGACCGATACGGCGATCATCGGGCGCGGCCGCTATGTCGTGCGCGACCTGGTGAGCTGTTCCGACTGTCACGGCGACACCACCCGCATGCCCGAGGGGAAGGACATCCCGCTGTCCGGAGGCAGACGCTGGGACATTCCCCCAGGGACCTTCTTCGCTCGCAACATCACCCCCGACTCGGCGACGGGCGTGGGAACGATCTCCGACGGAGCGATCGCCCGGGCGCTGCGTTATGGCGTGGGGCACGACGGACGGGCGCTCCTGCCCTTCATGGAGCTGCAGGGGCTGTCCGATGAGGATCTGCAGGCCGTGGTCTCGTATTTGCGCGCCCAGGCTCCCGTCCGGAATGTCGTCCCGCCGAACCGCTACACCCTGCTCGGCAAGATCGTTCGAGCGACCATGCTGGCGCATCCGGTCGGGCCGGGCGAGCCGCCGCCGAAGACGACGCCGCACGGTGCCACTGTGGAAAACGGACGCTACCTGGTCGAGTCGGTCACCCTGTGCTGGGCCTGCCATTCGCAGCGCAACATGGCGACCGGTGCCCTCGTCGGTCCGCGCTTCGGCGGGGCGACGGGCTTCGATCGAACTCCCGACGGACACTCATGGTCGCCACCGAATATCACGAGCGATCCCGAGACCGGTCGACTCGGGAGAATGAGCGAAGTCGTGTTCGTCGCCCGCTTCAGACTCGGCCGGGTGATCGGAGGGTCGCCGATGCCCTGGCAAGGCTTCCGGAAAATGAGCGACGACGACCTGCGCGCGATCTACCGTTACCTCAAGACCGTCCCGCCGGTGCATCGGGACGTGGGGCCGCCGGAGGTAGAGGGAGCGAAGCCATAGCTACTCGGTGATCAATGCCCTCCTTCGGCGGTGAGCGCCCGCTCGTAGCTGCTCAGAACGTCCTGCCGCGTCACCAGGCCCACGAGATGCTCGCGGCGAGCAGAGTCGACAACGGGAAGGGCGTCCGCATCGCGACGGGCGAAGCGCCGCAGGGCGGTGAGGAGGGTGTCATCCGTCGTCACCGGGTCCGGCTCGGGCGTGGCGAGGTCGGCGGCGAGGATGAGGCCCTCGGGTGTGTCCCCGTCCTCGGCGGCCTCGCGAAGCCCGGCCGCCGACACCATGCCGACCAGCACACCCGTGGCATCGACCACGGGGAAATCGGTCTGGCGGCCTTCCTGTAGGGTCCGGCGAACGGCCTCGAGGGGTGCGTCGGCCTGGATCACTGCCGGATTGGGATTCATGCATTCGGACACCGCCACCCGGGCCATGACCGCGGCATCGGCGCCCTGACTCAACACCACCCCTCGCCGCACGAGCCACTCCGTGTACACGGACTCCGGATGGAGGCGTCGGGCCACCCCGTACGCCAGCACGCTCGTCAACATCAGCGGAATGATGAGCCCGTAGTCCCCCGTCATCTCGAACACCATCATGATGGCGGTGAGCGGCGCGTGGGTGGCGCCCGCCACCAATCCGGCCATTCCTACGACAGCCAGAGCGTTGGGGCTTTCTGTGCCCATTGGGAGCACCTGATGGCTCGCCACGCCGTACGCCGCGCCGAGGGTCGCGCCGATGTAGAGCGCGGGGGTGAAGACGCCGCCGACACCGCCTGCGCCGAAGGTGGCCGCGGTGGCGATCAGCTTGGCCCCGGCGAGCGCCAGCAGCAAGATCGCGGTGCGGCCCATCATCCCGCCGAGGTCGAGGCTCTGGTGGCCGTGCCCCCAGAGGTCTGCGCGGAACGCGACGTCGAGCGCGCCGACCACGAGAGCCCCGGCGGCGACACGCATCCAGGCCGCCGGGAAGCGTGCCAACAGGTCCTGCGTCCTCCAAACGGCGCGGGAGTAGAGCACGGCGACGACCCCGCACAGCACGCCCAGCCCGGCGTAGAGCAGCAGCTCCCACGCCGAGCCGACCGAAAAGGCCGTCGGCAAGGCCAGCACCGGATGATCTCCAAACGCAGCCCGACCGACCGTCGCGGCGATGATGCTTGCGACCACGAAGGGCGCGAGGGCGATGCCGCCGGCGGCACCGAGTATTTTCTCGATGCCGAAGATGACGCCCGCGATCGGGGCGTTGAACGCGGCAGAGATCCCGGCCGCCGCCCCGCAGCCCACCAGGGTTCGCAGCCGGTTGGGGGTCGCTTTGAGCCAGCGCCCGATGCGGGATCCCGTGGCCGCTCCCAGCACCACGACGGGGCCCTCGGCGCCGACCGACCCGCCCGTGCCGATGACCAACCCGGCGGCGAGCGTTTTGGCCAGCACGGGGTGCAGCGGAATCACCCCTCCCTTCACCGTCACTCGGTACATCACGTCGGGGATGTTCTCGCCCCCCGAGCCGCGGGCGCCCCAGCGGACCAGGGCGCGGCAGGCGATGAGGCCGATCGCGACGAAGAGCGGGATGAGCACGATCACTGGCAGCGGCAAGAACAGCGCGGTGTGGAGGACCAGCCGCTGCACGAGGTCGATCGCGAGGTAGAAACCTATCACCGCGACCCCAGCGGCGGCGCCGATGACGACGGCGAGCGTGAGGAGCAGGGCATGCTCGTCGCCGCCCAGGAGCGCCAGCGCGCGGGACAGGGCGCGCGGCGCCTGCTGTACGGTCAGCAGGCGATTCAAAAGCGAGCGTTCGACGGGATCCCGGGCCACCTCGGCAATGAACCTCGACAGCAGGGAGATTGAGCGCTAGTGTGGAGCGGCTGATGCTAGTGGGTCAAGTGGGCAGACGAACGGCGCACGGTTCTCAACGACGCGGAACAGGGGGACGACGATGAACGCACGCACACGTGTTTGGGCATGGGGCCTGGTCGGCGCCATGGTCGCCTCCCTGGTACCAGAGAGCAATGTGGCGACGCCGGCAAGCGCTCAACAGACGCCTCAGGATGAGGAGTTGACGGTTGGCCAGGCGACGTTCGATGAGCTGAAAGCCAGGGGCGAGATCATCGAGTCGTCACCCCTGTACGATGCGCTGCTCCCCGTGATCAACCCGATCATGCAAGCGGCACAGCCGCGCTACAACCATCCCTTCAAGGTCTACCTGGTCCACGAGGCACAGCCGAACGCGTTCGCGACGCCCGGTGGATACATCTACGTGGTGGACGCACTGCTGTACTTTGTCAAGAACAAGGAGCAGCTCGCCGGCACGCTGTGCCACGAGATCGCCCATACGCTGCATCACGACTCCATGGAGCTGCTCAAGAAGGAGAAACGGATCCGCCGGAGAGAAGTCGGCGGTGCGATTCTGCTGGGACCCGGCGCCGGGCCGGCCGTGGCGATCCTGCTGCTCGGCAAGCTCCATTCCCTGAGCTATTCCCGCGAGGCGGAAAGCCGCGCCGACCTGACCGGCTCCGACGTGTGCGCCGCGGCCGGATCCAATCCGTGGGGGCTGGTGTGGCTGTTCCGGGAGTTCAAGGACGCGAGGACGAGGGAGATCCCACAGTTGCTATCGGATCATCCCAGCGACCAGCATCGGATCGACGCGCTCCAGCGGCACTTCAAGAGCGATTCCACGGTCTTTGGCCGCTTCGACCCCAATCCCCAATCGGCTACCGCGTTCGAAGCCCCCAAGAAGGCGCCGGTGGTGTTCTTGCGGTGAATGCGCGCTTCGGCGCCGAGCGGGATTTGAGCGGCGCTGAAGCGTGGTGGTGCGACTACAAACGGCGAGCCCAACTGCTCGCCGTTTGAGTAACAGGCTGGATCCACGCTAGCCGCTGCCCCCGACCGCCCTCCGGGGACAACGGTACTTGACGGGGTCGGTCCATAACGGGGCGGTTTAGCGACACCCCCTTGAGGCATGAGGGGGTGGGTCGTTTTCGCACAGCTCCAGCTCGCCGCGGCGCCGCGCGACGGCGCTCCAACTCGCTCCAAGCTAGCTAGCCTCCTTGCCGCCGCCTATGCTTGAAGCCTGGAGCAAGGAGAGCTCGCAATGGAGGAGGTTGTTTCGCGCCTTCAGATGGCCCTCGCCGACCGTTACAGGATCGAGCGCGAGCTCGGTCGCGGGGGCATGGCCGCGGTCTTTCTCGCCCAGGATCTGAAGCACCACCGCCGAGTCGCCATCAAGGTTCTGAAGCCCGAGCTCGCGGCTGCACTCGGTCCTGGGCGGTTCCTCCGAGAGATCGAGATCGCGGCCAGCCTCACCCATCCGCACATCCTGCCGGTGCACGACTCCGGCGAGGCCGAAGGATTCCTCTACTATGTGATGCCGTACGTCGAAGGAGAGACCCTGCGGGATCGCCTCAAGCGGGAGCGGCAGCTCCCACTCGAGGAAGCGTTGCGCATCGCGCGAGAGGTCGCGGATGCGCTGAGCTACGCTCACAGCCACGACGTGGTGCATCGGGACGTCAAGCCCGAGAACATCCTCTTCCAGGCGGGGCACGCGGTGGTGAGCGACTTCGGGATCGCGCGGGCGATCACCGCGGCCGGCGGCGACAAGTTGACAGAAACGGGGATTGCAGTGGGGACGCCGGCCTACATGAGCCCCGAACAAGCAAGCGGCGCCGGAATCCTCGACGGGCGCGCAGACATCTACAGCCTCGGGTGTGTGTTGTACGAATTGCTCGCAGGTGAGCCTCCCTTCACCGGCCCTAGCGCCCAGGCGGTGCTGGCCCGGCAGACGCTCGACCCGGTCCGGCCGCTCCGGACCGTGCGCAAGGCGGTCCCTCCGGAGGTTGAGCAGGCGGTCATGAAGGCTCTCGAGAAGGTGCCCGCCGATCGATTTCAGACCGCCGCACAGCTTTCTGCGGAGCTGCAGAGCGGCGCGGTCCGGCGGCCGCCCCGGCGAGCCCGGCGCCTCTGGGGAGCGTTCGCGTTCGGGGCGGCGCTCGCCGGGGCGGCCGTTGTCCTGGTCTTGTCGCGATCCAAACCCCATGACGCTCTCGAGCCCAATCTCGTCGCCGTCGCACCGTTCGAGGTACTCGACCCGAAGCTCGCAGTGTGGGGGGAAGGCTTGGTCGACGTTCTGTCGCGCAGTTTGGACGGAGCCGGCTCGCTGCGTACGGTCTCTCCGACAGTCGTCGTCCGCCGCTGGCATGGGCGCGCCGACGCCACCTCTGCGACCGAGCTCGGCCGGCGGACCGGAGCGCGCTTCGCCGTATTCGGCAGCCTGCTGGGAGCCGGCGCCGACTCGGTCCGGCTCGTGGCCACTTTGTTCGACGTAGCCTCCCGCCGCGCCCTGGGCGAGATCGAGGTACGTAATGGCGGTACACGAATGGATCGGGTCGCCGATTCGGCTGCGGTCGCGATCCTGCGGGAGCTTGGCCGCACCCGGCCGGTCGGGGCCGTCCGCGCCGCGTGGCTCGGCGCCCACTCGATCCCTACCCTGAAGGAATACTTGCAGGGTGACCAGTTCTACCGCCGGGTCGCCTGGGATTCGGCGCTGGCCCACTACAAACGCGCCGTCGTGTTGGACAGCACCTACGCCCTCGCCTGGAGGCGGATGAGCGGTGTGCTAGGATGCTGGAGACGTGGGGGAGCGGGACACCCTTTGGCGACCCTCTACGGCTTGCGCGCGGGAACCTGGAATCGGGGACTGCCCCCGCGCGATAGCCTCCTGATCAGTGCCGACTCGCTGTTCCAGGCCCTGTACGATGGTCCGGCGGACCCGGCGTGGCGGGAGCACCAGGCGCGGTTGTTCGCCACGCTACAGGAAGCCACGCGCCGCTATCCCGACGATCCGGAAGTTTGGTTCGAGCTCGGGGACGCGATGGTCCATCATCCCGCGGTTGGACGACCGATGAGGGAGCAGGCCCTCGAGGCCTTCGATCGGGCGATCGCCTTGGACTCGGCGTTCGGTCCAGCCTACATCCACCCGGTTGAGCTCTCCATGCAGCTCGGGCGGCCGGCCGCAGCCCGGCGTTACCTCGCGGCGTATCTCGCACTCGACCAGGTCGATGCCAACAGCGAAGGCATGGGGCTTGTGGAAACCTTGCTCTCCCAGCCCCCGCCGTGGTCTGCCGACATCGAGCGCCGCGTCGACACGTCCTCGGCCTATGTGCTCTTCTCGGCCTTATGGGTCCTGCGGCACGTGCCCGACTCCGCGGAGAGGGCGGTCCGGCTGGCCCGCGCATTCCTCGGAAGTCACCGCAGCGGTGACATCGTCTCCGATGACTCGCTGGTGCAGCGGTGGGCATTCACGGTCGCGCTCGCCCACCGGGGCCACGTCCGCCATGCCTATGGCGTCGGCGGCGACCGTTTCGCACTGCAATTCGCCCAGCTCGCTGCTCTCGGCGCCGTGCCGCCAGAAAGTGCGCGCGCGACGTTCGGCCGCTGGCTGCGCGAGCCGCTTCCCAAAGTCTTCAGTTTCGATGATTTGGAAGCTCGGCTGATCGCGCTATCGTGGTGGGCCAGTAGGAGGGACACCACTTCGCTCCACGTCTTCGTGCGGCGCTCGGATTCGCTCGCGCGGAAGGTGGAACGAAGCCCCGAGTTACGACTGTGGACCCTGTACGGCGCGGCCGCCGGCCGAGCGTATCTCGCCCTCACGCGACAGGACACTGCCGCCGCACTGCCGCGGTTCGTCAGCTTGCCCGACTCCGTCTGCCCGTGCCTGTTCGATCGGATCGTGACCGCGCAGCTCCTGGCGGGGCGCGATCGACAGACCGAGGCCGCCGCGCTCCTGACACGCGCGCGGCCGCTAGTCGACGAGTGGGATCCGGCGGAGGGGCTGTGGTGGCTCGAGCGCGGGCGGGTTGCCGAGCGGCTCGGCGAGCGCGAAGAGGCGGTTGCCGTCTACCAGTTCGTTGCGGAACTCTGGCGGAACGCCGATCCCGCGCTCCAGCCCTACGTCGCTGAAGCGCGCGCGGCGCTCAAGCGGCTGAGCGGCGAGCCCCGGTAGAGACGATACGGAGCGTAGTGTTACATCCGACGCATCGGATCGTGAGCCAGCAGAAACGCACAGCGACCCCCTGAACCCCATGCGAACCATTAGGGGGCCGAGTTACGACACCAAGTAGTACGTCCGCGGTGTTCTGGGCATCGGTGTCGTAACAGAGAGCCCGAAGATCAACCGAGTGTCGTGAGAAACTCACAGCAGAACTCACAGCAGGCGACGAGTACAGGAAGCGCGATGACCCCCTAAATCGTTCAGGGGGTCGATCGTTTTGGGACTCGGGAGCTCACAACTCACAGCTTGCCTCTCACGACACACTACTCACCTGGGATGCCCTTTCGAGGGCGTTGTAGCCGGCCGTCAGGCCCAGCAAGAAGCATGGGCTCGCCGAAGCAGCAGCGCGCGCTCCACCGAGTTGGCCTCCTCGCTCACACTGACAGCGTGTTTGACGGCCGCAACCCGTGGCCGCGCCACAGGTAGTAGAGCACCGGAATCACCACCAACGTCAGCACGGTGGACGTCACCATGCCGCCCACCATCGGCGCGGCGATTCGCTTCATCACGCTCGCCTCCGCGCCGTGACCCCAGAGTGCCGGGAGGAGGCCAAGCATGATCGCCAGCACCGTCATGAGCTTCGGCCGCACGCGGTTCGCCGCACCATGCTCGATGGCTGCGACGAGCTCGGCAAGCGTGGGTCGCTTCCCACCGCGTGTCGCGTCTTGCCACGCATGATCGAGGTAGATCAGCATGACCACGCCGGTCTCGGCGGCCACACCGGCGAGCGCGATGAACCCCACCGCCACGGCGACCGACAGGTTGTAGTCGAGCACCCACATAATCCACACGCTGCCCACCAGCGCGAACGGGAGCGAGAGCATGACCAGCGCGGTCTCGATGACGGTCCCGAACGTCAGATAGAGGAGCAGCGCGATGATCCCGAGCGTGAGCGGCACGACGACCTGCAGTCGGGCTTTCACCCGTTGGATCGCCTCGTACTGCCCGCTCCAGCGGAGCCAGTAGCCGTGCGGCAGCGTGACGTCGCGCCCGACGAGGGCCTGGGCGTCGCGCACGTAGGTCCCTACGTCCCGCCCGCGTACGTCGATGGAGACCTGGTCGTAGAGGTAGCCCCCCTCGCTCCGGATCATTGGCGCCCCGGGACTGAAGCGGATGTCCGCGACTTGCTCGAGCGGCACCTGCGGTCCTTCGCCGTTACCCACGAGCAGCCGGCCGATGGTCGCCGGGTCGTCGCGGAAGTCCCGCGCGTAGCGCACCTGCACGGGGTATCGCTCCCGGCCCTCCACCGTGATGGCGATTTCCTCGCCGCCGAGGGCCAGGCAGGACACACTACACCTAGGAGAGGCTAGGCTTGGGGCGGAGGAGAGAGCGGAGCGAGCGGTTCGCCCGGATGCTGGTGCGGTGCAGTCGGCGGGACCGTGCTGTGCACCCGGCTCGGTACCAGCACGACGGTAAGGTTTCCCGCGACAGCCGTGGGAGTCACGGCGCAAAAGGCTGAGTTGGCGCAGGAAGAATGACTTGTTGCCGTGGCAACCGCGGCTTCTTTCGA
>DATEGE010000163.1:0-1040 GCA_035280265.1 Gemmatimonadales bacterium | reverse complement strand
GAGTCGAGCGGCGGGACGAGCAGCCCGGTCTCTCCGGACGTGATGAGGTCGGGGTTGCCGCCCGCGTCGGATGCGACGACGGGCAAGCCGAGCGCCATCGTCTCGAGCAAGGTGATGGAGAGCCCCTCGATGCGGGACGGCAGGGCGGAGACGGCCGCGAGGCGACAAAAGGCGAGCGGCCGATCGGTGAAGGGGACGTAGACCACGCGATGGCGCTCGGGCACGGCGCGCGCCGCCGCGACCAGCTCGGCATCGGGATCCACGCCGACGCACGCCACCACGACGGGCCGCTCCAAGGCGGCGAGCCCGCGCACCAAGACCGGTTGATCCTTGCGGCGGGCGAGCACCAAAATCACGGGACGGCCGTTCACGTCGCCGAGGGCGTTCCGGGCGGCGACGAGGTCGGCTTCGGGCGGCGGCGCGTCGATGCGAGCGAGGTCGATCCCGTTCGGCACCACGCGGAGCCGGCGGGAGGGGTGTAGCCGGCGGCGCAGCGCGCGCGCCACCATCCCGCTGACGGCGATGGTGCGGTCGGCGGAGTGCCCGATCGCGAGCAGCGCCGGGGGCAGCGTGAGCGGCATCGTGTGCCGGGTAACGACAAATGCTTGCGGCAGCCGGCGTCTCCACCGGAGCCATGTCAGGGCGCGGCGGTCGAGCGTATCGTGGCTGTTGACGAGATCCACGCGCTCGCGCGCGAGCGTGTCCTCGAGCGTGCGTGTGAGCGGCGGCAGCCGGCGGAAATCGAGCGGCACGACGCGGAGTCCTGCTGCTCGGACCATCTCCGCAAGCAACGCGTCCGGCGGACATCCCACCAGAACGCGATGCCCGCGCCGTGCCAGCTCCCGGCTCAGGCTCGCCATGACGACGGTCGAACCCGCCCCGCCACCCGAATGCGTCAATTGCAAAATGGTGAGCGCCCGGCCTGGCATGGTGGCGGAAGGTCAGCAACGCGCCAGCGGGGGCCGCGGAGACGTCATGATCCCGAATGCTAACGGACCCTCCCTGCACCGAGCAATTGACGCCGCTCGAGCGCCTCGCGA
>DATEGE010000162.1:0-9019 GCA_035280265.1 Gemmatimonadales bacterium | reverse complement strand
GGACGAACTTGGCGCGCGGGGCCTTGGCGTTGCTCATCGGGCCGATGAGGCGGGCGCCGGTCAGGTCGGCATCGGAGAGATCGGCGTCGTACAGGATCACGGCGAAGAGGCTGGCGTCGCGCAGCACGGCCCGGCGCAGGTCCACGCGATAGGCCACCGCGACGTTGAGATTCGCGCCGGTGAAGTTCGCGTCGGTCGCGACGGCGTCGGTGAGCGTGGCGGAGAAGAGCTGCGCATTGCTGAGATTCGTCCCGACCAGGCGGGCCTTCGTGAGGTTGGCACGCTTGAAGTCGACGCCCTCGAGGTCGAGCCGCGACAGGTCCTTCCCGCTCAAGTCGGCGGGATGCTCGGGGGTCGACCGAGCGAGCGCGGCGAGCACCTGGTCACGGGTCAGCCGCTCTTGGCTGGCGGCGGGGCCCGGGGCGGTGCTCGCCGCCAGCACGGCGCACACCACCCGCGAGAGAGTCCCGAGACTCTGGATCACTTACTCTTGTTCTGGAGGTCGGAGAGGCGGTGCGGCCGCCCGGGCTTGAGCCACCCGTCGCTGCGCGCCTTCACGTACTGATACAGCTCATAAATCGCCGACGTGTCGAGCAGCACCTTCCACGCGGGCATGCCCTTGTCGGGCCTCCCGTTCAGCGCCGTGTAGACGAAGCTGTCGCGCGGGAAGTTTGCGCCGGTGGAGCTGACCGCCCAACGCAGGTCCGGCGCATTCGGGAGGATGGGGTGCATCGCGTCCTCGCCGTGGCAGCGGAAGCAGTATACAGCGAACCACTTCCAGCCCTGGTAGACGGAATCGGACACGAGCAGGCTGTCACTCACCGTGTCCCGTGCTGGCGCCCTCGCGGCGCCGGCCGCTAGGCTGCCCGGTGTCGACCACGCCATGGCGGCCGCGGCGATGAGCCACGCGCCGACCAGGCCAACCCGCACGACATGCTTCCTGCTCACGTCCCGTCCCCCGCATTGTTCGGTTCCCGCCGGCGGAGCGCCGCTACGGGTGCATCTGAATCATCGGCACGTTGTATTCCCGCAGGATCTCCGTCATCTCGACGCCGCGGCGGTCGATCACGGAATCGAGCGTGGCCTTGAGCGCCTTGTCGCGGTGCCGCACGGCCATAGCCATGTCGAACGCGAACCGCATCCCCGACACGGCATCGGTGTCCGGCAGCGCGACCATGGTGAGGGGCACCGCCTCACGCTTGACCCAGTAGCCCGCCAAGGGTCCCCACACGATGGCGACGTTGATGGAATCGGTCGCGACGGCGTGCACGATGTCTTCGGGGTGGTCCGCCTTGGGATCGGGGTTGAGGAAGTTCCCGAATCCCACGAGGCCCACGATGCCGCGGGCGCCGAGCGCGTGGGCCGGCGGGGTGTTCGTGTAGTCGTAGCCGATGATGTTGACGCCGATCTTCAGGTGTTTGAGGATCGTGTCGTCGAGCGTGCGCAGCTGGATGCCGCGGTCGGCGCGGTATATGAAGTAGTACGTGGAGCGATAGTACGGCTTGGTAGTGGCGACCGGGTCGAGTCCCACCGGCGCCTGGATCATGACGTCGCAGAATCCGCCGAGAATCGAGTTGCGCAGCACGCCTCGCCGGCTGGGCCACCAGTAGTTGATCACCCGCGCGTTGAGGTCCTTGGCGACGAGGTTGGCGATTTTGTTCTCGAACCCCTCCTCGTGGTCGTTGGAGAACGGCATGTCGTAGGGGTCGGCGCAGACGCGTAACTCCGTCGGCGCCGGGCCGGGCGCAGAGGAGGGAGTAGGTGGAGACGGGGGAGCGCTGGCGATGACCGCGCTCGCGGCGGCGGTGGCGATCAGCGCCCCCGTAATGTTGACGATCGTGTGCCGCATAGGACTCCCGACGGATTGGCCAGACGATGACAAACGTTCCCCGATACTACACCCGGTGCCGGAGCGCGTTCGCTCCGGCACCGGGTCACTACGCAACGACGTACAACGAGCTGCGGTTACGCTACCATTCCCTAGGGCAGCCCGAACACGAGCAGCGTGCCGCCAGCGTTGCTGATGTTGATGTAGTCACCAAACGCACCGATCGCGCCCAGCGCCGCGGTCGGATCTTCGGGGCCGATGCCGAGCGCCACACCGGCGCCGGCCCAGCCGCCCACTCCGGAGAGCACGGCGACGTACTGCTTGCCGTCGGGCCCCAGATAGGTCATCGGGTTGCCGATGATGCCGGAGGGGGTCTTGAACTTCCATAGCAGCGTGCCGGTCTGCGCGTCTACGGCCTTGAGCCAGCCTTCCATCGTGCCGTAGAACACCAGGCCCGACGCCGTCGACAGCGCGCCGCCGTAGGCCGCCAGGTTCTCCTTCAGGTCCCACTTGATCGTGCCGGTGGTCGGATCCCACGCGATGAACCGGCCGCGGTTGCCGCCCGGGCCGGGGAACATACGCACGATCGCGCCGACGTACGGCTGGCCGGCCGAGTACTTCACTTCCACGCCCTCGTAGTCCATGCAGATGTTGTTGACGGGGACGTAGAACAGGTGGGTCTGGGGAGAGTAGGCGGAGGGCTGCTGGTCCTTGAAGCCGATCGCGGCGGGACAGATACCCTCGGTGTTCTTCTTCGAGGTGGTCCCGAACGTCGGATTGCGAACCGGGACGCCCGTCGTCAGATCGATGCTCGAGGCCCAATTGACCGGCCCGAAAGGCTTGGCCACGAGCACTTTGCCGTTGGTCCGATCGAGCGTGTAGCCGAAGCCATTGCGGTCGAAGTGCACCAGCGCCTTCACCGGCTTGGCGGCGATCGTCAGATCGACCAGCACGTCCTCGTTGACGCCGTCATAGTCCCACTCATCGTGCGGCGTCATCTGATACGCCCACTTCACTTCGCCGTTGTCCGGATTGCGGGCGAAGATCGTCATCGACCACTTGTTGTCGCCGGGCCGCTGGTCGGGGTTCCACGTTCCCGGGTTGCCCGTGCTGTAGTAGAACAAGTTCAGCGTCGGATCGTAGGAGTACCAGCCCCACGTGGTGCCGCCGCCATGCTGCCACTCGTCGCCCTGCCAGGTGCTGACGCCGAGGTCCTTGCCGCGCATCGACGGATAGTTCGGGTTGGCGTCCCCGACGATCTTCACCTCGGCGTCGGGACCCGTCGAATAGCCGCGCCACAGCTCCTTGCCGGTGTTCACGTCGTACGCCGTCACCCGACCGCGCACGCCGAACTCGCCACCCGAGATGCCCGCGATCACGACGTCCTTGATCACGATGGGCGCGTTCGTCATGGTGGATCCCGTCTTGTAGTCGGCGTTCGGCACGCGCCACACCTGCTTGCCGGTCTTCGCGTCCAGCGCCAGGAGATCACCGGCCAGCAGCTCGATGAACAGCCGGTTGGTCCCCGCGTGGTAGGCCAAGCCGCGGTTCACCAGATCGCAGCAGGCGATCGGCTTCGCCTCCGCCGGCTGACTCGGGACATGCTTCCAGATCATCGGGGCGCCCTCTTTGGCGAGATCGAGGGCGAACACGATGTTCGGGAACGCGCTGTGAACGTACATCACGTTGCCGATCACGAGCGGGTTCCCCTCATGGCCGTTGAGGACGCCGGTGGAGAACGTCCAGGAGGCCTTGAGGTTCTTCACATTCGTTTTGTTGATCTGGGTGAGCGGGCTGTGACGCTGCAGGTCGTACGTCCGACCCGTCATCGTCCACTCGCCCACGCCCTGGCCGGCGGCGGAAACCGCGACGAGCATCATCAGGCTCGCCCCGAGTCCGCCGGACCACAGTTTGAAGCGGTTCATAGCTGACCTCATGTTGAGGATGAGGGTGTGGAAACAGCCTACGCGAACTCCTGCCTGCGAGATGTTACGACCCTCCCTCACACCGGCGGGCCGCGTTCCCAACAGGCGACTACCATAGACGATGACCTCCGTCTGGGGCTGCTGCAGGGATAGTGGTTATATCCCGCGGTCCCGCGACTGTCAATCTGCCCGAAAGGGTGGCCTATTGGCTGACCCCTCGCGCCACACCCGGGCACCGCCGGGGCTGAAACCGCTTGCATACACGGCACCTCCCGGCCCCATTCCTGCCCGCACCCGCTCCGCCAGGCGCTGTGCGGCACTCTCATCGCTCACGATGCCATAGACGGCCGGCCCCCAGGAGCTCTGCCCCACCCCGGCCGCCCCCCACTGCCGCAGCCGGTCGACCAACTCGCTGGTTTCCCCAGGCGCGAACACCCCCCCCTGCGCTGGTGCGAACCAACCCCCGGTGATCTGCTGCACCTCGTTGAGGGCCACGCCAAAGCCTGCGAGGTCTGCCTCCGCGAGGGCGGGGAGGAGCTGCATGAGGACCAGGTGTGCCACGCGCTGCACTTCGCTCGCGTTCGGGGCGCGCAGGCGTGCGAACGCGGCCGCTTCCTGGTCGCCCGCGAGGCCCGGTTGTCCTCGTGGCACGGCGACCACGCAGCGCCACTCGGCAGGAAACGGGAGCCGCGCCAACAACGGTGCCACCCCATCGCTAACCGGTCGGCGGCCGCCTTCCAGGACGAATCCGCCGTAAGCAAAGGTCCAGGTGCCCACCGCGGAGCGCCGCCCGCGGTCCACGGCTCGTGCCAACGCTGCCGCGTCAGTGGGCAGCCCCAGCAGCTCGGCGCTGGCCCGTGCCACCGCGAGCGCGAGCTGCGTTCCCGAGCCCAGCCCCGCGTGAGCGGGGATGGAGCGGTGCAGGCAGAAGTGTGCGCGCAGGTCGAGCCCGTAATGAGCCGCGAAGCAGCGGGCGAACGCGAGTGCGCGGGCGGCGTCGGGGCCTTCCGCCTGGAGCGCGCTGGCGGGTCGCGCCTCGAGCAGGAGTGACGGCGCAGGCACCGCTGCGCCGATGCCCCCGAAGCGCCGGCCCAGATCGCCGCGCAAGTCCAGCACGCCGAAGTGCAGGCGCGCCGGCGCCTCGACGAAGACGCGGTCGCTCATCGCGTCGCGGGCTCGACCGGACGCACGAAATCGGTCAGCAGCGCCATCGCCTCACGCTCGCGCGGGCCGGCCGTCTTGTCCACGATCACCTGCAAGCGCGCGAATTCGTCGCGGGTCTGCTCGGGGGGCAGGAGATGGGTGCGCGTGGCGAGGATCGCCGCCTCGAGGACGGCGTGTCGCGCTCGGTTGAAGCCGAGAAACTCGCGTCGCACGCCGCGGTGCACCACTCGCGTCACGATCCGCGCGCGCGGCGGGGTGGCGTCGAGGCTCACCACCTCGACTTCTCGCCAGGAGCACGCCGCCTCGAGCACCGCACCCCGCACGACCGCCGCGGGGACGGCCGGAAATTGCACGGTGGCGATCGCGCCTCGCGCGAACAACATCACGTCGTCGGTGAGATTCACGACTGCGACTCGTGTCGCCTGAAGATTGCGAAACGTGGTCGTCTCGAGGAACGGCTTGATGACGATTTCCTCTTCGCCCCACTCCACTCCCATTGGGGCGAAGTTCACCACGCCC
Organism: Gemmatimonadales bacterium; assembly: GCA_035280265.1. Lineage (GTDB taxonomy): Bacteria > Gemmatimonadota > Gemmatimonadetes > Gemmatimonadales > GWC2-71-9 > AG41. The sequence continues at coordinate 3,583 of DATEGE010000162.1, read as the reverse complement.
TGGGCGTCCGTCGTCGTGAGGATGGACTCGATGATCATCCGACCTGCCCGACTGCGGACGGCGCGGAGGCGTCGCGAGCGACCGCAGTCGGCCTGGCGCCGTCGGCGCGCGTCGGGAGATGCTCGATCCGCGAGGCGGCGCCGTGCAGAAACCGGTCGAGCAGCACGTACCCGTATTCGGTGAGCACGGATTCGGGGTGGAACTGCAAGCCGATCACCCGATACCGTGTGTGCTCGACCGCCATGATCTCGCCGTCCTCGGCGCTGGCGGTCACCCGCAGCTCGGGGGGCAGCGCGGTGCGCGAGATCGCGAGCGAGTGGTAGCGCGCCGCCACGAAGGGATTGGGGAGCCCGGCGAACAGGCCGCGTCCGTCGTGACGGATGTGCGACGGTTTGCCGTGCATGGGACGCGTCGCGCGGACGATCCCGGCGCCATAGGCCGCGCCGATGCACTGGTGGCCGAGGCAGACGCCGAGGATGGGGATCGTGGGTCCGAAGCGGCGCACCACTTCGGTCGAGATGCCCGCCTCCCCCGGCGAGCACGGGCCTGGCGAGATGATGATGTGCGAGGGCCCGAGCGCCTGGATCTCGTCGCACGACGTCGCGTCGTGGCGCCGCACGACGGTTTCCTCGCCCAGCTCGTGCACGTAGCGGGCCAGGTTGTAGACGAAGGAGTCGTAGTTATCGATCAGCAGGATCATGCGGCCAGAGCGGCGATAAGCCCGCGCGCTTTGTCGAGCGTCTCGCGGTACTCGAGCTCGGGGTCGGAATCGGCCACGATCCCGCCGCCCACCTGAACAAATACATCGCGGCCGAGCACGAGGCAGGTACGGATCACGATACTCGTGTCCAATGCGCCGCTGCGCGACAGGTAGCCGATCGCGCCACAATACACGGCGCGTTGGGTCGGCTCGAGCTCGGCGATGATCTGCATCGCGCGGACCTTTGGGGCGCCCGTGATCGAGCCGCCCGGGAACGCCGCGCGCAGCAGATCCACGGGACTGCGCTCCGGCGCGAGCGCTCCGACGACCGTGGAGACGAGGTGATGCACTGTCGCGTAATGCTCGATCGCGAACAGCTCGGGGACCCGCACCGTTCCCGCGCCGCAGACCCGCGACAGATCGTTCCGCAAGAGATCCACGATCATCACGTTCTCGGCGCGGTCCTTATCGCTCTCGGCGAGCGCTTGCGCCAGGGCGGCGTCGTGCTCGGGGGACAGCCCGCGGGGCCGCGTCCCCTTAATCGGCCGGGTTTCGACCCTCCCGCCCGGCTCGACGCTGAGGAACCGTTCGGGAGACGAGCTCGCCACGATCACCTCGCCGCAGTCGAGGTAGGCGGAGAACGGCGCCGGGTTGCGCTGGCGCAGCCGCCGGTACAGGTCGAGCGGCGTACCGACGAGCGGCGCCTGGAGCCGCTGGGACAGATTCGCCTGGAAAATGTCGCCCGCGAAGACGTACTCGATCACCCGCCCGACGGCGTCGAGGTAGGCTTCGCGGGTGAAGTTGGAGCGCACCCCCACCCCGGGCACGTCGGGAACGGGATAGGAGGGCGCCGCCCCACGCGGGGGCGCTCCCTTCGCGATAAAACGACGCAGTCGCTCCGGGAGCGCCCCGCCGCTCGGCCGAGCCCTCAGCCTCTCCGTCACGAACTCCAGTCGCCTCGCCGCCCGTCGACCGGCCCCGGGGCCGCGTTCGGGCATCCCCGTCGAGATTACCCACGCCCGGCCGGCGGCGTGGTCCCACGCGACTACCCAGTCGTAAACACCGAGCTGCACGTCCGGCAGCGCTAGATCGTCGTAGCAGGGACGCGGCACACGCTCGAGCATCATGCCCCAATCGTAGCCCACATAGCCCGCCGCACCGCCTTGGAAGGGGGGAAGGCCCGCGATGGGATCGGCGGCGTGCGGGGCGACGAGCGACTCCACGTGCGCGAGTGGATCGGCGGTAACCCGGATCCAGCGTCCATCCACGAGCTGCTGCGTGAGCAGTCCCTTCGAGCGCACCGCCGTCACCGGATCGGCGGTGACGAACGAGTAGCGGCCCAGCTTCGCATCGTCGCTCGCGCTATCGAGGAACACGAGGAACGGCATCCCCTGGAACCTGGCACACACCTCGAACGGGTCCGGTGCGGGCACGAGCTCTTCGACCAGGGGCGCCGTGTCGTTCATGCGCGGCCTTTCGACCGGCTGGCGCGCGCGCGCGTGCGTGTCGAGCGCTGCGTGAGCCGGACGTGCTCGGGGCCGCGATCGTCGGGGGGCGTCAGGTATCCCCACTGCAACGCCCCTTCCTGCCGATACGTCTTGCCGAGCGTGATGGCGAGACGGGCCTTCATGAGCTCGCGGCCGAGGTAGAACGCGTGTGTCGCCTCGCGCACTTCCAGTTGCTCGAAAATCTCGTGGATGTCGGTGCCGCGGACGAATTTCTCGTTGTTGAAGACCGTCACCGTGTCGCGATCCGTGAAGATGCGAAAGTTCGGATCTGTGACGGCGCGCTGCAGCTCGCGCAGTTCCGATTCGCTGTACGCCAAGACCGTCGGGTCCTTCACCGTCACGAGGCGGTCGTCCACGCCCTTGGGGAGCGCCTTGTGTGAGATCGCGTGATACATCAGTCGCCGGGCGATGTCGATCTCGCGCACCGCGCCCCGCGCCCATGGAATCACCTCAGTCGTCAGGACCGCCCGGACGCCGAGCTCCTGACAGATCGCCACGAGCAGCGCGTTCACGCCGGTCGTGTCGGCGGCGGTGAGCTCGGTGATGTTCCCGATCCCCATGAAGAGCGGCGCCGTAGGATAGCGGCGGCGCGTTTCGGCGAAGCGCTCGAGCGACTGCATGAACCCGAAGCCAATCGGCTCGATGACCGGGTCGATCAGGTACGACACGCCCCACTGCTCGAGCGCGGCCACGCTGGGTTCTAGGGTCTCGATTCCCTGACCGAAGTCGGGAATCACGACGACCCGAGTGCGCGTCCCCGCGAAGTCGCGGGCGACCTCGAGGTTCGTACGGTTCACCGAGAGGACCAGTTCCGCCCCGGCCTCGACGGCGCGGCCGATCTCCCCGGCGTCGAACGAATCGATGCTGACCCGCATGCCTGCGTCTCGGAGCTCGCGCACGACGTCCGCCAGGGCCGGGAACTCCCGCCCCGGGGTGCAGCCAATGTCGATCACGTCGGCGCCACTCATTCGGAAGCGATCGGCCTCGGCGCGAATCGCGGCCCGCTCGAGCCGCGGCGCGTTGTTCACCTCGGCCACGATCTCGATGTCGTAGGCGCCGTAGTCCGCCGCGGCGGCGGCACGACCGAAGTACTGGGGAATCTGCCGCAGGTCCTTGGGCCCCTTTTCCACGGCCACGCCGCCGGCCCGCTCCCGAATGACCGCGGGATCGCCCTCGCACAGCCCGGGGATGAGCACCAGGTCCGTCTCGGCGGGCACTTCGAGAAACCGGGCGATCCACGACGTGGTCATGAGCGCGGCGACGGTGATCTTGAGGACCGCAATGTCCCACGCGAACACTGGCGCCATTGCGGTGATCGTGCGGCGCAGCGCGGCCTCGGCGAGCTTCCCGGTGACGAACAGCACGCGACGCGGCG
>DATEGE010000161.1:0-1473 GCA_035280265.1 Gemmatimonadales bacterium | reverse complement strand
GAGGAGCTGAGTAGCGGTCCACGTTCCCGACCCGAGAACGGTTCCCGCGGAGTTCTTGTGCGTGAACGCGCCAGTTCCTGTGACTGCTTTGGTGTGGACACTGAACGTCCCCCGCCCTGTGAGCTCGACCACGTCGCCGTTCGAGGCCATGGTCTCGTCCGGGCCCTCGATGGGTGCGACGCCGATGAGGAACGCGTAATCGACGGCGGCGCCGCCCGTCACGCGGTTCGCGGCAATTCCGGGGTTCGGCGCCGCGACACGGTCAGCACTGCAAGCGCTAAGGGCGGCGATGAGCAGGGCGACCACGATTGTGGGATTGGGAGCGCGCATGAATGGGTCTCCTTCCTCCAAGAAAGAGGAAACCGGCCGCGCGGGCGTACCCCGCTCAGCCGGTTTCGCGATTCGCTCCACCCGAGGCTCGGGCGACCCATCGCAACATGCCCCGGGCTTCAATGCTTCTGAGCCTCGGGGTCATATACGGCCCGCGGACGGCCGGGTCAACGCGCATCCCGAACAGCTGCCCAAACAATCGCTAGGTCTCTGATGCCGGGCAGGGCCCCTTGACCATGTACCATGGTACAGGGTTTAAGTTGCCCATTCGTACCTCCGGCAGGAGTGCAGCGTGGCGTTGACCATCGGACAAGTCGCAACCGCGGCGGACGTGAACATCCAGACGATCCGCTACTACGAGCGGCGCGGTCTCTTTCCGAACCCGCGTCGGACTCCGGCTGGCTATCGCCAGTACGCCGACGACGCGGTGCCGCGCCTCCGCTTCATTAAGCACGCTCAGGACCTCGGTTTCTCGCTGCAGGAGATACAGGAGCTGCTCGGGCTGCGGGTCCGGCACGGCGCCGCATGCGACGCCGTCGAGCGAAAAACCAGACAGAAGATTGAAGTCGTCCAACAGAGGATCCGTGACCTCCATCGCATGGAGCGGACCCTGGAGCGGCTCGCGGCGGCATGTACCGCCCGACGGCCGACGGACGACTGCCCGATCCTAGAGGTCTTGGAACACGATGACGACGTCAGTCACTAAAACCGTACTCGCCGCCACGGGCGGTGTCGCTGCCGCGGTGGTTTCAACTCTGTGCTGCGCAGGGCCGCTCGTCGCCGTCGCGCTCGGTCTGAGCGGCGCGGGGCTCGCCGCGACGTTCGAACCGCTGCGACCCTATTTCGTCGCAGGTACCGTGCTGGCGCTCGGCTTCGGCTTCGTTGAGCTGCGCCGTGAGGAGAAGCGGGCGTGCGAGCCTGGCACCTTGTGTGCCTCGCCGATCGCCCGCCAGCGGATGAAGCGGGCGCTGTGGGCGGCGACGATCGTCTCGATCCCGCTGCTCACGTTCCCGTGGTGGTCGAAGTTCTTACTAGGCTAGGACGTTCGATACCGTGGTCGACTGCTGCTCTACGCCGGATCAGCGCGATCTGACTAGCCGAAAGGTCGGGCGTTTCGTGCTCTGGGGACTCCCGCTGATCGCG
>DATEGE010000160.1:0-23216 GCA_035280265.1 Gemmatimonadales bacterium | reverse complement strand
CCGAGGGTCGTGTGGGCGCTCACGGTAATCGCGTGGCTGGCGTCCACCTTGGCGAGCTCGTGGATCACGAGGATGTACGAGAGGTAATCCATCCCGGAGCCGCCCAGCTCTTCCGGCCAGGGGATGCCGAACAGGCCGAGGCCGGCCATGCGGCGCACGTTGTCCCAGGGGAACGCGCTTTCGAGGTCGTAAGTGCGCGCACTCGGCTTCACGACCCGCTGCGCGAAGTCGCGCACCATGTCGCGGACGCGGAAGTGATGGTCGGTGAAGTAGAGGGTGTCGTGCATGGGGGGAATCTAGTGATCCCGCTCCCAGTTCGTCACAGCCCCGGACCGACTACTTGAGACCCAGCATCGGCACCTTACCGAAGCCCAGATCTACACCGATCAGGGCAATCAGCGTCTTGCCGGTTGACTCATCGAAGTTCCGGCCGAAGGTCGCGGTGATGTACTTCCCTTCTGCCCACCGGTACTCGAGGGTCCCCGCGGCGCGGTGCGTCTTGTCCGCCCGGGAACGACCGAAGCGTCCCACATACTCTCCGGCAATAGTTAACCCACGGTTCGAATATGCGAGTCGGCCTCCCACGTCATATAGGTTGCGAGCCGCGCCGACGTCACGAATGAAACGGCTCACGACGAGCACGTCGGCCTGGGGATGGTGCAAGCGGTAGGTCTGGGTCACCCATGCGCCGACTCTGGCAACCCGGCCCTTCGCGAACGCATCCAAAGGGTATGCGGCGATCAGGGCCGCAGCCGCTTCGACGATGTAGCCGAGTCGATCCTGGACAAGGGCTTGGAGCTGTCGCGTCAGGCGGTCGTTCTTTATCGCCAAGCTATCGCCCACCGCGGTTGGCGCGTTGCGCAATGTGGCGAGGTTCTGCTGCTGCTGCACCGTGTCGAGCTGCGCCGTCAGCGCGTCGAGCTGCTTGCGATCGGTGAAGCCTGACGAGACGAACATCCTCGCACCTAGCCCCACCGCAGTCCCGGAGTCGCTGAGGATCGGCGACGACCGGGAAGCGGCCAGCGAAAGCGACAGCGTTTGCTTCAGGCTCTGCCACACGCCGGGGTCGTGAAACCGTTCGTACGTGAGGCTCGGGTGCGAAGACAGCCAGTACGGGGCGACTTCGATCGCGTAGTTCTTGGGGAAGAACTGGAGATCGCCACTCGCGGCTAGGAGTGTGGCCGCCAGTGCTTTGGGCGTGGTGGGCCGCTCGACCGCCGACGGAGCGACGCCCAGCAGGACAAACGCGGGAGAGGCGGGCGTCCGCAACTCATCGAGGGTCGCCTGCGTCGTCTGCGCTGCCATGTCACGACCGGCAGCGGCGACCAACATGAGCGCAGTCGTTCTGGTCAGGGCGTTCATCGTCACTCCGTGAAATCGAATGTGGCGACGAACTGCAGCTGCACCTCGCCATCGGCGAAATCGTCGTCGAGCTGAAAGTCCCGGTTCTCCGCACCACCCCGCGCCTGGTATGTGACGATCGCGTCTGCCGTCGCGGTGTTGACCTGTGACACGGTGGTGATCACGCTCAGCGTCTTGCCCCGCAGGTCATCAGCGCTCCCAATCCGGACGTTGCGGATGTCCGGTTGGTTGACGAGCACGTCACTGCCGACCGCGACCAGCGTGTTGCCCCGGTGGCCGTTCCCCACGAGGACCGTCAGCCTGACGTCCCCCGGGGCGAGCTTGTAGTTGGTGTGTAAGGTCTTCATGGCACCCCCGGACGGGCTGCTGTGCGGATCGCATCGACCAGAGCTGCGGGCGACACTTCATCGAGCGTGCTGCGATACGGCCGCAGCTCGTACAAGAACGCCCGGCGTCCGTCTGCCGACACGCCCAGCAGTCGCGTCTGCGGGCGGGCTCCGAGCAGCGCCGCGTACTCGGTCGGGAGCTCCGCGTCTGGGAGACCAAGCACCACGACATCGGCGTCGGCCTCGGCAACCGTGGCCGCGAGCGCCCCTGGATCAGTCACGGTGCCGACCATCTCCATGTCGGCTTGACTGGTCACGATGTCCGTGATGATGTCGCTCAACATCCGCGAAATGCCCGATACCACGATTCGGGTCCGCCGCAACGAAGCACCCTGTCGATCGTGCGGAGAAAGTATGACGAAGAGGGCGACTGCCGGAAATGGACTACGTGACTCAATTCCGACCCAGGCGGATGATCACAATCGTCCGGGCCGAACGGCTCATGGGAATTGGGAACCGGACCTAGATCCTTGCGTCCGTCGGGCGGCGCCGAGCCCCTACATCCGCTCCCCTCGCCGGATCGTCCACATGTCGTCCGCGAGATTGCGGTTGGCGAGATAGTCGTACGGCATCGTGAAGTAGCCCCGCATCCCCCAGCGAGCGCCCCAGGAATTGCGGACGACGAAGCGTCGGTCCGCATCGGTGTAGCCCACGGCGAGCACGGCATGCCCACCTACGACCCGCTCGCCAGGCTGGGGCAACGGGACCACCCCCGTCTGCGCCACTTGCTGCGACTCGAAGCTCTCGTAGACGGTGAAGCCAAACACGAACGGAAAACCTTGCGCGAGGCAGGCCCGCATCTCGTCCACCGTGAGAATCCGTTGGTACGACGTCACCTGATGCTGTAGCGCTTCCTGGTAGCACGCAGCTGGAGGCTTGATCGCAAACTTCGCGATCACGTACGGCCACTTTCGCTCGGAACAGACGCCCTGCTTGACGACCGTCTTGATCCCGTCGCGGATCATCGCGCCCGCGTCGGACTTCGTCGTGTGCTCGGTCACGCGCTCGTTGTAATAGATGAAAAGCCGGCTGACGTTGACGAAGGGCACTCCGTCCTTGCGCTCGAGGAACTCCACGGCGCCAGCGATCGCGTTACCGGTACAACTCCCCAGCGATCCCTGGTCCTCGACCGCCGAGCACCCGGGACGTAAGTCGACGCTGGGCGGTAACCGCGCCGGCACGGCCTGAACCGCGCTGTACAGGATATCACGCTGGTCGGGTAAGTCGGGGACCCAGCCGAACCCAGGTTGGATGGGTTTGCGTAGGACTGTGCGTCGCTTCGCTCTCGCCACAGCTCGCTCCTTCGATCGTGCGATCGCTCGTTACGGGACTTGGCCCGACACCCGCCCTCCCCCACGCCCGGCCCACGCGCCCCGCCACCGCGCGGCCGCCTCCCCTCTCCGGTGCACCTGGAGCTTCTCGAGAATGTTGTGCACGTGATTCTTCACCGTCGCGACCTCGATCCCGAGACTGCGAGCAATCTCCTTGTTGGATAGCCCGTCATCGATAAGGCGGACGATCTCGCGCTCCCGGCTCGTGAGGTGCGCGCGCAGTAAACCACTGCCGTTCCCCGCCGCCAGCGCCGCCACCCGACGCAGCAGGCTCGCGGCCATGCGCGGCGAGCAGATCGCTTCGCCGCGCGCCACACTCTCGATCACCGCTATGAGGTCGTCGATCGATGCCTCCCGTGGGACATACCCGGACACCCCAGCCTCGGCGCAGCCCAAGACGCCGTCGTCATCCTCGAAGACGCCGAGGGCGATCACCCGCGCCTGGGGAACGCGCTCCAAGATTGACCGCACCGCCCCGCAACTGTCGGGCATGGCTGTATCGACAAGAATCACATCGGGTTGCACGGCAGGTAGGGAGGCGAGCGCCTCGTCGCGGCGTGCCGCGGTGGCAACCACCGACACGCACGCATTCCGCCCTAGCACTTGGGCGAGGCCTTCGCGGTACAGGCGGGTGTCCGCCACGATCGCTACCCGGATCATGGTGAGCGACTGGTGCCGCGGTGCGATGCTGCACTGCTGGGGCTAGTCCTCAAGGGCGCCTACTCGCCGCACTAACAGCGTCGTTCCGAGCAACGACCACTCGCTGGTATCGGGCGAAAGTATCGTGACCCGCGTCACTCAAGACTAGGGCGTTTTTCCGGCACGATAGGGCGTTTTTGCGACAGGCCCCTACCCCGTCGTCCCGAACCCCGCGGCGATACAATTGATGGAGAGCAACAGCGCGGCCAGCTGGTCCTCCCTCGCCTTCCCCGTCGCGGCGGAGCGAAACCCCCGTAACAACGCGATTTGCTGACGGTTGACTTGGTTCAGCGTCGGCAGGCGTCTGGCCAGCCGCTGGCGGAATTGGGGAAAGCGACCGGCGGGCTCGCTGCAGCCGGTGATGTGACGCAGCACGTTCCTCGTTCGATGGTATTCATCGGCGACCAGAGAGAAGATCTCCTGGCGGACCCAGGGATCCGGGACGAGGTCGGCGTACTCACGGGCGACGTCGAGGTCGACGTATGCCAGGGTCTTTTCCACTTCGTCGACGATCAGACGAAACAGTCGCAAGTCGACGAACATCCGCTTGAGGAGCCCCTCCCCCCGCCCCCCCCGGACTTCGAGGAACGTGGCCAGCCCCGCGCCCACGCCGTACCACCCGGGGATGAGGTGGCGATTTTGCGTCCAGGCGAATACCCAGGGAATCGCGCGCAGGTCGGCGAGGGTGTGTAGGCCAGCGCGACGAGCCGGGCGCGAGCCGATGTTGAGGAGCGCGATCTCCTCGACGGGGCTCGCGGCCTGGAAGTACTCCACCAGATGGCGGTGCTCCACGAGCCGTCGATAGGCGGCGTGGGCCGCGCCCGACAGCGCCTCCATGGCCTCGTCGAATTCACTGGTGGGAACGAGCGCCTGCTCGCGCTCGGACTTGAGGGAATGCTCGAGCACGCTGGCGGCGAGCAGCTCGGCTTGGTAGGCGGCCGTGCCGCGATTGGCATACTTGAAGGAGACCACCTCGCCCTGCTCGGTGAGGCGCAGCCGGCCCTGGATCGAGCCGGCGGGCTGAGCGGCGATCGCCCGCCCGGTGGGCGCGCCGCCCCGGCTGACGGAGCCGCCGCGGCCGTGGAAAAACGCTATGGGGACGCCGCACTCCCGGCCAAGCCGGGTGAGGCGCAGCTGGGCCTTAGCGAGCTCCCAGTTGGAGGAGAGAAAGCCGCCATCCTTGTTGGAGTCGGAGTAGCCGATCATGACCTCGAACACGCCGCCCTGGGCGCGCACGCTGCGGCGCACCAACGGTGTCTGCACCAGTGCCCCCACGATCTCCGGCGCCCGTCGCAGGTCGTCGATGGATTCGAACAGCGGCACGATCGGCAGCGTGCAGCTTTCCGTCCCCGCGGCGTCGGCGAACAACCCCGCCTCCTTGGCGAGCAAGTACACTCCCAGCACGTCTCCCGCGTGGTGGGTCATGCTGAGGATGAAGCTGCCGATGGCTTCGCGATCGAGCTGGTCGCGCATCTCGCGGATCAGTCGAAACAGCTCGACGAGCTCGCGCGCCTCGGCGGGCGGTTCCGGTCTGGCGGCGCGCAGCGGCTGCGCGAGCTCTCGCAGCAGCCAGCTGCGCCAGGCGGCTGAGCCGGGCGGCGGTGGCTCCGCGGGATCGCCGGAACTCCAGAGGGCCCTGAGGGCCGCGTTCACGCGGGGGGAATTGTCGCGCACGTCGAGCCGCACGGTGCTGAAGCGGAACGCCTCCACTTCCCGCCGCAACGGCCGGACCAGCAGGTCTCCCGCGCGGCCGCATCCTGCTGCGCTGAGCGCCGTCTCGAGCGTCCGCAGCTCCCCGATCAGGTCCTCGGCCGCTGCGTATCCCGCCGGGTCGCCCGGGAGCTCGCCGCGTTCGGCGCTCGTCAGCGTGCGGTCGAGCCGTCGCAGCATGCAGCTGGCGTACTGACGGTACACTTCACCGGGGTTGCGCTGGCGGATTCGCTCGGCGTCTCCGGACGCGGCGAGCTGGCGCGCGAGCGCCTCCCGGAAATCCGCCGTGACCGACACGGATCGCTCCGTGACACTCAACGCCCGTACCAGGTCAGCGAGCCGCTGGCGGTAACGTCGCAGGCTCGCGACGCGGGTCTGGAGCAGCGTGCGCCGCGTGACCTCGGTCGTGACGAACGGATTGCCGTCCCGGTCTCCGCCGATCCACGAACCACACTGGAAGAAGGGCGGCACGTCGAACGCTTCCGACGGATAGGCGTGTCGCAGCGCACGCTCCAGCTTGTCGACCAGCTCCGGGACGACGTCGAACAGGTTCTCGTTGACGAAGTACAATCCCCACGCGAGCTCCTGCTCGACCGTGGGCTTCTCGAGCCGCAGCTCGCCGGTGAGCCATAGCAGCTCGACGTCGGAGCGCAGGTTCTCCACCAGGGCGGCGCGCTCGCGGGGCGTCCAGCGCGGCGACTCGAGGTCCACCAGGCGGCGATAGATGCGGCGATGCTTCTCGAGCACCGTGACGCGCTTCGCCTCCGTCGGATGCGCCGTGATGACCGGCCGCACGCACAACCGCTCGACGAGGGTGCGCACTTCCTGCACCGGAACGCCGCGCGCGGCAGTCGTGACGACGTGCGCGAATGTGCCGCGCAGCTCGTCGTGGCCACGATCCACTTCAGCCTGTCGGCGCTGTCGCATCGCCGCATTCTGCTCGGCGATCGACAGCAGCTGGAACCACATGCCGTGGGCCTGAATGGCGCGGGCTACCAGCTCCGGCGAGCCGGCGAGGTCGGCTGGCTCGCCCCTCAGCAGCGGCTCGAGCGCCGGGTGATGCGCGCGGATCACATCGAGGAAGCAGTCGTGCAGCAGGCCTGCCGTGCGCCGCAGGTATTCGGCGCCGTCGGCGAGATCGACCGCCTGGTCGCTCACGCCACCCGATCGCGCGGCGGCGCGCCGGCGAAGAAGGCGGTGAGATTCTCGAGCGCGCGCAGGCCCATCGCCACCCGCGTCTCCTGCGTCGCGCTGCCCAGGTGCGGGAGCAGCACCACGTTTTCCATCGTCAGCAGGTCGGCGGTGACCGTGGGCTCGCGCTCGAATACGTCGAGGCCCGCGCCGGCGAGCGCTCCCTGCTTGAGCGCCGCCACGAGGGCCGCCTCGTCGACGATGTCGCCACGGGCGTTATTGATGAGAAAGGCGCTCCGCTTCATCAGCCCCAGCCGGCGTGCGTCGATCAGGTGGCGCGTCTCGGGCGTTGTCGGCGAGTGCAACGACACGAAGTCCGCTTCGCGCAATACGTCGTCCACGCTGCCGCGCGGCTCCGCGCCCAACTCCGCCATCACGCTCGGCGGTGGCGGGACAGGGTCGTGAAAGATGACGCGCATCCCGAACCCGTGGTGTGCCCGATGTGCAACCGCGCGGCCGATCCGCCCAAGTCCGATGAGGCCGAGCGTCTTCCCGGTCACGCGCGTGCCGAGCATCTGCGTCGGGCGCCATCCCGTCCAGGAGCCGGAGCGCACATGGCGCTCCCCTTCCCCGCCGCGGCGCGCCACCATCAGCAGGAGCAGGATCGCATCGTCGGCCGTGTCGTCGGTGAGCACGTCGGGGGTGTTCGTCACCACCAGGCCCCGGGCTTGCGCCGCGGCGGTGTCGATGTGGTTGAACCCCACGCCATAGTTGGCGATCACCCGGGCCCGCAACGGCTCGGCGGCGAGCACCGCTGCCGTCAGGCGATCGGTGACGGTAGGCAGAAGCGCGTCGGCCGTGCGGAGCGCGTCTTGCAGCTCGGCGGCACTGAAGGCGTGGTCGTCGCTGTTCAGTCGCGCGTCGAACTGTTTCGCCAGTTGCTCTTCCACCGCCGCCGGGAGCCGGCGCGTAACGACGACGGCCGGGCGGCCTGAGTGCGCTCCCCCTCCCCCGCTCACCGCGTGACCATGACGGGCCGCGACGGCTGGTGGGAGAGGGCCTGCGCGACCGTCGTTCCGAGCTCGGCGGGGCTGGGTGCCACGATCAGTCCCGCCGACCGCATGAGCTCGGCCTTTTCGGCGGCGGTATCCCCGAACGCGGAGATGATCGCGCCGGCGTGCCCCATACGACGGCCTTTGGGCGCGGTGAGCCCCGCTACGTAGCCGATCACCGGCTTGGTCATGTGGTCTCGCACGAACAGGGCCGCGTCGGCTTCCTGCGGGCCGCCGATCTCCCCGATCATCATGACAGCCCGGGTCTCGGAGTCCTGCTCGAACAGCGCTAGGATGTCGACGAACGAGCTGCCGTTGATCGGATCGCCGCCGATTCCGACGCTGGTGCTGATGCCGATGCCGAGCGCCTGCATCTGCGCCGCAGCTTCGTAGCCGAGCGTGCCGGAACGCGTGACGACGCCGACGGGTCCCCGCGTGTAGATGTGTCCCGGCATGATCCCCATCATCGCGCGACCCGCGCTGATGACCCCGGCGCAATTGGGACCGATCAGCGTGGTGCGCCGCTCCTTCGCATAGCGCCACAGGTAGCGCTTCACCCGGATCATGTCCTGGGCGGGAACTCCGTCGGTGATCGTGACGACCAGGCGAACTCCCGCATCCGCGGCCTCCATGATCGCGTCGGCGCAGAACGGCGCGGGGACGAGGAGGAGGCTCGCCGTAGCGCCGGTGTCGGCCACGGCTTCCTTCACCGTGTTGAACACGGGCCGGCCTAAATGCTTGGTGCCGCCCTTCCCGGGCGTGACGCCGCCAACGACGTTCGTGCCATAGGCGATCATCTCCCGGGCGTGGAAAGAGCCCTTGTCGCCGGTGAAGCCCTGCACGATGACGCGCGTCTTCTCGTCGAGCAGAATGCTCATAGGGCGGCCACGACCTTGTTCGCCGCTTCCGAAAGCGTGTCCGCGGTGAGAATCGGCAGTCCACTGTCTTTGAGAATGCGGCGTCCTTCCTCTACGTGGGTACCGGCAAGCCGCACCACCAGCGGGACCGGCACCGCAACCTTGCGGACCGCCTGGACCACGCCCTCCGCCACCCAGTCGCAGCGGTTGATCCCGGCGAAAACGTTCACGAGGATCGCGCGGACCTTGCGGTCAGACAGGACCAGGCGGAAGGCGGCGGCCACGCGGTCGGGGCTCGCCCCGCCCCCGATGTCCAAGAAGTTGGCGGGCTCGCCGCCGGCGTGCTGGATCATGTCCATCGTGGCCATCGCGAGCCCCGCGCCGTTGATGATGCAGCCGATGTCTCCGTCAAGCGCCACGTAGCTGAGCCCGCGCTCGGCCGCCTCCGCCTCGCGCGGGTCCTCCTGCGCGTAGTCCCGCAGCTCGGCGACGTTGGGGCGCCGAAACATCGCGTTGTCGTCGAAGCTCATCTTCACGTCGAGCGCCAGCACCTGCCCCTCCGTGGTGTCGACGAGCGGATTGATTTCCACCATGGTGGCATCGAGCTCGCGAAAGGCGCGGTAGGCGCCGAGGATCGCGGTGACCGCTTGGCTCACCTGAGCCGGCTGGAGCCCCAGCCCGAAGGCGAGCTCGCGCGCCTGGAACGTCTGCATGCCTACCGCCGGCTCGACCTCTTCCCGCAGAATCGCCGCCGGCTCGCGGTGCGCGATCTCCTCGATCTCCATGCCACCATGCGGGTGTGCTACCACGACCACGCGCTCGCGCCGGCGGTCGAGCACGAGGCCGACGTACAACTCCCGAGCGATGGGCAACGCCTGCTCCACCAGGAGACGGTGGACCGGGAGGCCTTCGGGCCCGGTCTGGCTCGTGACGAGCGTCCTGCCGAGCAGCTCCTTGGCCGCCTGGCGAACATCGCTGTCGCTCGTGCACACCCGGATGCCCCCAGCCTTACCGCGGGCTCCGGAATGGATCTGCGCTTTCACGACCCAACGGGTGCCGCCGATCTCGCTCGCCCGATAGACGGCCTGGTCGGCGCTGTATGCCACGCCGCCTTTCGGCACGGGCACGCCGAAGCTCGACAGCAGCTCCTTCGCCTGATACTCGTGGATGTCCATGGTCAGGCTCGCGTTGCCGGCACCGGGGGAGAGTTGGTGCGAGGATGGGGACCGCGGTTGGCGATCGCGTTGGCGATCTGCACGACGTTCTGGGCCATGCGCGCGGAGGCGGCGTCGATCATGCGCCCGTCGAGCTGGGCGGCGCCACGGCCGGCGCGGGCGGCCTCGTCGAGAGCGAGCAAGACGCGCTGGGCGTGGTCGACCTCCGCCAGAGGGGGCGTGAAGACCTCGTTGGCGAGCGCGATCTGGGACGGATGGATGGCCCACTTTCCCTCGTAGCCCAGGGCCGCGGCGCGCCGGGCCGCCGCGAGGAAGCCCTCCCTGTCCTGGAAGTCGCCGTACGGACCGTCGATGGCGCGGAGACCGTATGCGCGACACGCCGTCACCATGCGCGCCAGCGCGGCGTGCCACTGGTCGCCCGGGTAGTCTGGGTTCAGCCCGCCGATGCTCACGGTTCGCGCGCGCAGGCTCGCGGCTAGGTCGGCGACGCCAAAGTGCATTGCCTCGAGCCGCGGGCTCGCTTGAGCGATAGCCTCGACGTTCGCCATCCCGAGCGCCGTTTCGATCAACACCTCGATTCCGATGCGATGCGGGATGCGCCGGGCGACCTCGATCTGCGTGAGCAGGGCATCCACGAGGTACACATCCGCCGGCACGCCGACCTTGGGCACCAACAGGACATCCAGCTTGTGCCCCGCTTGGTCTACGACGTCGATGACGTCGCGATACATGTAGTGCGTATCGATCCCATTGACACGGACCGCGATCGTCCTGCCGCGACCACTCCAGTCGTGCTCGAGCAGTCCAGCGACGACATTCTTGCGGGCCTGCTCCTTGTCGGCCGGAGCGACGGCGTCCTCGAGGTCGAGAAAGACGCAGTCCGCCTCGCCCGCGAGTGCCTTGGGGAACAGCGCCGGCTGCGAGCCGGGGACCGCGAGCTCGCTGCGCTGCAACCGAGGACGAGCCGGCTCGTGCCGAGTGAGGCTCATGCCCGCACGGCGGAACGAGGCGCGGACTTGGCACCAGCCGGGAGACTGGGCGTGGGAGTCGCGGACGTCCGCATCGGGAGCGGCGCGGCGGTATTGCGATAATACTCGGCGGCGGCCGCCATACCGCTTCCCAGCGTCACGGGAATGCCGACGTCGCGCATCGCCATCTCCGCGCCGGCGATCGCGCCCAACAGCATCAGCTCGTTCAAGTCGCCGAGGTGGCCGATGCGGAACAGCTTGCCGGCCATGCGAGCGAGCCCAGCGCCGAGCGCCAGGTTGTAGCGCCGGAAGGCGACATCGATGACGTCGGCCGCGTTGATGCCGTCGGGGACTATGATCGCGCTCACGGTGTCGGAATGCCACCGGGGCGCCCGCGCGCACAGCTTCAGCCCCCACGCGCGCACCGCGGCGCGCGCGCCCTCGGCGAGCCGATGGTGGCGGGCGAAGATGGCGTCGAGACCCTGTTCGAAGATCATCGCCAGCGACTCGCGGAGCCCGTAGAGCAATGGGATCGATGGCGTATACGGGAAGTATCCCGTCGCGTTGGCCTTGATCATGTCGTCGAAGTCGAAGAACGCACGCGGGCACTTGGCGTGCTCGCGGGCAGCCAGGGCGTTGGAGCTGGCGCACACGATCCCGAGGCCGGCGGGGAGCATGAGCCCCTTCTGCGATCCGGTGATCGCGAGGTCGACCTTCCATTCATCCATGCGAAAGTCGATCGATCCGATGGAGCTGACCCCGTCGACGTACAAGAGCGCCGGATGCCGCGCCGCGTCCATGGCAGCTCGGACCGCGCCGACGTCGCTCGTCACTCCCGTGGCGGTTTCGTTGTGGACGATCAGCACGCCTTTGACTTCGTGCGACTCGTCCTGCGACAGGATCTCCCCGATGCGGTCGGCAGGCGCGCCTTCGCCCCACTCCACGTCGATGATGTCCACGCGCAGCCCGTGACGCTGGGCCAGGTCGATCCAGAGGTGACTGAACTGGCCGTACCGCGCCGCCAGCACCCGATCGCCCGGCGACCGTGTATTGACGAGCGCCGCCTCCCAGCCGCCGGTGCCTGTGGCCGGAAAAATGAACGCCTGGCCGGTCGTGGTCTTGAACACCTTCTGCAGGTCACGGAACAAGCCGGTCGTGAGCTCGGGGAAAGCGGATGAGCGGTGGTCCTCCATCGCCCGGTCCATGGCGCGCAGGATCCGCTCTGGCACGTTGGTCGGGCCGGGGACGAACAGGAAATTGCGGCCGGGCATAGGAAGCGTCCTGGAGAACAGAGGAAAAACGATATTCGAGCGCCTGTGTCCCGCAACCACTCGGATGGGTAGGCGCACCCCTGCCTACGTTGAGGGGCGATCGCCGGCGAGCCCGCAGACGTCGCACCCGGAGCACCGGGCTCGACGTTCCCCGAAGTACGCGAGGAGCGCGCCACGGCGACAGGCCCGGGTCTCCACGTAACGCCGCATCGCTGTGGCCGTGTCACCCCACTCGAAGTCGGCCGGGCGCCACACGACGACGCACTCGGCGGGGCGCCCGTCGCGTCCGGCGCGTCCCGCCTCCTGGTAATACGCCTCGAGGGTGCGCGACGGCCCCCAGTGCAAGACCCGCCGAACGTCCGCCTTGTCGATCCCCATCCCGAAGGCGCTCGTCGCCACGATCACCGGCGCGCGATCGGCCAGAAAGGCGCGCAGCACGGCGCGACGGGTCGCCGCGCCGAGGCCGGCATGATACGGCGCCGCTCGGATCCCCATCCGCAACAGGGCGCGCGTCACCAGCTCGGTCAAACGGCGCGTCGGCGTGTACACCACCACGGCGCCGGCGACACCGCGAATCAACTCGCGGATCCGCGCGAATCGTGCGCGGTCGTCCGCCACACGCTCGACGCAAAACGCGAGATTCGGTCGATCGAACGACGTGACGACCACTTCTGCTCCCGGGATCCGGAGAACGCGGAGAATCTCGGCGCGTGCGGCCGGCGTCGCGCTTCCGGTCAACGCGATGGTGACGGGATCCCGGAGCAGGTAGCGATAGCGGTCGAGCCGCCGGTACACTGGACGAAATTCGTTGCCCCATTCGACGATGCAGTGCGCTTCATCGACGGCGAGGAGCGAGACTGCACGTCCGCCGCGCGTCAGCTGACCCACCAAGGCCCCAAGTCGCTCGGGCGCGACATACAACAATGTGAGACTCCCCGCGAGCGTAGCGCTGAGAACCGCGCGACGCTCGTCCCGACCGAGCAGGCTATTGAGGTACGCCGCGGCGATGCCCCGGCGCCGTAATGCCGCGACCTGATCCTGCATCAGCGAGATGAGGGGTGAGATGACGAGGGTCAGACCGGGGCTCATCAGCGCGGGCAGCTGGTAGCACAGCGACTTGCCGGCGCCGGTCGGCAGCACCGCGAGCACGCTGCGGCCCGCGAGCAGTGGGCCGAGCACCTTGAGCTGCGAGACTCGGAACGCGGCGTGCCCGAACCGCTCAGCCAGGAGGGTGCGCGCCCGCGCCAGCCCTCCGGGAAATGGCGACATAGGGCGAAACAAACGGGCCCGGCGTCAACCGCCCGGGCCCGAAAGCCGCCGCGCGAACCCTAATTACGCTCGATCCTGCCAGTCCACGCCGAAGGTGTTGCCGCACTCGTGGCACTGAACCTCCTTCGGCTGGCCCGCCACGTGCTGTCGTTTGTGACAGCCGGGGCAGACGAGGTGCGGCTCGTGCACGACGCTCCACGCCTTCGGGCGATCCTTGCGGATCTCCAGGGTCTCTTTCGGGACGCGCACCTCTACATGATGCACGTCCAGCACGACCCAGGGCTTTCCAGGCTCTTCCACGATGCGGTACCACGCGCCCCGGCGCAGACCTTCCTGTTCGGCGCGGTTACCACGGCTGCGCGCCCACCCGATAGTGGTCATGCGTTCACTCCTGTCCCCCGGCAGCTCCCTCCCGCACCAGCACGAGGATCGCCGCCTGTGGGACGACCAGGTATTTCACGCCTTCGAACGTGATTTCGACCGCCGCCTTGCGGAAAAACAGCGCGTAGTCGCCCACCCGCGCCTGCATCGGCAGGTACTTCACTTCGGGTCCGCGGATCTTCCAGGGCTCGTCGTCCATGCTCGCCGGCTCGGTCGTCGGCGTGCCGGGCCCCCGAGCCACGACGCGCCCGCCCTGCACCTGGCGCGCTTCCACCGCTGTCGGCGGGAGGTACAGCCCGACGTTGGTTCGCTCCTCTCCCTCCTCCGGGGCGATGAGCACACGGTCGCCCACCACGAGCAAGTGCTTGGGAGCGTCGTCAGGCATGGGACCAGTATACAACCTCCCGGACGCGGGGAGCGAGTCTGGGGAAGCGTTCCCGAAGCGGGTGCGTCTTTTTTTGTCGCGGCGGGAGCAACGTCCAAGCTCGCCTGCAATGGGCGATTGTGATGTGGATCACGCGCAAAGCTTGACAGGGCCGGGCGCCGCTTTATTAATGCGCGCCTGCCGCAGGTAGCCGGCGGCCGCCGTTCCCCGTCTCATTCCCGGGAAGGGACTACTGACATGCAAAACCCGCTAGGCACTGTTCAGACCGAGCAGTGGAGCTGGATTCTCCAGACCGTTTGGGGCTGGATCTGGGCCGGCCTCTCCTGGATCGTCGACTGGCAGAGGCAGGTGTTCCAGGTCGCCGTGTTCGGTGATTCGTTCTGGTCGGCCGTGGGCAAGGCCGTGTTGCTCTTCTTTCCAGCGGTGGTCCTGGTGGCGGGCGTGTGGGGCACCATGGTATCGCTCTACACGATCCCGTTCCGATCCGGTCGCGGTCGCTTCCTGGCGGCGTTACTGATGTCGTGGTGGGACGTGGCGCGCATGGCCTGGTTCTATTGGTTCGGGCTGGTGCGGTTCCTCCTGGTATTCGTGGCGTGGATCTACGGCTTGCTCAAGCTCGCCGTCGGGCTCCTGTGGCGCACCTTGAAGAACCTTGTCACGTCGCCATTCGCGCTGCTCGATTCGACGTCGCGCCAGCCGGGCGTGCCGTGGATCGCGTTCACCTTGTTGCTGTTCTGGTCGGCGATCGAGGCCACCATCTTCACGTTCACGCTGCGGCCAACGATGGCCGAGCTGCTGGCGGACCTGACCGGGTACACGGTGAACCCGCTGATCCTCGTGGTGATTCTGTGGTTCTTCCTCTTCATCATCATCGGGGGCAGCTTCGCGTGCATCCAGGTGCTGAACGACGCGATCAAGACCCGCGCCGTCGGGCAAATCGTCGCAATGGTGTTGGTGGAAATCACGGTCGCGTTGTTCGAGGTGCTGTTCTTGTACCGCGAGCTGATCGATGCCATCACGCCGTGGCTCGCGCAGCAGGGCATCGAGCTGGGAGTGGTCGGGACGCTCGGGTTGGCGTTCCTGGGGTGGACGGGCGTGCGCGGCATGACCTGGTTCTTGTTCGGCCGGTTCGGAACGCCCGCGCTGCTCGCCATCCTCGGGCGCAAGGCGATGGAAGGCATGGAGGGAGCACGCGCCACGGGCCCGGCGGCGGACCAGGAGTTCTGGCGTGGACCGATCCAGGCGCTCAAGGCCGAACACGAGTGGTTCAAGAAGGAGGCCCAGAATCTCGTCGAGCTGCTCACCCTCCCCGTGCTGCAGCTCCTCGCCGCCGGCTTCAACTTTGGCGTGATCGTGATCCTCGGCAAGCCGCACTTCACGCTGCCGTTCAAGTCGCTTGATCAGGTGCTCGCCAGCACGCCGTTGTTCCACCACAAGACGGCAGAGGGGAGCGCCGTATGAAGGGCCGCATCGCGGGGCTGGTCCTGGCGCTCAGCGTCGCGGCCTGCTCGCCGTCGGAGCGCAGTGCGCCGCCGCGCTCGACGCTCATCGTCGGTCTGGACATCAGCGGCTCGTTCCGCCACAACCCCGCCTTCAGTGGGGCGATCGAGTTCGCGGCGATCTACATCTATTGCCATCTGAACGGGATGGACGGGCTGCAGCGCAATACGGCGATCTTCGTCGGTGAGCTGGGCGGCGAGCGGCCGGGACAGGCGAAAGTGTTCCACCCAATCCAGGATCTCTCGGGTCTATCGCCCGACCAGATCGCCGCGGCCCTCCGCGGCTGGTTCCCGCAAGAAGATCCCATCACCGACTTCAATGCGTTCTTCAACCGCGCCGCCCTGCACGTGCGGCGCAACAACCTGGTCCTGGCGCCGCTCAACGTCGTGCTGTTCTCGGATGGCGAGCCCGACTACCCGGGCGCCGGGCGCATGTCCACCGACGAGAGGTACAAGCGCATCGACTTGAGCCCCCTGGAGTACCTGTCCCGCAACGTGACGGTGCGCTTGCTGTATGCCTCCCCGCCGATCGCGCAGCTGTGGGAGCGCAAGGTGCCGCGCAAGCGCGTGCGGCTCTGGACCCAGGACGCGGACGTCATGCGAGGCTGGCGGCGCCACGTCCTCGAACGCGTACCGATGGCCCGCCAGGACTCGCTGTGGTCGTGGGTGGAGAACGTGGTGGATGTGCGTGTTAGAAGGGAGAGGGTACTGTAGGAGGATGGTGGAGGTTGTGGAGGATGGTGGAGGTCGACCGTGGCTGCACTATCCTCCACCATCCTCCACCAACTTCCACAACCTCCACCATCCTGCATCACCTGCAGTACCGGTCGAACGCCGCAGTCAGGTCGGCCGCTATGTCCTGCGCGGCCCGGCCCTCGATGTTCTTCCGCTCGAGCATCAAGACGAGCTTCCCGTCCTTGAACAGCGCCATCTGGGGAGACGACGGCGGGTACCCGGTGAAGTAGCTGCGCGCGCGCTCGGTCGCCTCGGCGTCTTGCCCGGCGAACACGGTGAGCAGTCGAGTCGGCCGCCGTGGGTGCCGGATGGCGAGGGCGGCGGCGGGGCGCGCGTTTCGAGCCGCACAGCCGCACACGGAATTCACGACGACGAGCGTGGAGTCCCGGGTGCCGCGCAGCGCCGCGTCCACGTCCGCGGGCGTCCGCAGCTCATCGAACCCGATGCGCGTCAGCTCCTCACGCATGGGTTGCACCAGCCGCGGGTCGTAGAGAGGGACGTTCAAACCTGCCATGGTGACCTCGAGTAGAAATGTGACGTGCTTTCAATCATAATAAGAAGCAGGGAGCAGGGAGCGGGGAGCAGGACCTAGCCCACTCCCCGCTCCGCGCTCCCTGCTCCCTATTCTATGCGCGTGTTGATCGTGGAGGACGATCCCGAGCTGGCGGGCCTGGTGCGCGACGGCCTCCGCGGCGAGCGCATCGACGCGACCCTGGCGGCGAGTTGGACCGAGGGCCGCGACCGCGCTGTCGCCAGCAGCTACGACGCGATCATCCTCGACGTGCGGCTGCCCGGCGGCAGCGGGTTCGACCTGTGCGCGGCGTTGCGCAGGAGCGGCGTGACCACCCCGGTCTTGATGCTGACGGCGCTGGACGCGGTTGACGATCGGGTACGTGGGCTCGAAGTCGGCGCCGACGATTACCTCACCAAACCGTTTGCGTTTCGTGAGCTCTTGGCGCGGCTCAAGGCCCTCACCCGGCGGCGGCCGGCGTTGGTGCCGGACGTTGTCCGAGTAGCGGACCTCGAGGTCGATCTCGCCGCTCGTCAGGTGCGGCGCGCCGGCCGACCGCTCAACCTCACGGCCAAGGAATTCACGCTGCTCGAGCTCTTCGTCAGCCGACCAGGACAGGTGCTCGATCGTGCCACCATCACGGCGCACGTGTGGGATGACAATCACGATCCGTTCGCCAACCTACTCGAGGTACTGGTGCGCCGGTTGCGCCGCAAGATCGACGACGGCTTCGAGCCCAAGCTGATCACCACCCAACGCGGCGCGGGGTATCGATTCGGCCCGTGACGCGCGCCCCGACGCCGCCGCTCGCCCGCCTGCGCCTGCAGCTCACGCTGTGGTATGCGGGCATCTTCATGTCCATTCTCGCGGGCCTCGGCGTCGGGCTGTATCTCGCCGTGCGGCACCGCATGTCGCTGAACCTGGACGGCTCGCTGCGAGCGGCCACCACGGCCCTGGAGCGCGCTGCCCGTGTGCGCGAGACGGAGCAAGCCTCCGCGCGCGGCGTCGTCGCGGACGCGGTCGATGAGCTCTACGTCCCCGATCGCTCCCTCTTCCTGTTCGACGCCGGGGGACAGCCAGTCAAGCCGCCGCAGGCGCCGGAGTGGGTGCAGGATGCGGCGCGGGAAGCAGGGCGCTCCGGGCGGGCGGACCGGGATTTCGAGACGCCCGACGATCACGTGGTTCGTCTCCATGCGGAGCGCTTTACCGGACCCAGCGGCAAGGAATACGTGGCTGCCGTCGTGGCCGATCGGCTGGAGCTCGACAGCGAATACGCATCGCTCATTCGAGCCTTCGGCGCCGCGGCGGTCATCGCCTTGCTCCTGGTCGCGGGCGGGGGCTACGTCCTGGTCCGCAAGTCCACCGCCCCGATCGAGCAGTCGATGGAACGCACGCGCCGCTTCATGGCCGATGCGGCGCACCAGCTCCGGACGCCCATCACGATTCTCCGGACGCGGGCCGAGATCGCTGCCGCGCAAGAGCGCGAGCCGGTGCGCGACGCCGCCACGTTCCAGGCGATCGAGCGCGAAACGGCCCGTACCGGCGAGATCATCGGTGAGCTGCTGACGCTCGCGCGGGCCGACGCGGGCGAGCGACCGGTGGTACGGGCCACCGTGTACCTGGACGACGCGGTGGCGAGTGCGGTGGAGGTGGCGCGGGCGCTCGCAGAGCGGAAGCAGGTCCGGCTCGAAGTCACCGCGTTCGAGGAGGCGAAGGTGGTCGGTGATCCCGCCCTGCTCCGCCAGCTCCTGCTCCTCGTCCTCGACAACGCCATCAAGTTCACGCCCGCCGGTGGGCGCGTGCGGCTCGACGTGTCCGCCCAAGACGGCCGCGCGGCCGTGGTCGTCAGCGACAACGGCGTGGGTATTCCTGCGACGGACCTACCGCATGTGTTCGAGCGATTCTATCGCGGTTCCGCGGCCGGCTGGGAATCGGAAGGCGCGGGGCTGGGCCTCGCGATCGCGCGCTGGATCGCGGAGGTCCACGGCGCGAAGATCAGCATCACCTCGGAGCCCGGGGCCGGGACCCGCGTCACGCTGGCGTTTCCAGTGGCGGCTTAAAGGAGGACGGTGGAGGATGGTGGAGGTTGGTGGACGTTGGTGGAGGTGGGGGGGCGGTCCTCCACCAACCTCACTCACCTCCACTAGCCTCCACCACCCTCCAGGCGCAGCCTGTAGTCGGCGCCGCGGATCGCGACGAGCAGCGTGGGCACGGCGAACAGCGTGATCGGCGTCGACAGCGCCAGCCCGCCGATCACGGCGAGGGCGAGCGGGCGCTGCAGCTCGCTCCCCGCGCCGAGTCCCAGCGCGAGCGGCAGCAGCCCGAACAGCGTACACAGCGTCGTCATGAGAATCGGGCGCAGCCGCACCTGGCCAGCTTCCCGGAGTGCCACCGCGAGCGGCACGCCTTCGGCGCGCATCCGCAGCCGCGTGAAGTCGAGCAGGATGATGCCGTTCTTGACGATCAGTCCCACTAGCAAGATGAGCCCCATGAACGACGAGACGTTGAGGGCACTCCGGGTGACGAACAGCAGCGCCATCGCGCCGACGAACGACAGGGGCGCGGCGAGCAGTACCACGAGCGGCTCCACGAACGACGCGAACTGGATGAGCATCACGCCGATCACGCTGGCGGCGGCGAGGCCGAGGACCAGGACGAGCGACCGGAAGGCGGTCTGCTGGCTCGCGTACTGGCCGCCCAGCTCGACGCGGATTCCGGGGGGTGGTGCGTTCTTGGCGAGGACATTCTTGACGTCCTTCATGACGCTCCCGAGACCGCGTGCGCCGAGGTCGGCGGTCATCATGATCATCTGTTGCTGGTTCTCGCGGAGCAGCTCGGCTCTGGCATCGACGGGCGTGACATGGGCCAGCGACGCCACGGGCACCGGTGCGTGGTGGTCCGGGGCGAGCACCGGTATGGACCCGAGCCGGAGCGGGTCGAACCGCACCGAATCGGGGGCGCGCACGCGAACCCCGACGCTCCGGTCGTCGAGGTAGATCTGGCCGGCATCGACGCCGAGCAGAGCACCGCTAACGGCCTGGCTCACGGCCGCCGGGGTCAGTCCCACCTTGTTCGCCTCGGCGGCCTCGATGTTCAACATCATCTCCGCGCTCGGTTCACTGACGCCGCTGAAAAGGTCCTCGAGGCCCGCGACGCCGGCGAGCGCCGAGTCGAGCCGCGTCCCGTATGCTTCCAAGGCGGCGAGGTCGGGGCCAAACAGCTTGATCTCGACCGGGCGAGCGTTGCCGGCGAGGTCGTTGACGACGTCGGAGAGGATTTGCACGAACTCGATTCGCATCCGCGGCAGCGCGACACTGGCCTGTTGCCGCACCTCGTCGATGACTTGGAAGCTCGACCGGCGGCGCCGGCTCTCCGGCGTCAGCCGGACCACGTAGTCGCCACGATTCTGCAGCGTCGCGAACAGACCGAGCTCGGCGCCGGTGCGCCGACTGGTGCCGGCCACCTCCGGGATCCGGGCCAGAAGGCCATCGATGACGCGGAGTTGGCGGTCGGTTTCGGTCAGCGCGGTGCCGCCCGGCGCCCAGTAGTCGAGGACGAAGGCGCCCTCGTCCATCTCGGGAAGGAAGCCCGTCTCCGCGACCCGGTACGCCCCGAAACCGGCGACGGCGAGGCCAATGGCGACCGCGATGACGCGGCGGGGATGGACGAGCACCGCCCCGAGGGCACGGCTGTAGCGGACCGCCAGCGCGTCGATGGCGCGACCTAGTCGGTCGAGGGCGGTCGGCGTCCCCGCCGGCGCCGCGTGCTCCGCATCGCGCGCCGTGAGGTAGTGCTCACTCAGCAGCGGGATGATGGAACACGCGAGCACGAGCGAGACCAGCACCGCGATCGTGAGCGTGATCGAGAGCGCATGGAAGAACTGGCCGACGACGCCCTGAAGGAGGCCGAGGGGCAAGAACACCACCACGGTCGTGAGCGTCGAAGTGGTGACCGGCCAGAGCAGCTCCTGGAGCGCGTCGCGGATGGCGTGCGTCCGGTCCCGGCTCAGGTCGAGGTGACGAACGATGTTCTCCGTGATGACCACGGCGTCATCGATCACGAGCCCGATCGCGATGGCCATCGCCCCGAGCGTCATCAGGTTGAACGTCTCCCCGAACAGGGACATCACGAAGATCGTGATGACGAGCGTGAGCGGGATGGACGACGCGCTGACCGCGGTGATCCGGCCGTGGCGGAGGAAGAGGAGGAGGACGATGACCGCGAGCCCGGCGCCGATGAGCATCGCGTCGCGCACCGCCTTCACGGCGGCGCGCACGAGGGACGCCTGGTCGTAGACGAGCTGGAGTCGCACGCCGGCTGGCAGCAGCGTCGCGAGGGCGCGGACCACGCCCGCGACGCTGTCAGCGATCGCCAGCGTGTTCCCGCCGAGCTGGCGCGTGATGTTGAGCTGCGCCACGGGTCGCCCGTTGCCGGCGATGATGCTCACGCGGTCCTCGGTGCCGGGTCGTACAGCCGCCAGGTCGCGCACGCGGAGCCCGTGCGCGACGACGATGTTCGCGATGTCGTCGGCCGAATGCGCCTCCGTCGCGCTCACCATCAAATACTGCTTGTAGTCGCTCGGCATCCGACCGACCGCGGTCACGGTCGTCGCCGCGCGGATCGCCGCCGCCAGGTCGTCGAACGTCATGCCCTGCTGCGCCAGGCGCACCGGATCGGCGACGACCTCGATCTCGCGGACGTCGCTCCCGAGCACGTCGACCCGGCCCACGCCCGGCACGCGCGACAGGATGGGCTTGATCTGGTAGCGCGCTAGGTCGTACAGCGTCGCGGGGTCGCTCCCTTCGACATTGTAGGACAGGATCGGGAATAGCGACGGCGTCATCCGCTCCACCTGGATGCTGGCGCCGGTCGGGAGCTCGGGCACGATCTGGTCCACCCGGGCGCGGACCTCCTGGAGCGCGTTGACCATCTCCGTGGTCGGTGAGAAGTCCACGTTGATCTCTGTGCCGCCGCGGATGGTGCGGGACCGGACGCGGGTGACGCCCGGGACGATGCTCACGGCTTCCTCGACGGGCCGGGACACGCTGAACAGCTGTTGGCGAGCGCCGAGCGACGTGCCGGTCGCAACGATCGTAATGCGCGCGAAGTTCAGCTCGGGGTAGATCGCGGAGGGCAGACTCGCGGCGGCCCAGAGGCCCGCTCCGGAGATGAGCGCCACGGACAGATAGACGAACCGTCGCTGACGGCTGAGGACGTCGAACAGCGTCATCGAGCTGGAGCGGGCGAGCGAGTGGCGGCTCCCACGATCCTCGCGCCGTCGGCGACGCCGTAAGACCCGCTCGTCACGACTCGCTCGCCGGCCGCCAGCCCGGATACGATCTCCGCTACCGTTTCGCTCCGCTCGCCGACTGTGACGGGGCGCGCATGGGCGACGCTCGCGGAGTCCACCACGAATACCTGAAACGCTCCTTCCGCGGCGGGCACGAGCGCGGCGAGAGGGATGGTGACGGCACGACGCTCAACCGCCGTGACGATCCTTCCGAACAGCGATTCGCCGATCCGCAGGGGACGCGTCGGCCGGGACAACCGGACTCGCACGGCGACGGCCCGGGAGAGGGAATCGACGGCAGCGGCAATCGCCGTCACGGTGCCGGAGCCGAGCGGAGCGGCTGGCGCCGATTCGCCAGTCGTGACCGCAGCGGAATCGCCCGGGCGAATCGCGGCGGCCTCGGCCGGCGAGACGTTGAACACCACGTCCAGCGCCTCCGGGTCGGCGATCTGCACGAGCGGTTGGCTCGCGTCCACCGAGGCGCCCAGTATGGCCGTCATGCGCGTGACCACGCCGGCGAGCGGCGCGCGTAGCGTAGCGAGCTGCTGCGCGCGGCGGGCGTTCACCGCCGCCACCTGCGCCTGCGCCAGATCGGCCGCGGTCTGGTCGGAGTCCTTCTGCGGGAGGATTCCCGCCTGCACCAGGCGAACCGCGCGGGTGTAGCTCCGCTGGGCCGCCTCGAGCGCGGCGGCGGCACTCTGCGCGGCGGCGTCGAACGGCGCGCGCTCGAACTCCACCAGCGAATCGCCCACGGCGACCCGCTGCCCCGGCGCGACGAAGATGCGCGCCACCCGCGTCGGCCCCGGCGCGGCGAGCTCGGCGAAGCGACCCGGACGGGGCGTAACCGTGCCGAGCGCCCGGACGACTCGAGCGAACGGCTGCTCGGTGGCGACCGCAGTTTGCGCCGTGACGGTCGCCTGGGTGGTGGATGCCTCTTCGGAGGCGTGACCCTGGCAGGCCACGACCGCCAGGACGAGCGCGAGGCGTTTCATGGCTGGTCCAGCGTGGTCGTGAGGAGGCGAACGGCGCCACGGGCGTCGCTCGCGAGCGCGACGTCGTCGATGTAGGCGCCCAGGGCCGCGCGCGCGTTGCGCTGCGCCTCGAGCACGTTGGCGAGCGGGATCGCGCCTTCGGCGTAGGCGCGGAGCGACATCGCCGCCACGCGGTCGGCGCTCGCGAGCAGGCGCGCCCCCCGCGTGACACG
>DATEGE010000159.1:0-38167 GCA_035280265.1 Gemmatimonadales bacterium | reverse complement strand
TGGCCGAGCGGCTGAAGGCACACGCCTGGAGAGCGTGTAAACGGGTAACCGTTTCGTGGGTTCGAATCCCACCCTATCCGTGCTTGCACGTCACACGTCGCACGTCACACGTTGCCCGGAGGCAGGGGATGTTCGTGTGACGTGCCGCGTGCAACGTGCGACCGGTCTCCAGGACAGGTGCGTGAGCGGTTGAAACGGCCGGTCTCGAAAACCGGTGTGCCCGCAAGGGTACCGTGGGTTCGAATCCCACCCTGTCCGTGTCCGTTCGTCCGCACCCGGGAGGCTCAATGCGCTGGACCAAGCGCTGGCTCGCCGTCACACCGGCCGTGTTCGCGGTGGCCTGCTTCAAGACGGCCGCTACGCGCGCCGCCGAAGTGCGTGAATGCAGTCGCATCACGATGGATGCGAAGGGCGCGGCCCAGTGCCTCGTGATCCAACACAAGTGGAAGCCGTCCGCCGCGCTCGCCGCCGCCACCCAGTACCAGCAAGAGCAGGACGCGATCGCCCAGGCCCACGCCGACTCGACCTGGCGCGCCGACGCGGCGCGGCACCAACGGGAAACCGAGATATGCGCCAAGGACCCGTCTGGTGAGGTAGCGCGCTGCCTCGTGGGGTTCGGGTGGGCCGAGGCACGCGCCACGGCGACCGCTGATTCGCTCTGGCGCCGCGACGCGAGCACGCACCGCAACCAGATGGCCACCTGCACCCGCCAACGCCAGATGCAGGCGGGCGCGTGCCTCCAGCTCTACTACAAATGGAGCCCCGAGCGGGCGCTCGCCGTGGACGACTCGATCGGCCGGGCCAAGATGAGGAGGTAGTGCCTCACTCAGTCCTGATCGCCGCCGAACTCCAGCCCCTGCTCGAACCCCACCAGTTAGCCGGGCTCGACGTCCGGTGGATCCCCGCCACCGAGCCCACACCCTCTGGCGACTACGTCGCCGTCGTGTCGCTGCTCTCCCGCTGGGTGGGCGGCACCGAGTTCAAGCGTCTCCCGAAGCTTAAAGTCGTCGCGAATTGCGCGGTCGGGCATGACAACGTCGACGTGGTTGCCGCCGAGATGCGGGGCGTCAAGGTCACCAACACGCCCGATGTCTTGACCGACGCGACTGCCGACCTCGCCTGGGCGTTGATCCTCGCCTGCGCGCGTCGCGTCGTCGAGGGCACGGCGCTCGTGCAGAGCGGGGCCTGGGCGGGGTGGCACCCCGAGCTGCTGCTCGGCATCGAGCTGCACGGCCGGACGCTGGGGCTGTTCGGGGCGGGCCGCATCGGGCAGGCGGTAGGGCGTCGGGCGCTGCCCTTCGGAATGCGCATCCTGTACGCGGCGCGCAATCCGCGTCCCGATTTCGAGCGCGACACCGGCGCCGTCCAGGTGGAGTTCTCGCGGCTGCTGCGCGAGAGCGACGTGCTGTCGTTGCACGCGCCATCGACGCCCGTGACGAAAGGCGTCATCAACCCCGACACCCTGCGGCACATGAAGCCCAGCGCGATCCTGATCAATACGGCCCGTGGCGATCTGATCCGGGAAGAGGCGCTCGCGCAGGCGCTCGAGGAGGGGCGGCTCGGCGGCGCGGGACTGGACGTCTACCTGGAGGAGCCGGAGGTCCATCCCCGGCTGCGCGCGGCACCGCGTACCGTGCTGCTGCCGCACATCGGCAGCGCTACGCGGGAGGCGCGGCGACAGATGGCGGCGATCGCGGTCGCCAACGTGCAGGCGGTCTTGAAGGGCGATCCGCCCCTGACCCCGGTGTTTCGGTAGCCGGGGAACCGAGTCCACAACCACAGATGTTGCCCGCAGGCTGCCCGAGTGTTATTGCATACGGCCTCGCGCGAGCGTCGGGAGAGGGTGAACGTGCGGACTTCGGATAGCGAGCTGGCAAGGGCATGACGGAGCCACGCGGCTCGGCCTGTCCGCGCTGCGGTGCGATGGTCGCGCCCGGATCGTATTTCTGCCCACGCTGCGGGACCAGCGTACCGGCGTCGGCGGGCGGCGCCGGCCCCACGGTCGCCACGGCGTCCCCAGCGCCAGACGCGCAGCACAACGCCCAGCTCGACGCGCTGCGTCACGCGACACTGGGGGAGTACGAGCTCTTGGCCGAATTGGGCAGAGGGGGGATGGCGACCGTGTTCCTCGCCCACGACATCGCGCTCGACCGCAAGGTGGCGATCAAGGTCCTCTCGCCAGCACTCTGGATGATGGGCGAAGGGATGATCGAGCGGTTCAAGCGCGAGGCCCGCACGGCAGCGGCGCTGAGTCACCCGCACATCATCCCCATCTACGCCGTCAAGCAGAGCGAGCGCGTGCTGTACTTCGTCATGAAGTACGTTCAAGGACGGCCCCTGGACGTGGTCATCCGTGACGTCGGCCCGCTTCCCATCGCGATGGTCCAGACCATCCTGGCCCAGGTCGGTGACGCGCTGGGCTACGCCCACCGGCACGGCGTGATCCACCGCGACGTCAAGTCCGCCAACATCATGTTGGACGAGGATGGCTGGGCCGTGGTCACGGACTTCGGCATCGCCAAGGTCGTGCAGGCGGAAGGTCTCACGATGACCGGCGTGGCGGTCGGGACCCCCACCTACATGAGTCCCGAGCAGTGCGAAACCCACGTCGTCACCGGCGCCTCCGACCAATACTCGCTCGGCGTCGTCGCGTATGAGGCGCTGACCGGGAGGCTGCCGTTCCAGGCCGACTCGACCATGGCGGTGATGTACGCTCACTTCAATGAGCGTCCCCGCGCCGTGACGGAGTTGCGGCCCGACTGTCCAGCCAACCTGGGGGCGGGGGTCATGCGTATGCTGGAGAAAGATCCACAGGCGCGCTGGCCCGGGATGGACGATGTCGTGGCGGTGTGCGGCCGCCCATCGCTGCGTCATGACGATCCCGTTCGCCGCGAGATGATCACCCTTGCCAAGACACGCCGGCGTGGTGAGGAGCTCGCCCAGCTCAACACCCCCACGAGCCCGATCGTGCTCTCCCGGCCTCAGACGCGGTCCGCCGCTCCCGCGCGCCGTAACAGCGCACGCCTCTGGTGGGCGGTGGGAGCGGCGGCGATTGCCGCGGTACTGTGGTGGATTGCCCCCTCCTGGCGGGCGCAGCGGCCGACGGCCGCTCTCGTTCCGCCGGCTGCGGCGTCCCGCGAAACGGTCGCAGCGGTCGCCGCAGGTGCTGCCACCGACACGACGTCGAGGCAGTCCCCGCCTCCACCATCGCGCCCATCGCGCCAACGGGTGCCCGCGCAGCCCTCCCGTGCCCCAGCCGACTCGATGGCTCGCGGGATGGCGTCGCGCGGAGACACCCTGCTGCGCTCGATGCGAGCGAGGGCGTTCACAGCGATGCGCCGGGCGCACGACGCTGGAGCCACGGCGGTGGAGATGGCGCGAGGAGACAGCGTCTACGCGGCGGCCGAATCGCTCGGCTCACAGGGTCGCCTGCCGGAAGCGTTGGTGCAGCTTGCCACCGCCGGATCGTTGTGGGGAGAAGCGGAGCGGGCGGCTCGGGCACGCGCCGCACGGGACACGACGCCCCCACGGGCGGCGGAGGCCCCCCCGCTCCCGAAGCCGGCAGCGCCGTCCCCACCGGTCGACCCGCGTCCGGACATCGAGAAGGCGCTCGATACCTACGCGCGGGCCCTCGAATCCCGTGACGTTAGCGAAGTGCGTCGCGCCTACCCGGGCCTGACAGCGGGGCAGCACCAGAGCTGGAAGGAGTTCTTCCAATCGGTGCGCAATCTCAAGGCGACGCTGAGCGTGACGGGCCTCAACGTCGCGGGGCTCGGTGCGGAAGCGATCGTGAGCGGGGTCTACGAGTACGACAACGCGACGACGGGCCGTGCCGAGCGGCGTCCCGTAACGTTCCGGGCACTCCTGGCGGTGGACTCGAGCGGCTGGCACATCACGGCGATTCGCTGATCCGCCCTTAGAAGTTGTATTCCAGCCCGGCGGTCCACAGCACGTTAGGCCGGAGCCCGCCCCGATTCAGCGGGACTAGCGTGTTGCCGACGAGCGTAATCCCGGCGTGGGTCGTGAACTTGAAGCCGAACGATCCATTGATCAGGTCATCGCGCTCGTTGGGAATGTTCGTGACGTCGATCGTACGGCGGAACGGAAGATCGTACGTCACGGGGCCCGGGAGCTGGAGCTTGCTCTCGCCGACCTGCAGCTCCGAGACCAGGTCCACCGCCATCGTCGCCCAGGGGGCCATCAAGTGATCGAACCCCACGGTGGCCAGCACGGCGTTGTTCTGCGTGGCACCACTCCGAAATAGGAACCCGATGTTGGCGTGCGGCGAGAACGCTCCGAAGCGGGCCGACAGGATGCCCAGGCCGCGGGCCGCGACGTGGCCCGACCCAAGCAGATCGTCCGCGCTGCCCGTGGGGAAGCGCACGTCGCCGAGCAAGGAGAAGTTGCTCCGTTCCGTTCGCGTCACGTTGACCTTGACCCGGGCGGCGATGTCTCCGATGCCGGAGGCGGAGCCTTCCACGAACCGGGACGTGGTCAGCTGGGGGTTGGTGGGCGTGCCGCCGAAGAAGTGTTGTGCCGGTGGTCCTCCGAACGGCACGATCTGCGCGTCGCTCGTGCCGCTCAGCGACGTCGAGACGATCGGGAGCACCACCCCGACGTCCACGCGGTCGAGCAGCCCGAAGCTCAGGAAGAACGACGTCACGGTCATGTCGATGTTGAGCGCCAGCCGCAAGTTGATCACATCGTTCTCGTGCGTCGGGACGCCGTACGGCGTGCACGAGGCACCCACGAGACTATCGCACGCCGGTCCCGTGACGTTCTCGTGGGTGAAGGTCATTTGCACGGCGTCGAGGCTCACACCTCGGAGTGTCTGGAAATGCACGTGGTTGACGTTGGCGCCGAGGAAGATGCGGCCCTTGCCGAGCGTGAGGGCGCGCTCCCCGAGGATTGGGCCGGGCGAAGCCGACGTCGGCACCGGGACGCCGCCTTCGAACCGGAAGGTCGAGCCGCCGCTCGTCGTGCTCACCGGAATGTTTCCCACGTTGCCGCTGATCGCGTCGCTGAGAAAGGAGATGAGGGTGCCGTTCTCGGCCCGTGCCGCGGGGATGAAATGGTTGGCATGCAATGCGGTGGCGGAATCGGAGCCGGCCGTGCCGCCCAGGAACAGCGGATCCTTGCCCGCCGTGAAAATGAAGAGCTCGGAGATCCTCTCCCGAAGACCTTGCGCGTTGAGTGGAGCGGCGACGAGCACTACGCTGAGGAGACTCCACCAGTAACGCCCCATGACGCCTCCGGGTCGGGATCGGACGGTTCGCGCGTTCGAAGAGACGCTCTGCATCTCCGGCCGTCAACCCCGCTGTTCCGCCGTTGACCCCCGTGTCCCGCCGGTTACCTTCCAAGCCTGAGATGAGCCGGCCCGACCGCACGATCATCCTGGACGCCCGCGCGTTGTCGCGGGCGCTTCAGCGAATGGCGGTCGAAGTGCTCGAGCTGGCACACGGCACCGACGAGCTGGTGCTCATCGGCATCCAGCGGCGCGGCGTGCAGCTCGCCGAGCGGATCGGGCGCCTGATCGAGAAGGACGAGGGCGCGGTCGTCCCCCGCGGCGCCCTGGACATCACCTTGTACCGCGACGATCTCGAGACCGTGGGCCCCAAGCCCGTGATCGGGGAGACCCACATCCCCGGCGACCTCGCGGGCAGACACGTCGTCATCGTGGATGACGTGCTCTACACCGGTCGCACCGTGCGCGCCGCGCTCGACGAGCTGGCCGATTTCGGCCGCCCCAAACGGATATCGTTGTGCGTGCTGGTGGATCGCGGCGGCCGCGAGCTGCCGATCCAGCCCGACGTCGTCGGCAAGCAGGTGAAGGTCGACGTCGGAGAGCGGGTGGATGTGCTGGTCGAAGAGCTCGACGGGAAGGACGAGGTCGAGGTGGTGAGCCGCGCCAGGGGATCACCGGTGCCGGGTTCATGAACCCCATCCTCGGAAAAGATCTCGTCGGCCTCGAGCATCTCTCGGCCGACCAGATTCGCCTCATCCTCGACACCGCCGAGCCCTTCAAGGAGGTGTCCGAGCGCCCCATCAAGAAAGTGCCGGCGCTGCGCGGCAAGACGATCGTCAATCTCTTCTTCGAAGCGTCCACGCGTACGCGGATCTCCTTCGAGTTCGCGGAGAAGCGGCTCTCCGCCGACACCGTGAACGTGGCGGCGAGCGGCAGCTCGGTGCAGAAGGGGGAGACCCTGGTCGATACGGCGCGCAATCTCGAAGCGATGCGCATCGACATGGTCGTCATCCGTCATCCGTCGTCCGGGGCCGCCGAGTTCCTCGGCAACCGCATCCGCTCGAACGTCATCAACGCCGGCGACGGGAAGCACGAGCACCCCACGCAAGGGTTGCTCGATCTGCTCACCATACGCGACAAGCACGGCACGATCGAAGGCCTCAAGGTGTGCCTCGTGGGCGACGTGCTGCACTCGCGCGTCGCCCGTTCGGACATCTGGGGGCTCCTCAAACTCGGCGCTGAGGTCGGCGTGTGCGGCCCAGATACGCTCGTGCCCCGCGGCATCGAGGAGCTGGGCGTGTGCCGGTTCCGGCGCATCGAAGAGGCGATCGAGTGGGCCGACGTCCTCAACGTGCTGCGGCTCCAGCTCGAGCGGATGGAGATGGGGTTCATCCCCAGCGTGCGGGAGTATTACCGCGTCTTCGGCGTGACGGTCGAGCGCCTCGAGAAGGTGCCGCGCCAGCTGACGATCATGCACCCGGGACCGATGAATCGCGGCGTGGAGATCGATTCCCGCGTGGCCGACGGGCCGCACAGCGTCATCCTCGACCAGGTCACGAACGGGGTGGCGGTGCGGATGGCGGTGCTGTACCTGCTCGCCGGCGGCCGCCCCGAGCTGGCCGATGCGGCGAAGCACGCTCCTTCGGGGGGCGCCGAATGAACCAGCCGCTCCTGCTCCAGGGCGGCAGGGTGATCGACCCGAGTCGCGCGTTCGATCAACGCGCCGACGTGCTCATCCAGGACGGCAAGATCGCCGCCGTCGGATCGGGAATCGGAACCCCGGACGGGGCGGCCGTGCGTGACGTGCGAGACCGAGTCGTCGCCCCCGGACTCGTGGACCTCCACGTCCACCTGCGCGAGCCCGGGAACGAAGACGTCGAGACGATCGGCAGCGGTGCGCGGGCCGCGGCCGCTGGCGGGTTCAGCGCGGTGTGCGCGATGCCGAATACCGATCCCGTCACCGACAACCAGGCGGCGGTGGGGTTCATCGTACGTCAGTCGGTGCGCGCCGGCCTCACGCGTGTATACCCGATCGGCGCGATCTCGGTGGGGCAACGCGGAGAGCGCCTCTCCGAGTTCGGCGAGATGGCGGGGGCGGGCGCGGTCGCGGTTTCGGACGACGGCCGGCCCGTCGTGTCGAGCCACTTGATGCGCACCGCGCTCGAGTATGCCCGCACCTTCGACCTGCCGGTCGCCGATCATTGCGAGGAGCCGACGCTCGCCGCGGGAGGCGTGATGCACGAGGGCCTGGTCTCCACGCGCTTGGGCCTCAAGGGCATTCCAGCGGCGTCGGAAGAGATCATGGTGGGACGCGACCTCCTCCTCGCCGGTCTCACGGGTGGTCATGTGCACCTGTGCCACATCTCCACGCGCGGCTCGGTGGAGTTGATCCGACGGGCCAAGGAGCAGGGCATTCGCGTGACCGCCGAGGTGACGCCGCACCACCTGACCCTCACCGATCGGGCGTGCGAGCGGTACGACCCGCATGCAAAGATGAACCCGCCCTTGCGCGAGGCCGCGGATGTGGCCGCCCTCCGTCAGGCGCTGAAGGATGGCGTGATCGACTGCATCGCCTCCGATCACGCGCCGCACGCCTACGACGCCAAAGAGGCCGCGTTCGACGACGCTCCGTTCGGGATCATCGGACTGGAGACGGCGTTCGGTGTGGCGCATACCGAGCTGGTGGTGGGAGGTGTGCTGACGCTCCCCGAGTTGCTGCACCGCATGAGCACGGCGGCCGCCGCCGCGTTCCACCTTCCGGGTGGAACCCTCGCACCGGGAGCCGTTGCCGACGTGGTCGTGCTGGACATCGCGGCTCGGTGGTCGGTCGAGGCGGCCAAGTTCTTCTCCAAGAGTCGCAACACGCCGTTTGGCGGGCGGGCGCTCACCGGTCAACCGGAACTCACCATCGTGGGCGGCAACGTCGCCCACGACGTGGAGGCCTCCGCTCGACCGTGACGCCGCGCGCCGTGGCGCATCGCATGGCGCAGTGCTGCCGCCAGCTCGCCGAGCGGGGACTCATCGCCGGTCAGGACGGCAACATCGCTGTCCGGATCGGCAAGGATCGGGTGCTGGTGACGCCACGAGGCCTCATCAAGGCGTTGGTGACGGCGGCGGACATGGTGGAGGTGGACCTGGCCGGCCGGAAGCGTCACGGGCACCACAACCCCACAAGCGAGTTGGACTTACATCTGCGGATCCTGACGCGGCGGCCCGACGTGGCTGCCGTTGTGCACGCCCATCCGCCTACGGCAACCGCTTTCAGTGTCGCGGGCGAAGGGTTTTATGCTTTTGTCCTGCCTGAGCTTATCTTGTTGTGTGGTCGCGTGCCCCTGGTGCCCTACGGGACGCCAGGGACCCGGGAGGTTGCGGATCGGCTGGAGCCGCATTTGGCCGGGCACCAGGCGTGGCTGTTAGCAAACCACGGCGCGGTGACGGTCGGGGCCACGCTCGACGCGGCGTGGATTCGCATGGAGAGTCTGGAGCACTCGGCTCGTATCGTGTTCGCCGCGCGGGCCCTCGGCCACGTGAACGAGCTCGCTCCCGAGGCAGTGGCGCGGCTCGAGGGGGCGGGGGGGGCGGGGGCCGGGGGGGACCAGCGTGATCGCTCGCAAGGGGATGGATGACTAAAGGAACTTCCAAGAGCACGGCCATCATCCAGCGTTTGCTGGAGGAGCGGCGCCAGTACGAGGCTTGGCTCGCCCGCTTGAATAGCTCAGCGGACGCGACCCCGGGGAATGTCCGGGCGCGCGTGCGCGAGGACTACGAGGCGCGGCTCGCGGCCGTTATGGAAGAGTTGAAGGCGCACGCCGAAAGCGCCCGGCTGGCGATTCAGGAGAAGCGGCACATGCGCGGCGAGCTGCAGAAGAAAGAGGCGATCGCCGCGGAGAAGCTGACGGAAACAGAGCTGCGTCACTCCGTCGGCGAGTATGAGCAGTCGCAATGGGACCAGGTGTACCAAGACGTGTTGGCGGAGCTCGTCTCGGTGCGCGAGGACTTGCAAGCGGTCGAGGTGGACATCCAAAAGCTCGAAGAGCTCGATGCCCTCGTCCGCAACCGACCCATGCCGCCACCGAGAGCGCCCGAGTCCGCCCCCGCCATCCCCAACCCGCCGTCCCGAGCGCCTTCTCTGGAGCCCCTGGAGCTCTTAGATCCCGCGCCACCTCCACAACCGGGACAGGTCGATGAGCTCGAGTTCATCAAGTCAGTGACGGAGGACGACAGCTCAGCGCCCTCGCCCCGGCGCGCCAGTGGCGCTCAGTTCCAGCCGTCGATCCCGGCGGATCCCCCCAGGGCCGCGGCCCCTCCGTCACAGCGGGCAGCCAATCCCGTCCCCGGGCCCGTGGTACCGGAGCCTTCCGCCGTTGGGGACGACGAGGAAGCCGCTAAGACGCTGCGCTGCAGAGAATGCGGGACAATGAACCTTCCCACCGAGTGGTACTGCTCGGACTGCGGAGCTG
The DNA here is from genome assembly GCA_035280265.1 of Gemmatimonadales bacterium. Taxonomy (GTDB): domain Bacteria; phylum Gemmatimonadota; class Gemmatimonadetes; order Gemmatimonadales; family GWC2-71-9; genus AG41. The sequence goes on along the minus strand of DATEGE010000159.1, from coordinate 28,462 downwards.
AGCTGTCGGCAGTCTGACGCCAGCTACTTCTTGTCGGTGAGTTTTCGGATGACGGCGGCAAGTCGAGACTTATGACGAGCCGCGTTATTCGGATGGATCAGATTCTTTCGCGCGGCGCGGTCGAGCAATCGGGCGGCGGCGCGATACGCGTCCCCCGCTTGCTTGGCGGTCGCGGCGGCGCGGACGCGCTTGAGCGCTGTGCGCAGGGCGGATTGCTGCGCCCGATTGCGCTCGTGACGGGTGCGACCCTGGCGCATCGCCTTTTTCGCGGACTCGATTCTCGGCACTGTTAGGGTCTCCTGTGAGGGGCGGAAGATAGAGGGTAAGTGCAGGTCGGTCAAGGCGCTACGCCGTTGACCCACCCCCCGCCCGCTCGTTATCTTAGGCCGTCACCGACCCCCGAGCCAGCGTATCTCCTTCGAAATCTTTATCTGGGCCCCGGTTCTGCTGTTCTCCATGGTGGCCCACGAGTACGCGCACGCCGAAGCCGCGTACCGGCAAGGCGACGACACCGCCTACATGCTCGGGCGGTTGACGCTGAATCCGCTGAAGCACATCGACCCGTTCCTGACGATCCTGCTGCCGGTCATGCTGTGGATCGCGTCGCACGGCACGTACACGTTCGGTGGTGCGAAGCCCGTGCCTGTGACCCCTCGCAAGTACCGCAAGTTCGTGCGCGGAGACGTCATCGTGTCGCTGGCTGGCATCGCGGTGAACTTGGGCCTCTTCGTCGCGTTCGGCGTGTTGTTTGCGGGCGTGGGCATGTTGGCAGGCGCCGTGCCCGCGCTCGCCGGAACGCTCGACATCGTGCAGCAGATGCTGCGCGCCGGCATGTGGCTCAACCTCGTGCTGGCGTTCTTCAACCTGATTCCGATTCCGCCGCTCGACGGTAGCCACGTCTTCTATCACCTGCTGCCGCCCGGTGCAGGCGTCCGCTACCGCCAGCTGTACATGCTCGGGTTCCTGCCGATTCTGGCAGTGAGCTGGCTGGCTCCGGGTGTCATCAACGTGTTCCTGTGGCCGGCCGCCCGACTGATGCAACTGGGGGACCTCCTGGTTGGCGGATTCCGCATCGGGGTCCTCTCGTGACCGCGGTCCCCGCTCCCGTGCAAGACGCCGGCTTCGTCGTCGAGCTGGAGCAGTTTTCGGGTCCCTTGGACCTGTTGCTGCACCTGATCCACGAAGACGAGCTCGACATCACCGATCTGCCGATCGCCAAGATCGCCGATCAGTTCCTGGCGGTGATTGGCGATCTGGGGCTCAATCAGGCCGCGGACTATCTCGAGATGGCGGCCCGCCTGCTGCGCATCAAGGCCCAGCTGTTGTTGCCACGTCGTCTGGACGACGACGAATGGGAAGATCCTCGCGCTGAGCTAGTACGGCGGCTGCTCGAATACCAGCAGATTCGCGAGCTCGTCGAGTGGCTGGGCGCGGCCGCCGGGCGCCGGGCCGAGCAGTTCGGGCGCGGGTTCTCGCCGGACCCACCCGCCACGCCGCCCGCGCCCCTGGTGATCGACCTGAACGAGCTGCTCGCGGCTGCGGAGCGCGTGATCGCGCTGATTCCGGAGCCGGTCTTGCACCGCGTGGTGCCGCGGCCGCTCGATGTGGAGGGCGCCATGGCGCGGATTCAAGCCCTGCTCGCCGCGCGGGAGGCGTTCGGATGGCTCGACGTGGTCGGGGCGGGGGCGACGATCGTCGATGTCCTGTCGGCGTTCATCGCTTTGCTCGAGCTCGCCAAGCGCGGCTCGCTCTCGATCCGTCAGGACGGCCCGTTCACTCCCATCCAAATTCGCCGTGAGTCCACTCGCGCAGCTGGTTGAGGCGGCGCTGTTCGCCGCGGCCCGACCGCTCGGGGTCGAGGAGCTGTTGACGCTCGATCCGACGGCGGGCGCGCCCGCCGTCGAAGCCGCGGTGGCCGAGCTGCGCGCCGCCTACGCGGCCGGGGACCACGGCATCGAGCTGGTGGAGATCGGCGCGGGGTGGCAGTTCTTGACGCGTCGCGAGTACGCCGAGGCGATCGAACGGGCGCAGTTCGCGCTGCGGCCGCGCCGGCTCAGCCCGGCGGCGCTCGAGACGCTCGCCATCGTCGCCTACCGGCAGCCCGTGGGGAGGATCGAGGTGGACGAGATCCGGGGCGTCGACTCGGGGGCCGTGATCGACAAGCTGCTGGAGCGCGGCCTCGTGGAGATCGTGACGCGGGGCGAGGGGCTGGGACGACCGCTCCTGTATGGTACCACGCCGCAGTTTTTGGAGATCCTGGGGCTCAGAGGCCTGGATGAGCTGCCGCGGCTGGAGGAGCTGTCGGTGGCGCTCCGGCCGCCCGCGCCCGCCGAACCCGAATGACGCTGATGCGCCTGCAACGCGCCTTGGCGCGTGCGGGCGTAACGTCGCGACGCAAGGCTGAGGACTTGATCCGGGCCGGACGCGTGCGCGTGGATGGAACGGTGGCCGCGCTTGGCATGAGCGTCGATCCGGCGCGCCAACGGCTCACCGTGGATGGCCGCGCGGTGCGGGCGGGAACCGTCACGTGGCTCGCGCTCAATAAGCCAGTCGGCTACGTCGTGACCCGCGGCGACCCGGAGGGACGACGCACGGTGTTCCGGCTCCTCCCCCCGGTGCCGGGACTCACGTACGTTGGTCGGCTGGACGTGATGACGTCGGGACTGCTGCTCCTGACCACCGACGGCGCCGCGGCGCACCGGCTGATGCATCCGCGCTTCGCCGTGCCGCGCACCTACCGGCTGGGCGCGCACGGGGGGGCCGCCAGCGCGGCGGACGTGCGCAGCGCACTGGAGCATCCGCCGGCGATTGATGGCCGGCCGGTGCGCGTGGTGTGGTTCCGCGTGCGGCCGGCGCGGGGAAGTGTGGAGATCGAGATCACGCTCGCGGAGGGTCGCCACCGGATCGTGCGGCGGCTCGCCGAGGCGTTGGGGCTCAAGGTCGAGTGGCTGCACCGCGTTGCGTACGGGCCGGTGCGCCTGGGGCGACTCGCCGAAGGCCAGTATCGGCGGCTCGCCGCGCATGAAATCACCGCCATCGAGCGACTGCATGGAACTACGTGACCGGACGGTGATGATTCTCGGCGGCAGCGGGTTGGTGGGGCACGCGGTGGCGCGGCGGGTGCTCGACGCGGCGCCGCGCCGCGTCGTGCTCGTGGCCCTGTTCGAGCCTGAGGTGAACGCAACGGCCGGGGCGCTCGAGTTATACCGTGGGCGCGTCGCGATCGACGTGGAATGGGGCAACGTGTTTCTGCCCGCGAGCCTGGCACGGCTGGAACACGCCACCGTCGTGGCGGACGCCGCCCACCGCCGCGTCGCGCTGAACGACCTCCTGGGCGAGCTGACCGACGCCGTTCTGGAGCGGAGCTTCCTCTATCAACTTCTGATGAAGTACCGACCCGACGCCGTGGTGGACAGCATCAACACCGCGACCGCGTTCGCGTATCAGGATGCGCTGCAGAGCGCCCGCAACCTTCTCGAGCTGGCCGCGGAGGGGCAGGTCGATCGAGCTGCCGTCGAGCGCCACGTGCTCCTGCTCACCATGCCGCAGCTCATCCGACACGTGCAGATCCTGGTCGAGGGCCTCAGGCGCGCCGGGACGAGAAGCTACGTGAAAATCGGCACGAGCGGCACCGGCGGCATGGGGTTCAACATTCCCTACACCCACTCGGAAGAGCGCCCCAGCCGCACGCTCCTCACCAAGTCGGCGGTCGCAGGGGCGCAGTCGTTGCTCCTGTTCCTACTCGGTCGCACGCCGGGAGCGCCGGCGGCCATCGAGATCAAGCCGACGGCGACGATCGCGTGGCGCGAGATCGCCTTCGGTCCGATTCGCCGCAAAGGGAAACCGATCCCGTTGGTGGATTGTCCCGCTCCAGTGGCGGTCGCGCACGCGTTCGAGCGGGACGCGCGTCCCTGGTGCGACCTGGGGAAATCGCTCGAGGGACCGTTCATCGACGTGGGAGAAAACGGTCTGTTCTCGCGCGACGAATTCGAAACGGTCACGGCGCTCGGTCAGATGGAGTTTATCACGCCCGAGGAAGTGGCCGAGTACGCGATGATGGAGCTCGAGGGGCGACCGACCGGACGCGACATCGTCGCAGCCCTGGACGCGGCCACGGCGGGGCCGACCTATCGGGCGGGGATGCTTCGGGCGGTCGCGCTCGAGCGGTTACGGGCGCTCGAGCGCCCGGGGGAGAGTCGCGTCGTGGCGTACGAGATGCTCGGCCCGCCGCGTCTCACCAAGCTGTTGTGGGAGTCGTACCTGTGCGGGCTGCTCCGTCCCAGCGTGCGGGCCTTGGCGGCCTCACGGGCGCCGCAGCTCGCGGCCGAGGCCCTCGCGCACGTCGAGCGCGACGCCACGCTGCGCAGTCATATTCTGTCGGTGGGGATTCCGATCCTCGCGCCCGACGGCGCGCGGGTGTACCGCGGGAGCGTCGTGGCGGTGGGGGGAGAGGATGGCGATCCGGTGAGCGCGGCGCCGCGCGGCTGGGTGGACCTGCGGCCGGACCAGTTCGGACTGTGGATCTCGCGGGCGCGGGAGATCGTCGCCCAGGCCGAGCGTCGTGGCGCCCGGGGGACCGAGTCAGGGAGCGATGTCGACTGGATGGCCATCAGTGCCGACGAGCCGATCGAGCCCGCGCGCTTCGCGACGTGGGTGTTCCGGTTCGAGGACCGAGGAGAGCGGATCAAGCGCTAGCCCATGACAGCGGAGACCGCGGTCGTCGAACGCGCCCTGGGCGCCGTCGGCACGACATTTCGTTTGTCGCGGCTGTATCCGCCCACACACCCCGCGGTGATGGAGGCGTTGCGCCAGATCGGGGAAGCGTTGCCGCCCCTCGCCGCGCTCGGCACGGTCGAATGGAAGGTGGGGGTGACAGGGCTGCACTGGCATGGGCGCCAGCTCTTGCCGCGGAACGCGCAGATCGCCGAGCTCGCCGGCCTGCTGTACGCGCGCGGCGTGCGGCAGCTCACATTCAATCCCGGCGCGACGCCCGACAATGTATTGGCGCTGTTCCAGGTGGCGACTGGCGCGATCACGCACGACGATGCGACGGTGGGACGAATAGCGTTGAGCCTCGGGCGGCGGACATCCGCGCGACTCGAGCGGTTTCGGCCGCCGGCGCCCGCGGAGGAGACACCGGTGGCGGTGCCCGAGCAACCGGCCGCGCCCGCGACACCGGCCGCGCCGCCAGCGGCCCCTTCCGCGGAGGCCGTGGTCGCGTCGGCGCGCGCGAGCTCCGTGTTCCGGCCGGACGCCCTCCCGGCGGATGTCGCGGTGAAACGGGCGCTGGGCGCGCTCAGCACCGCCACCACGCCCGAGGCGCAGCGCGGCGCTGTCGAGAAGCTTGCGGCACTCTCGGCCACACTCGTCGGGCTGCACGACATCGCGCTGGTGGCGGACGCGGTCGCCGCGTTGGATCGCCTGCTGTCCACGGCACAGGATCCGGCGCTCCTCGCCGCGATCGACACCGCGGCGGTCACGCTGTCCGATCGTGCTCTGGTGCAGCGTTTGGTCCAGCGGCTCGGGGAGCCTCGCGTGCCGGCCGAGGAGCGCGAGGCGCTGGTCGCTGCGGTAGGAGCGCTGGCCTCGGTGTCGATGGGGCTCGTGATCGACGCGTTCCTCGCCGCACCGGTGGACCTGCGAGCGCCGTTCCGGGCGGCCGTTCGGAAAGCGGCCGATCGCGCGCTGGAGCCGCTGCAAGGCAAGCTCGCCGACCCGAACGCCGAAGTCGCCGCCGCAGCCGCGGAGTTCGTGGGACTGACCGGGGGCCCCCAGGCGGTGACGTTGCTGCTGCCGTTGCTGCGACATCCCTCCGAGTTCGTGCGGGAGGCGGCGCTGCTCGGTTTGATCGAGGCGGGAGGTCGCGAGATCTCCCGCCCGGCCATGCCAGCACTCAAGGACGACAGCGTGGCCGTCCGCGCGGCGGCGGTGCGGGCGGTGGCGGCGGGCGGCGATCCGGCCTCGTCCACCGTGTTGATCCGCCGGGTGGAGCAGGAGCCGGACGAAGGGGTACAGGCGGAGTTGCTACGGGCCATCGGCCGGCTCGGCGCCAAGGAGGCGCTCGAGGTGCTCGCGCGCTACGCCGAGCCGGGGAGCATGATGAAGCGGCGCAGCCCGACCGTGCGAGCGGCGGCCGTGGAGGGCCTGCGACACCTCACGCGCCCCGAGGCCCGGGGGCTGCTCGAACTCTACAGCAAAGACAAGGAGCCGGCCGTGCGCAAAGCGGCGGAGGCGGCGCTGAAATGACCACCAAGACTGCCAAGACCGGCGACGCGGTGCTCAGCCATACGATCGCCCGCGAGGTCGCGAAGCGCGTCGTGGCCCAGGAGGTGATGGTCGAGCGGCTGCTCGTGGGCTTGCTCACCGGCGGGCACATTCTGCTCGAGGGCGTGCCGGGGCTCGCGAAGACCCTGGCGGTACGCACGGTGGCCGAGTGCCTGCGGATTTCGTTCTCGCGAATTCAGTTCACCCCAGATCTGCTGCCCGCCGATGTGATCGGCACGATGGTGTTCGACCAGAAGACCCAGGAGTTCTATCCCAAAAAGGGACCGCTGTTCGCCAATCTCGTCCTCGCCGACGAGATCAATCGCGCCCCCGCCAAGGTGCAAGCGGCGTTGCTCGAGGCGATGCAGGAGAAACAGGTCACGATCGGGGGAGAAACCTTCTATCTCGGGGAGCCGTTCCTGGTGCTCGCGACGCAGAACCCGATCGAGCAGGAGGGGACGTACCCGCTGCCCGAGGCGCAGCTCGATCGCTTCATGCTGAAGGTGCGCGTCGGGTACCCCACCCGGGATGCCGAGAAGGAGATCGTCGCCCGCATGGCGTCGGGGCGACCCATCGAGGTCCAGCGGGTGGCCGAGGCCGACGAGATCCTCGCCGCGCGCAGCGCGATCTCCGAGCTGTTCATGGACCAGAAGGTGGTGGATTACATCGTGGACGTCGTCCGCGCGACGCGGGAGCCGCAGGCCATCGGCCTCCCGGAGCTGAAGCAGCTGATCGCCTTCGGCGCGAGCCCCCGCGCCTCCATCTACCTCGCGCAGGCGGCCCGCGCGCACGCGTTCCTACGCGGTCGCTCGTACGTGGTGCCTGAGGACGTTAAGGCCATGGCGTTCGACGTGCTGCGTCACCGCGTGCTCCTGACCTTCGAGGCGGAGGCGGAGGACATGGACTCGGACCGGGTCATCGCCAAGATCCTGGAGGCCGTGGGCGTGCCGTGACGACGTATCAGGGCAGGGAACGCCGCCGCAGCGACACCTCGCCGCTGCGCGCCCGCCGGCGCGCCGTCACCCCCGAAGTGTTGCGTCAGGTCAAGGGGATCGAGCTGCGCACGCGGGGCCTGGTGAACTCCCTCTTCACGGGCGACTACCGATCGGTGTTCCGGGGGCAAGGAATCGAATTCGCGGAAGTACGCGAGTACCATCAGGGTGACGACTTTCGCGCCATCGACTGGAACGTGTCCGCCCGCATGGGACATCCGTTCGTGAAGACCTTCCACGAGGAGCGCGAGAACACCCTGCTCCTGGTGGTGGACCAGTCGGGCTCCTGTCAGTTCGGACGCCCCTACACGAAGGCGGGCCTGGCCGTGGAAGTGGCGGCGGTGCTCGCCCTCGCGGCGGCGCGCCACAACGATCGCGTCGGCGCGCTCATGTTCGCGGACAAGGTCGAGGTGGTGCTGCGACCCGCGAAAGGGCGGCCGCATGCCCTCCGGGTCATCCGCGACCTGGTGGCCTTCTCACCGCGGGGACGCGGCACCAATCTGGCGGAGGCCCTCCGTTACGCCGCGAAACTCCCGCGTCACCGGGCGATCGTCGTGATCCTCTCCGACTTCCGGGCCGAGGGGTGGGAGGAAGCGCTGGGCCAGCTGGCGTCGCGTCATGACGTGGTCGCAATCACCATCGACGATCCCCGCGAGAGCTCGCTCCCCGACGCCGGTTGGGTGGATATGGAGGACTCGGAGACGGAGCAGCGCGTCCTCGTCGACACGAGTCACGGTCCCACGCGCACGCGCGTCAGGGTCGCCGCCGAACGGCAGCTGCAGGAGCGCAACCGCAAGCTGATCCAGGCCGGCGTAGACCGCGTCGCGCTTCTGACCAGCATTCCGTACGGTGTGCCCCTGCGCCGTGCCTTCGCGGAGCGCGCCCGGCGCCTGAAGCGATGACCGTGCGCGCCACCGTCCTCGCCTTCCTTGGCGTCTTGGCGTCTTGGCGTCTGGTGTCAGGGCAGGGTGGGACATGGGTGGTGACGCCGGCCAGCCCCACGGTCGGCGACACGATCTGGCTGGAGCGCGAGGTCCCCGCAAAGTCCGGATGGCAGATTCGCGCCGGTAAACTCGCCGCCACCGAGGCGGTCGAGCCGCTCACCGATCCGGCCGTCCTCAAGAGTCCCGCGGGCTGGGTCGTCCGCTACGCGATAGTGGCCTGGAAGCCCGGCGCCCAGCGGCTGGCCCTCCCGCCCCTTTGGCGGCTGGCCCCGGACGGGCGCAGCGACTCGCTCCCCGGCGGGACGACGGGCATCAGCATCGCGACCGTCATTCCCGAGACGCTCAAGAACCCGGACCCACGGGGCCCGTTGGCGCCGCTCCGGGCCAGTCATCAGAATCCCGTGGTGCCCCTGACCGCCGTCGTCCTGACGACCGTTCTACTGGGGATGGGTGTAGCGCTGCGGCGCCGACGGCCGGGGCCGCTCTCCACTGGCCCGGCGCTTCACGTTCCACTGGAACGTGAGGTCCCCGACGCGCGGTGGCTCTCCGCCGGCGAGCCGAAGGCGGTCGCGGTCCGGGCGACCGGACGCGTGCGCACGGCCCTTGCCCGAGCGGTGCCGGAAGCGCATCCCGCGCTCGCGACTGCCGAATGCCTGGCGGTGATCCAGCAGGCCGGGCGCAAGGTGCCGGTGCAGGAGTTGCGGGACCTGCTCGAGCAGCTCGACCGCGTGGCGTACGCCTCTGCTCACGGGACCGACGTCACGGCCCTCGCCGCCGCGGCGCGGCGATGGGCGAAGCAGTTGGTCCCATGAGCTTCGCCCGTCCCCTGTTGCTCCTGGCGCTGGGCCTGTTGCCCCTCTGGTGGTGGGTCCGGGCCAAGCGGCTCGCCCGGCTCGCGGGCACGCGGATGAGCGACGTCCGTGCGGCGGCGGGGAAGGCCGAGCGGTTGTGGATCGCCCGGCTCCCGGTGACGCTGCGCAGCGTCTGCCTCGGCGCCTGGGTGATCGCGGCGGCGGGTCCTCGAGTGGGCGCGGCGAAGAGCGAGAGTCGCAGCGAAGGCATCAACATCGTGCTGGCGGTCGACCTCTCGAGCAGCATGCTGGCCGAGGACTTCGCCCCCGCGAACCGCATCGACGTCGCGAAGCAAACGGCGATCGAATTCGTCCGCGCGCGACAGTCCGACCGGATCGGACTCGTGGCGTTCGCCGCCGAGGCGCTCACCCAGGTCCCTCTCACCACCGATTACGCGGTGCTCGAGCAAGCGCTGCGTGATTTGCGCATCGGGATCCTGGAGGACGGCACCGCCATCGGCACGGGCATCGGTACCGCCGCCAACCGACTGCGGCGCGCTCCCGGGAAAACCAAGGTCATCGTCCTGCTGACTGACGGGGTGAACAATCGCGGCACGGTGGACCCACGGACTGCGGCCCAAGCCGCGGGGGCGTTCGGCATCAAGATCTACGTCATCGGCGTGGGGAAGCGTGGGGAGGCACCGGTACCGACGGGGCAGGGCGTGGGCGGCCTGCGCTATGAGATGATGCCGGTTGAGATCGACGAACCGCTGATGACCGAGATCGCGTCGATGACCGGGGGACGTTATTTCCGCGCGACCGACACCGAATCGCTCCGCCACATCTTCCAGGAGATCAACCGACTCGAAAAGTCCACCGTGGAGCAGGTAGTGTATCGCCGCTTCGATGAAGCGTACCGGGTGCCCCTGGCCCTGGGGCTCTTGGCGCTGGCGCTCGAGATCGTCGTCGCCGGAACGTTCGCCGTGCGGGTACCCTGATGACGTTCGATGCGCCCGTGGTGCTCGCGCTGGCTCCGCTCCTGGGCGGCGCGGTGTGGTTCGCGGCCGCCTGGGCGCGGCGGGTGCGGATCCGGCGCGCGGCGCTGTGGTCGGAGGAGACGGTGCGACGCGCCCTCACGGCCGGTCGTCTCGGCCCGACCGCCCTCTCGATCGCCGCGTTCCTCGGCGTGGTGGCGCTGGCGGGCCCGCGCTGGGGGGAGGAGCGGATCGTGGCGGAAACGCGCGGCCTGTCGGTCGTGATCGCGGTCGACATCTCGCGCTCGATGCTCGCCGAGGACGTGAGCCCCAACCGGCTGCGGCGGGCGCTGCGGGAGGCCCGACGGCTGGTGCAGGATCTGGACGGCGACCGGCTGGGCCTGATCGCGTTCGCCGGCTCGAGCTACATCCTGTCGCCGCTGTCCGTGGACGGCTCCGCGCTCTCGTTGTACCTCGATGCGCTCGATCCGGATATGGCGTCGCGTGGCGGCACGGGCCTCGCCGGCGCGCTGCGTCAGGGGAGCGAGCTGCTGCGCGCTGGCTCCGATTTGGCCGACCGCGTCCTGGTCGTGTTCACGGATGGCGAAGCGCACGACACCGTGCCCGGCATCGTGGCCGAAGCGGGGCGTCTGCAGAGCGCCGGCATTCGATTGGTGTTGGTCGCGGAAGGCGGGCGTACTCCGACCCGGATTCCGGTCCGGGACGATCGCGGAGCGCTACTGAGCTATCAGAAAGACGAGGATGGACAAGTCATCCAAACCGCGCGACGCGACGACGTGCTCGGCGCCGCGGCCGACGCCGCGCAGGGGACGCTCGTGGCCGCGGACCTCCCCGACCAGGCGGCCGCGGTCCGCGACCTCGTTGCTTCCTATCGCCGCGCCCGAGCGAGCGAGACGCGCACTGAGCAGCACCGCCCGCGCGCGTGGATGCCGTTGCTGCTCGCGGTCATGCTGTTGGTCGCCCAAGCTGCCTCACGTCGCACTGCCGCGCTGCTCGGGACTTTGCTCGTCTGCGGCGTCGGCCGTGCCCTCACGGCGCAGCAGTCTGCGCATCCTCGCAGTGACGCCGAGAAGGCCTGGGACCGCGGCGATCTCGCCAAGGCTCGCGCCGCGTATCTGGCTGAGCTCGACACCAGAAAGACGGACGACGTCGCCTGGTACAACGCCGGCACCGCGGCCCTCGCCGACTCCGATGCCGAGACCGCGCAGGCGAGCCTGGCTCACGCCGCGACGTCGCTCGATCCCGACCTGCGGTTCCGCGCCTTGTTCAACCTCGGCCTGCTGGCGTTGCACCAGGGAGCGATCGACAGCGCGGGCCGCGACGCGCATCTTGCCGACGCGGAGCGCGCCTACCGCGAAGCGTTGCTGCTCAAGCCGCACGATCCGGCCGCCAAGTGGAACCTCGAGCTGGCGGTGCGCCGGCGCGGCGGCGGGAGCAGCAACCGGAGCAACGTTCCGCCAGCAGGGGGTGGCGCGAATGGACCGACCAATAGCGGCGGGGGGGCAGGCGGCGGCGCGGCGGAAGGAGGCGGAGGCCGCAGCGGGCTGAGCGAGATCCAGGCCGAGCAGGTGCTGCGTACGCTTGGCCAGCAGGAGTTGAAGACCCGTCGCGACAAGACCGGCCAGATCCAGCACGCACCGGAGCCCGGAGTGAGAGATTGGTGATGCGCACGCTGTGGCTGCTCGTGGCCGCCGCTCAGAGCGTGGCGGCGCCCGACGTAACGGCACGCCTCAACAGCACGCGCTTGGTGGCGGGCGAGGAGGTCACCCTCACTGTCGAAGCGCGGACCCGCTCGGCGGAACCGGTAGCGATGACGCTCCCGGCCCTCACCGGATTCATGATCGTCGGATCACGCGACGTCACTGAGGTCACTCTCGAGGGCGTGGGGAGTCCGGTGCGCACCACGACGCGCCAGCTGCAGCTCCGGGCTCTCCGGTCGGGCACCCTGGTGATCGGCCCAGTACGCGTACGCCAGGGTCAACGAGAGGTTACGACTCGCTCGCTCTCAGTGGTCGTGGACCCCGCGGTCACGGGACTCGCCACGACCCTGTCGCCCGTGGTTCGAGGCATGCTCGAGGCCGCGCCGGCTCCACCGCGGAGCGACCGCGTGGCGCTGACCTTGATCATTCCCGGTGACAGTGTGCTCGTGGGACAGCAGCTCGACGTGATCGCGGCGGCGTGGTTTCCACGCGAGCTGCGCGCCCGATTGCCGCGTCCGCCCATTCTGTCCCTGCAGACGGCCGAAGGCGTTTGGTCGTACCCTGGCGCTGTCCCCACCGAAATTTCGGCGTCGCGGCAGGTGCGGGGCACGTGGATGGACGTGTTTGTCGCTCACCAAGCCGCGTTTCCGCTCGCGCCAGGCCGCATCGTCTTGCCTCCCGCGACCCTGCAGTACGCCGAGGCCTCGTCATTCGGTCGGGAGGAGTCGTTTTCGCTCCGCAGCGATACGGTGCCCGTGACGGTGGTGCCTCTCCCCGGCGGCTCGTCCGGGGCCGATCAGGTGGTGGGGCAGGGTCTGACGCTGAGCCTCGATGTGGAGCCCGCCAACTTTACGGTGGGGGAGCCGATTGCGGCCACGGCGACCATCGCGGGGGCCGGCAACGTGGCCCTCTGGCCGGAGCCGGCGCTGCGCTGGCCGGCCGGGTTCCGCGCGTACACCGGCGAGACGGGGATGCACGTCGAGCCGCGCGCGGGTCGCATCGCCGGGAGCAAGTCCTTTCACTACCTTGTGGTGCCCGACTCGGCGGGATCGTTCGTGATGCCCGAGGTGCGGTATCGCTACTACGACTTGGCGACCGGTAGCTACGCGACGGCGGGATTGCCGCCTCGCGCTGTCGCGGTGGCGCCCGGGATCGAGCCGCGCGCCGCGCGGGCGCTGCCGCCGCTCGCGGCGCGAAGCGCCCCGGCTTGGCCCGAGGAGGTGGCGCGCGACCTCGTGCCTTGGGGCTGGCTCGCCGTGTTCGTCGGGCCTCCCCTGATGGCCTGGTTGTGGCGACGGCGCCGCGTCGCGGAGCCCGCCAGCGAGCCGGCACCGGGACCGCCGCTCACGCGTCTCGGGCGCTTGGAGCGCGAGTTTCATCTCATGCTCGCGAGCCACGTACCGGATCCGCACTCCCGCGACGGCGACGGTCTGGCGCGCGCGCTCCGGGCAACCGGCGTGGAGCGGGCGGTGGCGGATCACGTCATGCGGCTGCGCGACCGCTTGCGGGCGTCGCGCTACGGCCCGCGCGGCTCGGGAGACGCCGCCGACCTGGTCAAGGAGCTGGAGCGCGTTCTCCGGGTGCTCGGAGCTGAGCCAGACGGCAGGCGGCGTGTCGTGGCGGTCGTGGTGCTCGCCTGCATCGGGACCGGCGGCGTGGGTACACCGAGTCGACCGGCGCAAGCGCGAGCGCCGGCCGCCGAAGCGTTATACCAGGCTGGGGCGTTGCGGGCGGCGGCGGACTCGTTCGCCGCGCGCGCAGCCGTCGAGCCGCAGGTCGCGGCGCATTGGTACAATCTCGGGGCGACACTGTACCGCGCGGGCGCGGACGGCAAGGCCGCCGCCGCGTGGACTAAGGCTGCCCGGCTCGCTCCGCGTGATCCATTGGTGCGGCGCACCCGCGACTGGCTGCCGACACCCGATGCCCCGAGCGAGCTGCTGCTCACGACGGGCCTCGTTGCGCCGGCCGAGTGGGCGGTCGCGACGGGCGTGCTGTGGGTAGCTCTATGGCTTGCGGTCGCGGCCCGACGACGGCGCCTCCTGGTGGCTGCGGTCGCCGCGCTGACCGCCGCCGCGGGGGGGTTAGGGGTGAGGGAGGGCCTCCGTGAGGCGAGGCCACTCGCCGTGGTCCTCAACCCCGCCACGCCGGTGCGGGTGGCGCCTTACGGCACCGCGAGTCCGGCGTCGACCGTGGAGGCCGGTGCCGCGCTGCTCGTCGAAGGTCACTACGGCCCATGGCTCGAAGTGCGCCGCGACGACGGTATCCACGGCTGGGTGCTCGCGACGCAAGTGGCCCGGTTGTGACGGCGGCGATCGCCGTCCTTTCCCCGCAGGTCGCCGATCAGATCGCGGCGGGCGAAGTCGTGGAGCGGCCAGCCTCGGTCGTGAAAGAGCTGGTCGAGAACGCGCTCGACGCCGGCGCGCGCGCGATTCGCGTGGAGATCGCGGACGGCGGAAAGAGCCTGATTCGCGTGAGCGACGACGGATCGGGGATGAGCGGCGCGGACGCGGCACTGGCGTTAGCGCGCCACGCCACGAGCAAGATTCGCGACGCGGCGGACTTGATCGGCGTGGGGACGTTCGGCTTCCGGGGGGAAGCGCTCCCCGCGATCGCCTCGGTCTCGCGCTTCGAGCTCGAAACCTCGCTCGACGGTCGCACCGGCGTGCGCATCCGCGCAACGGGTGGGAAGCGGGACAGCATCGAAGCGATCGTGCGTCAACACGGCACGACCGTGACGGTGCGAGGATTGTTCTTCAATACTCCCGCCCGCCGCAAGTTCTTGCGGGCGCACGCGACCGAGACTCGCGCCGCGGCGGAGGCGGTCACGCTGCTCGCGCTGGCTCGTCCCGAGATCGCGTTCACGCTCCTCAGTGACGACCGTCGGCTCATCGACGTGCCTCCGGCGACCCGCGCCATCGACCGCGTCCACGCGCTGTGGGGCCGCGAGCTCGCCGACACGCTGGTGCCGATCGCGCATCGAGCAGGGCCGCTCGAGGTGCGGGGCTTCGCGCAGCGCCCCGCGCAGGCGAAGCCCGCGGGTCGAAGGGGCCATGTGTTCGTTCGTGGCCGTCCGATCCGCGATCCGTTCCTGCTGCGCGCTGCCGAGGCGGGCTACCGCTCGACGATCGCTCCCGGCGACCGTCCGTCTCTGCTGCTCTTCTTGGACCTGCCAGGCGATGCAGTCGACCTGAACGTGCACCCGGCCAAGCTCGAGGTCCGGTTTCGCGACAAATTCTTCGTGGAACGGGTGGTGGAGGAGGGGGTGCGGCGGGCCTTGTCTCCCCTCACCGCCGCCGCGCCGCTGGGGACTGGGGACACGGGGCTCGGCGCTCGGGCGGCCTGGGATGGAATCTCCGTCCCGTTGGATCTATTCCCCGCGCAATCCCTAGCCCCCAGTCCCGAGCCCCGAGCCCCGAGCCTGCTTCAAGTTTTCGATACCTACATCGTTTTGCAGGCCGACTCGGGCGTCGCGATCGTGGACCAGCACTCGGCGCACGAGCGCGTGCTGTACGAGCGGACCATGCGTCAGTTGACCGGCGACGGGGCGCCCGCGCAGCGGCTGCTGCTTCCCCTGACGCTGGAGTTCACGGCCGCCGAGCTGGAGGCGATCGACGCCCACCGCGAGCTGCTGCGCCGCGTGGGATACGAGGTGGAGCCGTTCTCCGGGCGTACGGTCGTGCTTCAGACGGCGCCGAATCCGCATCCTCGCTTCGACGCCGCGCGCTGCTTCGCCGAGCTCGTCGCCGACCTCGCCGGCGGGCGATTTGGCGGGCTGGCGAATCGGCTCGAGCGGTTCGCGGCGACGTACGCGTGTCGCGCCGCCATCAAGGCGGGTCAGCGGCTGGACGTCGAAGAGATGCGCGACCTGGTGGCGCGCCTGCTCACGGCCGCGCTGCCGGCGCACGACGTCCACGGGCGGCCTACGATCGTTCAGCTGCCGAGAGACGAGCTGGAGAAACGATTTGGCAGAGCATGACCGCCGACCGTTAGTCCCCGTGCTCGTCGGCCCTACGGCCGTCGGCAAGACGGCGGTCGCCATGGCGTGGGCCGCTCGCGAACCGATCGGCGTGATTTCCGCCGATGCCCGCCAAGTGTACCGCGGCTTGGACATCGGCACCGCCAAGCCCTCCCCAGACGTGCGTGCGCGGGTCCCGCACCTGGGGCTGGACGTCGTGGCACCGGGGGAGCGCTACAGCGCCGGCCGTTTCGCGGTCGACGGGTCGGCGTGGCTCCAGGAGATCCAGAGCGCTGGGCGCCAGCCCCTGGTCGCCGGAGGCACCGGCTTGTACATCCGCGCGCTGGCGGAGGGTCTGTTCCACGAGCCGCCCTTCGACCCCAGGCGGCGCGAGCGGCTGCGGGCGTGGACGGCGACCGTGCCGGCGGCGCGGCTGGCGCACTGGGCGGCGCGCCTCGACCGGCGGTTCGCCGGCGGTGGACACCAGCGGGCGGCCCGGGCCGTGGAGGTGGCGCTGTTGACGGGGCGGGGGCTCACCTGGTGGCAACAGCACGCGCGCGAGAGCGGCGCGATGCGTCCCTGGTACATTCATCTGACTCTGCCGCGAGACGCGCTGCACCGGCGTCTCGCGGAGCGAGTCGACAGCATGCTGGCGGCGGGCTGGGTCGACGAAGTGCGCCGGGTATTGGCAGCGGGGGTGGCGGCGGGGGCGCCTGGCCTGGACGCCGTGGGGTATCGGGAGATCACGGCGATGCTCGCCGGCCGGCTTCCCGAACGGCGGCTGCGCGACGCCATTCTCGTGGCGACCCGTCGCTACGCGAAGCGGCAGGAGACGTGGTTCAGAAATCAACCGCGTCGTCAGTCATCGGTCGTCAGTGGTCAGGAGGGTTTCTGGACATTGGACGCGACGCGTGACCCACGTGAGCTCGGCGAGCAGATCCACGAGCGCTGGCTGCTCATCAAGGCTAACGACTGAGAACGGACGACTGACGACTGACGACTCCCATGCGCATCGGCATCACCTGCTACCCGACCTACGGTGGGTCTGGCGCCGTGGCCACCGAGCTGGGCCTCGAGCTCGCTCGTCGAGGACACGAAGTGCATTTCATCTCCTACGCCAGTCCGTTCCGTCTGCGGGGATTCGTCGACCGCGTGACGTTCCACGAGGTGACCCAGACCGAGTATCCGCTGTTCGAGCAGTCTTCACCGTATGCGTTGGCGCTGGCGGTGAAACAGCATGAAGTGGCGATGCGCGAGCGGCTCGACCTCATGCACGTACATTACGCGATTCCGCACGCCGCCACGGCCTGGCTCGCGAAGCAGATGCTCAAGGGAGAGCGTGACCTGAAGCTCGTGACCACGCTGCACGGCACCGACATCACCCTCGTCGGCCAGGATCCGTCGTACTTCACGCTCACCAAGTTTTCGATCGAGCAGTCGGATCGGGTGACCGCGGTGTCGGAGTTTCTCCGTAAGGAGACGTACCGCGCGTTCGGGTGTGACGGCTGCGACGTCCTGGTGATCCCCAACTTCGTCTCGACCGCCGAGTATCACCCGCCGCGCGATGCCACGTGCCGTGGCTCGCTGGCTCCCGCCGACCACAAAGTGCTAGTGCACGTGTCGAACTTTCGGCCGGTGAAGCGGGTGACGGACGTGGTGCGTGTCTTCGCCGGCGTGCGCCGAGAGCTCCCGGCCACGCTCGTGCTCGTCGGGGACGGGCCCGATCGCGACGCGGCGGAGCAGGAGGTCGATCGGCTCGGGCTGCGGAAGGACGTCCGCTTCCTCGGGAAGGTCGATAACGTCGGCGACATCCTGCGCGGCGGCGATCTGTTCCTGTTACCCTCCCAAACGGAGTCGTTCGGGCTCGCGGCACTCGAGGCCATGGCCTGCGCGGTGCCGGTAGTCGCGAGTGCCGTGGGCGGCCTTCCGGAGGTCGTGGTGGACGGCGCGACGGGCTTCCTCGCGCCCGCGGGAGACGTCGCCGCCATGATCGGCCACGCGACCCGCGTGTTGCGCGACGCGGCGCTGCAAGCGCGGCTCCGGGACGCGGCGGCGCGGCGGGCGTTGGAATTCACGGCCGAACGAGTGGTCCCGCGCTACGAGCGGCTGTACGAGGATGTCCTGCGTGCTTGACCTGCTGCGCCTGGTGCGGTTTCACAACCTGCTGGTGGCCGCGGCCGCAGTATTGGCCGGAGGGTGGATCGCGCTCGGCGCGGTCGTGACGCCTGGCGTTTTGGCGCTCGCGGCGGTTGCGGCGGTCGGCTTCGGAGCGGCGGGGAACGCCTTGAACGATGAGTGGGACCGCGCCGCCGACCGCATCAATCGGCCGGGCGGCGAGCGACCGCTCGCCGCGGGCCGCCTCTCGCGCGGCGCGGCGGATTTGTGCATCGCCGCAGGGACGCTCGTGGGCTTCGCCGCCGCGGCGCTGGTGAGCGGGACGGCGGTGCTGGTCGGCGGCGCGGCTCTCGTCGTGTTGGCCGTGTACTCCCCCGTCCTCAAGTCCCGCGGTCCCGTAGGCAACCTCGCCGTGGCGCTCGTCGCCGGCCTGCCGCTCGAGTACGGCGCGCTCGCGGTCGGTCACGCGGCTGCGGGGTTAGTGCCCTGGATTCTCGCCAGCTGGATTCACCTCGTGCGGGAAGTCGTGAAGGACGTCGATGACCAGGCGGGTGACCACGCGCTCGGTCGGCGGACCCTCCCGCTAGTCCTCGGCGAGCGGCGCGCGATGGTGATCGCGGCGGTGTTGGCGGCGGCGTTCGTGCCGCTGTCCTTAGGCCTGCCCGCCTGGGCGCACTACGGCGGCGCGTACTTTCTGATCGCGCTGTTCGCTCAACTGATCGTCTTGGCAGTGGCGAGCCGGCTGTTCACCGGGCGCACGCACGGAAACAGTCTGTTGCTGAAAGGAGCGATGCTGGTGGGGATCGTGGCGCTGGTCGCGGGGCGGGTCACATGACGGTGTGGCAGGGGATCATTCTGGGCCTCGTGCAGGGGGTGACGGAATTCCTCCCGGTGTCGAGCTCGGGTCACTTGCGCGTGCTGGAGGTGGTCACTGGCGTCCACGCGCCCGGCGTGTTCGTGGAAGTCAGCCTCCACGTGGCGACGTTGGGGTCGCTGCTGGTCGTGTACGGGCCGCGGTTGTGGGCGCTCGTGCGTGGCGTCCTGCGGCGCCAACCGGCCGATCTACGTTTGGCGGGCTTGCTCGCGCTCGCCACGCTCCCGGCGGGCATCATCGGCGTGATGTTTCACCGTCAAGTCGAATCGGCCGCGTCGCTCTTGCTCGTCGGCGCGGGGTTCATGGTGACGGGTTTCATGAATTGGTCCACCCGCGGGCGCGCCGGCAGTCGCGGGGAGCCGTCGGTGGCTGTGGCCACGGGGATCGGATTCGCGCAGGCATTGGCAGCGGTGTTCCGAGGGGTCTCCCGGTCCGGCTCGACCGTGTGCGCCGCGCTGTGGGGTGGGCTCAGCCCGGTCGCGGCCGCGGAGTTCAGCTTCCTACTCGCCATTCCGGTGATCGCCGGGGCCGCCCTGGTCGAAGGACGGCACATGGCAGTGAGCGTCGCGGCGGTCGGCGCGGCGCCGCTCGCGCTGAGCTTCGCGCTCGCGTTCGCGAGCGGGATCTGGTCGATTCGGTTTCTCGTGAGGCTGCTCCAGCGCGGCCGCTTCTACGCGTTCGCCCCGTACAACTGGGCCATCGGCCTGTTGACGATCGCCTACGCCTTGTGGCACGGTTAGCCCTCGACGGCGTTGCCGCCACGGATCTCGCTCGTCGCTGGGGCGTGCCGCAGTGCGGAGTGTTTCGCCAGCTCGACTCCACGATGACGGCTATACACGACCTCGCAGCCCAAGGAGCGGCGGCGGGCACGGTCGTGATCGCGGAGGAGCAGACGGCGGGGCGGGGCAGAGAGGGCCGCACGTGGCATTCGCCTCCAGGAGGCGTGTGGCTTGGCATGCTGTTGCGGCCGGCCCGCGCCGGGTTGGGGGTCTTGTCCGTGCGAGTGGGGCTCGCGGTCGCTGGCGCCGTGGATACCCTGCTGGGGCGCGCCGAGACGCAGCTCAAGTGGCCGAACGACGTCGTGCTGGGAGAACGGAAGCTCGCCGGCATTCTGTGCGAGGGCCGCTGGCACGGCGACACGCCGCAGTGGCTCGCGCTCGGCGTCGGGATGAACGTGTGCAACCCGATCCCGCTCGCCGTGGCGCGCCAAGCGGTGGCGCTGAGCGAGTGGCTCCCGTCGGTGCGCCGGCTCGACGTGCTGGATCGCTTGATCCCTGCGCTCCACGAGCTCACATCGGACGATCCGGCGCTGAGTGAGCGCGAATGCGCGGCGTTTGCGGCGCGCGACTGGCTGCTGGGTCGCCAGCTGCGGTCGCCCGCCGCCGGTCGCGCGCGTGGCCTGCGACCGGACGGTGCCCTGCTCGTCGATCTCGGGGCGGCGACGGTGGCGGTGCGGGAAGGGCACGTAGAGCTGGCGTAGCGACGCCTATACTTTTCCCCCATGCTCCTCGCCATCAACATCAACAACACCGAGACCAAAGTTGGGCTGTTTCGCGGCGATAGTCTCGAGGCTCACTGGCGGCTCACCACCACGCCCTCCCGCACGCCGGATGAGTGGGCCACGGCCCTCACCCAATACTTGGCGCAGGAAGGCTGGTCCACTCAGGAGGTGCGAGCGGCGATCGTCGCCTCCGTGGTGCCGCCGGTCACCCAAGGCCTGTGCGAGGCGGTCGAGCGTGCCACCACAGTGCGTCCCATGGTCGTGGACGGCCGCTCGCGGCTGCCCATCACCCTCGACGTCGAGGAGCCATTGCAGGTGGGCGCGGATCGGATCCTCAACACGCTCGCGGCCGCTCACCTGTTCCGGCGGGACACCATCGTCGTGGACTTCGGCACCGCGACCACGTTCGATTGCATCACCGCCGATGGCCATTTCCTGGGCGGCGTGATCATGCCGGGGATCCGCACCGCTTCGGATGCGCTGATTCGCGGAACCGCCAAGCTGCCCGCCACGGACCTCGCCCCCCCGGCCCACACGATCGGGCGCCGCACAGATGAGGCGATCCGCGCCGGCGTGCTGCTGGGCACCGTCGACGCGGTGGACGGCATCATACAGCGGATCAAGGCGGAGTGGCCCAACGGCGCCACGCCGCAGGTCATCGCGACCGGCGGACTCGCGAGCCTCGTGGTGCCCCTGGTCCGCGGGATCGAGTCGGTGCACCCCGACCTCACTCTGACGGGGCTTCGCATCGCGGCGACGGCGCTCGGTCTCGCATGGTAGCCGATGCGCGCGCGCTGAACCCCTGGCGTCGCTGGGGCTACCGGCTGCTGCCCGCGGACCTGTTCTCCTACATCCTGCACATGTGGCCCGCCGAGTGGCCGATCATGGCGGGACACACGGTGCTGGGGTACGTGCTGGCGGCGGGCCTTTCGGGCGTGGTACGCGGTGCGTGGTTGCCGCAGGTGACGCTCGCGCTCCTCGTGTGGGTGATCTGCTTGAACGGTGGCACGCTGGCGCTCAATTCCGTGTTCGACAAAGACGAAGGTGACATCGGGTACCTCAACACGCCCCCGCCACTGCCGCGGTACCTGCTCGGTTTCAGCGTCGCGCTGCTCGTCGCGGGACAACTGCTCAGCTTCGCCCTTCCGGTATCGTTTCGCGTGGCCTACGGCATCTGTTTCCTGCTGTCGGTGCTGTATTCCGTGCCGCCGTTCCGGCTCAAAGCCGTGGCGGGCGTCGATTGGCTCATCAACATGTCGGGGTTCGGGACCCTGACGCCGTTCGCGACATGGGCGGCGACGGCACGGCCGCTCGACGGCGGCCATGCCCTGGTCTTACTCGCGTTCTGCCCCCTGTTCGCTGGGCTCTATCCGCTCACTCAGCTGTATCAACTGGACGAGGACCGGCGCCGCGGGGACCGGACGCTCGCCTTGCTGCTCGGCCTCAAGGCGAGCCTCGCCATCGCCATCGCGTGTACCCTGCTCGCCTTCGTGCTGTTCGGGTGGGCCGCGCTGGTGCTGCGAGTGCGGGCATGGTTGCTCGCCGTGCCGCTCGCCGGCTGGCTCGCCGTACTCGGGCCGTGGTACCGGCGTCGCGACGCGCTCGGCGCCGCGGATCACCAGCGAGGCATGTACCGAGCGCTCACCGCCTGGGCTGTGACTGACGTGGTCGTCCTGCTGGTGTTTGCCCGGTGAGTTCGCGCGCTTAGATTTCGCCACCGGATCGTCCTGAATGAGGAGCCCCGACGCATGACCGGCACCGCGGCACCGCTGGCATCGGACCGTTCCGACTTCCGCACCGTCACCGTCAGCGGCGCCAAGTTGGGCGTCGCGACCGGGGTGGCGGTCGTGCTCTTTGTCGCCGCGTCGCGTCTCGTGCCCGACGCCGCAGGCCTGCGGGGCGTGGTGGAGGCGCTCCTCGTGCTTGCGACCGGCGTCGCCGTGGCCTTCCTGCCTGCGTCCTGGACCGGGGCGCGCACCACCGAAGGAATCGCGGGAGCGGCAGCCGTCGGGCTCGTGAGCACGGTGGTCTTCAGCGCGATCGACATCGGGCTGCTCCGCCCGTTCCGGGCGTATCCGTGGACCTGGGATGCCATCGGCGGTGGCAGCACGTGGTGGTATCTCTCCGTGTGGTGGATGCTGGGCACGTTCCTCGCGTGGATGGGCGCCATCGTCACGGCCGGGGCGGCGGGCCGCGGCGAAGCAACCGGGATGCGTCGGGCGGGACCCGCGGTGGTCGTCAGCATCATCCTCGCGGCTGGAGGGCGGCTCGCCGGCCTCGCGGTGCCGCTTCCCGTCGCGGCGGGCGGCGCCTTCACGCTTGTCCTTGCGGCGCTCGCCCTCGTCGCCTTGACCCGTAAGGGCTAGCGCGGGGAAGGGGGCGCCCTGCCGCGCTGGCTGGCTCACCTCCTCGTCGTCGGCGGCTGGTTGCTCACCCCGGTTCTCGCGTGGGCGGCGTCGTACGTGGGGCTCTGGGCAGGCGCGCTGTTTGCCGCACGGCTGGCCCGTCCCCTCACGATGCTCGTCGTGGCGGCGGCAATAGCCGCCGTGAGCGGCTTCACCGTGCTCGTCCTCTGGGTGCGCTTCATGCGACGCGTGCCCCACCTCCTGTCCCATCACATGGCGCCGCGCGCGTCGGAGGAGCAGCGAGCGATTGCCGCCGCTGACTGAGTGCTGGCGGCTGGTCCCGCTCGTTGTGCTTCCCACCACCCTCGGGTCGCAAGGACGCGGACTCGAGCTCCATGTCGGGCGGTGGTACAACGGCAATCGCGCGGACGTTTACGAGTTCCGCACCAGCTCGCGGCTCGGCGCAGGGCCGCTCACTCACGGGTTCGGCGTCGCGTTGCTGGTGAACGATACTCTGGGACGCCGCCGGGCGTTCTACGGGCTGGGCTACGAGGTGCAAGCCTGGCGCGGCCGCGCCACCCTGGGACCGTACGCGCTGGCTGGCCTTGCGGTCGGCCTGTCGACCGACACGTCGACCCAGGAGTTGGCGGCGCAGTGGACGTTGGGCGGCGGGGTGGAGTGGCGCCCGCTGGGCTGGCTCGGAGTCGGGTCGGAGGTTCGCTACCGTCTCGAGGATCGCGGTCCACACGGGTTCTGGAATCCGCGCCAGGATGCGCGCAAGGGCGTCAGCGCGGTCATCGGGATCTCGGTTGGGTTGGGAAGAAAGAGCGGCGCGGGCTGGAGGCCGCGAGGCGCTTCTGAGGGTCCTCCGGAGCTGCCACCGCCCACACCACCCCTCACCATCACAGGGAACGCGGCGGATGTGGTGCAGACGGCCCTCGAGTCGCTGGGTACCCCCTACCTCTGGGGTGGGACAGAAGACAACGGCTTCGACTGCTCGGGACTTATTCAGTACGCCTACGGACAGCACGGTATCAGGTTGCCGCGGATGAGCCGCGATCAGGCGCGCGCCGGTGCCGAGGTGACTCCGGTGATCGACGCGCTGCGCCCCGGCGATGTCTTGCTGTTCAGCGCGCGTCCGGGGGGGGGCGTAACCCACGTGGGGATGTATGTCGGCGAGCTGAAGTTCATCCACAGTTCGACGCGGGGCGTGAAGCTGTCGCGGCTCGATCCGCAGGACCCGGAGGGCGGCTACTGGCTGGATCGCTGGGTGGGGGCGCGGCGGATTATCCCGTGAGGCGTGATCGAGAGAGGCGTTGTCGAGAGATGCGTTTCGCCCGCGCTTTATCCATGAACGCCTTACTCGTCAACGCCTTTATCATCTCGTGCGCCCCCGCCAGGCCCTACGAAGAGCCGTCCACCCTGCGGGGGTACGAGATTCTCATCACGCGTCACGATTCGCTGGGTCGTGACCTTGCCCAGGGGCTCGCCCGCCGCGGCTTCGCCGTCCGGGATCGCGTGCGGGGTGGGGGGCGGCCGACCGCCTACCTGTTCACCTTCACGTTCCGCGATACCGACCCGCCGGGGGTCACCTGGCTGCTCGTCCGACTGGCGGACACGCGGACGGGGGCGATCGTCGCCGCCGTGTCGCTGCCGGTGGATTCGCTTGCCGGCCCGCTGAGCGCGCACGCCGCGGCCATCGTCGACTCGCTCGCCGCCTCCGCTGCGCTCGGTCGCCAAACATCACCCCCTTGACATACCGTGCCCGCGGGGAGAGATTCTGCGCGGTCGCGTTAGCACTCATCACACACGAGTGCTAACGCCGATACACCACAAAGACTTATGACCAGATACCGAGCTGGAGGTCGAACCGCAATGGCAACCGCAACGGCTGCGAAGACGAAGGTCAAGATCTTCCCGCTGGCGGATCGGGTAGCCATCCGGCCGATGGAGGAGACGGAGACGATGAAGGGCGGTCTCTACATCCCCGACACGGCCAAGGAGAAGCCGATCCAGGGCGAAGTGATTGCCGTAGGTCCCGGGCGTCGCGAGAAGGGCGAGGCGGTCCCGATGGAGTTGAAGGTGGGGGACCGGGTGGTCTACGGGAAGTACAGCGGTACCCAGGTGGAGCTGGAGGGTGAGGAAATCATCCTCATCAAGGAATCCGACGTCATCGCCAAGCTTAGCTGAGGTCTTCTAGGAGGAAACACATGCCCGCAAAGCATCTAGAGTTCAACGTTGAGGCCCGGGCGCGCCTGAAGCGCGGGGTGGACCAGTTGGCCGAGGCGGTGAAGGTCACCCTCGGTCCCAAGGGCCGAAACGTGGTCATCGACAAGAAATTCGGCAATCCCACGGTCACCAAGGACGGCGTGACCGTCGCCAAGGAGATCGAGCTCGAGGACGAGATCGAGAACATGGGCGCCCAGATGGTGAAGGAAGTGGCGACCAAGACCTCCGACTTGGCGGGGGACGGCACGACGACGGCGACGGTGCTGGCCCAGGCGATCTTCCGCGAGGGCTTGAAGTCGGTCACCGCCGGCGTCAATCCGATGTCACTGAAGCGCGGCATCGACAAGGCGGTCGACACAGTAGTGGAGGAGCTGAAGAAGATCTCCGTGACCACCAAGGGGCGGAAGGAGATCGCGCAGGTCGGGGCGATTTCGGCCAACGGCGACAAGGAGATCGGGGACAAGATCGCTGACGCCATGGACAAGGTTGGCAAAGACGGCGTCATCACGGTCGAGGAGGCGAAAGGCCTCGAGACGACGCTGGAGACGGTTGACGGCATGCAGTTCGACCGCGGGTACCTCTCGCCCTACTTCATCACCGATCCCGAGAAGATGGAGGCGGTTCTCGAAGACGCCTACGTGCTCGTGCACGACAAGAAGATCTCCGCGATGAAGGACTTGCTTCCCGTCCTCGAGAAGGTGGCGCAGTCGGGCAAGCCGTTGCTCATCATCGCCGAGGATGTGGAGGGGGAGGCGCTGGCGACGCTGGTGGTCAACAAGCTGCGCGGCACGCTCAAGGTCTGTGGCGTGAAAGCGCCCGGGTTCGGCGATCGGCGCAAGGAGATGCTCACCGACATCGCGACCCTTACGGCGGCCAAGGTGATTTCCGAAGAGCTGGGGTTCAAGCTCGAGAACACGGTGCTCAACGACCTGGGTCAAGCCAAGCGGATCGTAGTGGATAAGGACAACAGCACCATCATCGACGGGAAGGGCAAGCAGGCCGACATCCAGGGCCGCATCGGCCAGATCAAGGCTGCGATCGAGAAGTCCACGTCGGACTACGACAAGGAGAAGCTGCAGGAGCGGCTCGCGAAGCTCGCGGGCGGCGTCGCGGTCATCAACGTGGGCGCGGCCACCGAGACCGAGATGAAGGAGAAGAAGGCCCGCGTGGAGGACGCGCTGCATGCGACCCGCGCAGCGGTCGAGGAAGGCATCGTGCCGGGGGGCGGAGTGGCGCTGTTGTACTGCCAGACCGCGCTCCAGAAGGTGAAGGGCTCGGATGAGGACGAGAAGATCGGCGTTGACATCGTGCGGCGCTCGCTCGAGGAGCCGATCCGCATGATCGCCCAGAACGCCGGGGCGGAGGCGTCGATCGTGGTCGGCAAGGTGAAGGAAGCGGCCAAGCTGAACTTCGGCTACAACGCCCAGTCCGACGAGTATGAGGATCTGGTGCTGGCCGGCGTCATCGACCCGACCAAGGTCACGCGCACGGCGCTGCAGAACGCGGCGTCGATCGCGGGGCTGCTGCTCACGACTGAAGCCGTGGTCGTCGAGAAAAAGGAGAAGGAGAAAGCACCACCGATGCCCGGGGGCGCTGGCGGCATGGGTGGCATGTATTAAATGCTAGACGCCTAGACGCACAGACGCACAGCGGTATGCAGGGAACAGGGGTCGGGAGAGTCTCCCGGCCCCTGTGTGCTGTTCACCACGGTTCGTCTGTGCGTCTAGTCGTTGCCTTGACTGCTATCTTAGCTGCTGATGCCTGCTCCCTCGCCCGAGCGCGCCACCCTGTCCCGCGAGCTCGCCGACTTTCTGATCGAGCTGTCGATCGCGCTTCACAAGCACGCCATGTACCCCGAGGGACACCCCTCGCTCGGCCCCGCGGCGGCGGGGGTCACCCGGCGCGCTGCGCTGCTGCTCGAGGACCGCGCCACGCTGTCGCTCGGCGTCGCGCGGCAACAACTGGTGATCGAGGGCGTGGCCACGGACCCGAAGCACCCGGTGCTGGGGGAGCTGGCCGGGCGGTTGCACCGACACCACCTCGGGGCGGTCACGTTTCGGCGCGGTGTGGAGGAGGCCGAAGTGGCGAGCGTGCTCAAGACGCTCGCCGTGGACGCGGACCGCAGCGGCAACCCGCTCGGCCTGGGCTCGCCCGACCGGCTGCGTGCCTGGTCGCACGTGCAACTGCATCCGCTCACTTACGACCGTCTCGAGCTGGTCGACGACGCGGCCGCCGCCACCGAGCGTGGTGCGCGCGCGGCGCAGCTCTGGGTGGGGCTGGCCCGCGCTGCGCTCAGAACGCAGGCGGCAGGCGACCATGCCACCGAGCCCGCGGTGATCGCCAGAGCGATCGACGAGCATCCCAGAACCGACGCCGCCGCCTACGATCAAGTGATCGTGGGGTACCTGCTGCAAATCGCGAGCGAGCTGAAGACGGTGGGCAGCGCGGAGGCGGTGGCGTTGCGGCGTCGGACCTCCCGTCTGATCCGTGCCCTGAGGCCCGAGACGCTGCGCCGCCTGGTGGCCATGGGCGGCGACTTCGTGCAGCGCCGTAATTTCGTCTACGACTCGACCGACGGCATGGCCGTGGACGCGGTACTGGAGATCGTGCAGGCCGCGGCCGACTCGTCCCAGCAGAGCATCTCACATTCGCTCGTGCGAATGCTGGCGAAGCTCGCGGCGCATGCCGAAACCGGCTCGGAGCAGATCAGGCCACAGGCCGACGCCGCGCTGCGCGACCAG
Organism: Gemmatimonadales bacterium; assembly: GCA_035280265.1. Classification (GTDB taxonomy): domain Bacteria; phylum Gemmatimonadota; class Gemmatimonadetes; order Gemmatimonadales; family GWC2-71-9; genus AG41. The sequence goes on along the minus strand of DATEGE010000159.1, from coordinate 1,016 downwards.
GTGCGCCGCCTGCTCGACGGCTGGACCCTGGCCGACCCCAACCCGGACGCGTATGGGGCGGCGTTGCAGCGCATGTCGCGGGCGGCTCCGCCCATGCTGGCGCGCGACCGGGGTCATCCGACCGAGCCCGACCGACTCCTTGCGATGGCGCTCGAAGTCGACACCGTCAGCCAGCAGGTGCTCGACGCGGCCGCGCGAGTCGTAGAGGACGGGCGGCTCGGTCGGTTGCTCGACGCGCTCGCCGAGGTCCCGGAGTCCCAGTGGACGGCGGCGGCGGTGTGGGCCCGCATCGCGACGGTGGACGTGGTGCGGTCGCTCGCGACGCGGGATCCCGTGGACTTTCCCACGCTGGAGCGGCTGGTGCCCCACGTCGGCGTGCCGGCGGCGGAGCCGCTGCTCGACGCCCTCGCTGCGGCGCACACACGCGGGACGCGCCGCGGGCTGTTGGCCCAGCTGGCCAAGATGGGCTCCGCGATCACGTCGCTTGTGATCCAACGGCTCGACTCCCCTCACTGGTACGTGACCCGCAACCTGCTCGCCCTGCTCGAGGAGCTGTCGCCGCTCCCGGCAGGCTTCACCGCCGCGGCCTACTTGCGCCACGCGGACCCGCGGGTCCGTTGGCAAGCGGTGAAGGTGCAGGTCAAGCGGCCCCAGGAACGTGACGCCGCCCTCGCGGCGGGGCTCCAGGATCCCGATCCGCGCACCCTGCGGCTGGCCCTCGGGTTGGCGGTGGCGCTCCAGAGCTGCCCTGACGGCGCGGTCCCCGCTCTCACCAGCCACGCCGTCGATCGAGCGCTCGCGACCGATTTGCGGGTGCTGGCGATCCGTGCCCTGGGCTACGCCCGGGCCCCGGCCGCACTCGCGACTCTGTTGCGGTTGACCACCGGAGGCCGGACGTTGTTCGGTCGGGAGAAGCTGCCTCCCAAATCGCCGGAGCTGCTCGTGGCGCTCACGGCGCTCGCGGTCGGATGGGGCGGCGACGGGCGGGCGCGGACCGCGCTGGCGCGCGCCGCGGC
>DATEGE010000158.1:0-1159 GCA_035280265.1 Gemmatimonadales bacterium | reverse complement strand
CACAACGGCCTGGGACACGAGCGTCGCGCAGGTGGAGCGCGACCTGAAGGAAATGCAGCGTCTGGTCCGCGACCCGAGGGTCGATCTGTTCGCCCGCATCCCCCACGGCACCGGCCAAACGCTGCTGCGCGAAGCGCTGCTGGTCGCGGACCACAACGCGTATCACGTCGGACAACTGCTGTTGGTGCGGCGCCTGATAGGAGCCTGGGAAGACTAGTCCCCTCCCCTAGAGCGCCCCCCTTACGAGCCACAGCGCGTGCTCGCAGTGGCGCGAGTGAGCCCGTTCGGACCGACGGCGAAGCCGAATACAAACGTTCCATGCCCCGGAGCAGTCGGTGGCAAGAGGCTACGACGGGTGAAGAACGCGGTCGACGCGCCTGCATCGCTCAAGACGGCACTGTGTGTTTCCAGAACGACAGCCTGATAGGTGGCACCGATCGCGGCACCGGTGGTCGGATCGACCGGCGTCACATTCAGGCGCCCTTCGGCCTGAAAACCGCTCCGGTACGCGCCGGACGGAGCAAGCGCGACCTCCTCTTGCAGCGTCACGGGACCCACAACATAGAGAAACGCATTCGGCCCGGGCGCGCAGAACGGCTGCGGGATGATCTGATCGAACTGCTGCACCCAGCGCCGCGCGGTGACGAGCGGCTGGCCCGCCACGCTGCCACGCAGGTTCAGCACCGTCGCATGGCCGCTGCTCGGGATGGGAACGTCGGCGCTCACGTCGCCCGGCGGTCCGCCAATCGCCTGGCGGAGGGCCGCTGGAATCCCGTTGTAGATCACCGCGGGGATTGTCCCGAACGGCGCGGGATTGAGCGCGTCCGTCGTGAAGTACGGCTGGCTCGCATCGAGCAGGCCAGTACGAACGAAGTCCGCCACCACCAACTGCTCGGCGAGGGCCCAGCTGATGGTCTGGTGATCGAGTGTGCCGGGGATGTACACCTCGAACGGCGCGCCCCCCACCGTGACACCGCCGCCAACGTCGAAGAACCGCAGGTGAAACCGCGCTTCGCTATACGTACCGCACTCGAGCATGATCGGACTGCCGACCCAGCCGCTCGCCGCCGTGTAGGCGACCTCCGGTTGCACCTCGGGCTCATCGTGCCAGGTGCAGTTGAACGGAAACACATTGGGGAAGCCGAGGGCCGAGCGGTCG
>DATEGE010000157.1:0-8809 GCA_035280265.1 Gemmatimonadales bacterium | reverse complement strand
GGGGGGGGCGGGGGGGCCGGGGGGGGCATCCATCAGATCGAAGCGGCCGGCAGCTATCGCCGGCGCAAGGAAACTATCGGCGACCTGGACATCCTGGTGACGTCCAGCGACAGCGCCAAAGTAATGGACCGCTTCGTGGCGTTCGGCGACGTCGCGGAGGTCATATCGAAGGGCGAGACGCGCGCGACGGTGAAACTCTCCGGCGGCCTCCAGGTGGACCTGCGCGCCGTGGAGCCCGCGGAATATGGCGCCGCGCTCATGTACTTCACCGGCTCCAAGGCGCACAACATCGAGCTGCGCAAGATCGCGCAGGAGCAGAGTTACAAGCTGAACGAGTACGGGCTGTTCAAGGGGACGCGGCGCGTGGCGGGCAAGACCGAGGCGGAGATCTACGCCAGGCTCGGCCTCGACTGGATCCCTCCCGAGCTGCGCGAGGCCCGGGGCGAGGTCGAGCTGGCCCGCGAGCACCGCCTGCCGAAGCTCGTGCAGCTGGACGAGATCCGCGGCGATCTGCAAATGCACACCAGCGCGACCGACGGCAAGGGGACCATCGAGGAGATGGCACACGCCGCCCGCGCCCTGAGCTATCAGTACATCGCGATCACCGACCACTCCAAGCGCGTCACGATGGCGCTCGGATTCGACGCCAGGCGATTACGCGAGCAGTGGCGCACGATCGACGAGCTGAACGCGCAGAGCGGGAAGCAGGACTTCACGATCCTGAAGAGCATCGAGCTCGACATTCTGGAGACCGGTACGCTCGACTTGCCCGACGACGTGCTGTCCGAGGCGGACTACGTCGTTGCGACCATCCACTATGGGCTCACGCAAAGCAAGGAGCAGCTGACGCGACGCCTGGTTGCGGCGGCGGAGCACCCGTGGGTGGACACGATCGGGCACCCCACGGGCCGCAGGCTCGGCGAGCGCGAATCCTATCCCCTCGACTTCGACGCGGTGTGTCGCGCCTGCGTGCGGACGGGATGCCTGCTCGAGTTGGACGGTCACCCGGAGCGGATGGATCTCCCCGACAATCTGGCCGCGGCGGCGAAGCAGCATGGCGTGCGGTTCGTGCTCTCGACCGACAGCCATCAGCCCGGGAATCTCGGGTTTATGCGCTACGCGGTGGATCTGGCACGCAGGGCCGGACTAGAAGCCGGTGATATCCTGAACACCCGTCCTCTGTCGGAATTCCGACGGGGATTGAAGAGGGCGGCTCACCGTGCACGCCCCCAACCCCGGTAGGAGCTCGAGCTGCACCACCGGCGCAAAACTCTTCCGGTGATGCGACGAGAAGCCGAACGCCGCGAGCGCCGCGAGGTGGTCGGGCGTGGCGTATCCCTTGTTGCTCTCCCAGGCGTATAACGGATGGCGGCCGCCGAGCAGGTCCATCAGGCGATCGCGCACGGTCTTCGCGATCACGGACGCGGCCGCGATCGAATGACAGTGCGCATCGCCGTCTACGATTGCGTCATGGGGAATCCCCAGCTCTGGGCACGGCAAGCCGTCCACCAGGACGAGCCCGGGCGTCACACCGAGGCGATCGAGCGCCCGGCGCATGGCCAAGATGGACGCGCGCCGGATGTTGAGGCGGTCGATCTCGCGCACGCTCGCGGCCCCCACGCCGATGGCGATGGCGCGCGCCCGCACCACGGCGGCTAGTCGGCTGCGCTTGGCGGGGGGCAGCAGCTTCGAATCGCGCAGCCCGCGGATGAACTTGCAGAACGGGGGAAACACGACGGCCGCGGCCACCACCGGACCAGCCAGGGGACCGCGGCCGGCTTCGTCGACGCCAGCGACGACTCCGCCCCCTGCTTGCCAGAACGCGACTTCGCGCTCGAGCGAGGGGCGGGGCCCTTTCACGCCTCTTGCTGCTCCGCCGTCTCGGGGACCGTGATGCCTCGTTTTTCGCGAATCCGCGCCGCTTTGCCGGCGAGCCGCCGCAGGAAGTAGAGCTTGGCGCGCCGGACGCGTCCCTTGCGGACCAGCTCGATTTCCGAGATAGCGGGTGAGTGCAGCGGAAAGATCCGCTCCACGCCCACGCCCGCGGAGATCTTGCGGACCGTGAACGTCTCGTTGATCCCACCGCCGCGGCGCGCGATGCATACGCCTTCGAAGGCTTGCAGCCGCTCCTTGTCGCCTTCGCGCACGCGCACCATCACGCGGATGGTATCGCCGGGGTCGAACGCCGGGATGTTGGTCTTGAGCCCCTCGCGCTCGATCGCTCTCAGTCTGTCCATACTCTTAACCCCTAGACGCCTAGGCGCCTAGACGCCTAGATGTTTTTTCCAAAGATCGGGGCGACGTTCGCGCGTCAACCGTTCCGCCTCCGCCGCCCGCCACGCAGCGATTTCCGCGTGATCGCCGCTCAACAATACGCCGGGCACCTGCATTCCGCGATAGCTCGATGGCCGCGTATAGCTCGGCGGCGACAACAGGCCGTCGTAATGCGAGTCCGTCGCGGCGGACTCGTGATCGCCCAGCGCGCCGGGGAGCAGCCGCACCACGGCGTCGATGACGCACAGCGCCGCGGGCTCGCCCCCCGACATCACGAAGTCCCCCACCGACAGTTCCTCGGCACCCAGCCCGTCCGGCACCCGCTGATCCACGTCCTTGTAGTGCCCGCACAGGAGCGTCAGCTCCTCCCCCAACGAGAACCGTACCGCATCATCGTGACCGAACGGTCGGCCGCGTGCCGAGAGCAGCACTAGCGGTGGCCGGGCTTCCAGGTCCTCGACCGCCTCGAAGAACGGCTCGGGCTTGAGCACCATGCCCGCCCCGCCGCCGTACGGCGCGTCGTCTGCCGTGTGGTGGCGGTCGTGCGTGTAATCCCGCAACTGGACCACGCGGTACCGCACCAGCCCCTGCTCCGCCGCCCGGCCGAGAATGCTGACGCGGAGCGCGCCCGCGAATACCTCCGGGAACAGGGTCACGACGTTAACGGTCAGCATCCGCCCCCGCCCCATCCACGGCGACGAAGTGATCCCGCCACGGCTCCACGACCGCCCGCGCCGTCACGCCGACGAACGACAGCAGCCATTCGCGATGGTAGGCGCGCCGCCGCGCCACCGTGAGCGGCCCCGCGACCACCTGACGCGCTTCGTTCACGATCACCACGCGGGCCTTGGGCACGAACACGGCGCCCGGGTTCTCCACCAGGGGGAAGACCGCCACCTCGCCCCGCTGGCCGTGCGGCTTGCGCAGCCGCCCGACTACTCGGGCGGCCGTGCGCCCAACACTCCCGCCTTCTTCAACAGCGAGCGCACCGTATCGGTCGGGAGCGCTCCTTTGTCCAGCCAAGCGCGGGCCTGCTCCGCGTTCACCTGAATCAGAGCCGGGTTGGTCCGCGGGTTGTAGTGGCCGAGCATCGCGACGAATCGTCCGTCCCGGGGCGAGCGAGAGTCCGCGACGACGATGCGGAAATAGCTCTGGCCCTTGCGCCCCACGCGCCGTAGCCGAATGCGAGTTGCCATGACGTTCTAGGTCCTCTTCAAGAGCTTGCGCATCTGCTGGAACTGCTCCAGCAGGCGATTCACTTCCTGGACGGGACGCCCCGCTCCCTTCGCGATCCGCAGCCGCCGCGAGCCCGTCAGGATCGACGGATCGGCCCGCTCGCCCGGCGTCATCGAGAGCACGATCGCCTCGACGTGCTTCAGCCGCGCGTCGCCACCACTGTCTTGCTGCAGCGCCCGCGCGTTCACGCCCGGGAGCAACCCCAGGACCTGCTTCAGCGGCCCCATGGCTTGCATCTGCTTCAGCGCCAGCAGGAAATCCGCGAGATCCATCCCTTGCCGCGAGCGCGCCTTCTTCTCGAGCCGCTGCGCGGTCGCGGCGTCGACCGTGGCGGCCGCCTTCTCCACCAGCGCGACCACGTCACCCCGACCGAGAATGCGACCCGCCATCCGCATCGGATCGAACGGCTCGAGCGCGTCGAGCTTCTCACCGACGCCGATGTACTTGATCGGCACGCCCGTCACGCCATGAATCGAGAGCGCCGCGCCGCCCCGGGCATCGCCGTCGAGCTTCGTCAGGATCACGCCGGTGAGGCCGACGCCGTCCTGGAAGCCGCGGGCGATGCGCACCGCGTCCTGCCCCGTCATCCCGTCCGCCACGAGCAGCACTTCGCGCGGATTCGTGGCCTCCCGGACGGCTTTGAGCTCGTCCATGAGCTCGGTATCGATCTGCAGCCGCCCCGCGGTGTCGACGATAGCGGTCCGGCACCTTGCCTTCTCGGCAGCGCGCAAGGCCTCGCGCACCAGGTCGGGGACACGCGTCCCGCTACCCGCATCCCGCGTCCCGAACACGGGAACGCCCACCTGCGCACCGAGCTGCTCCAACTGCTCGCGGGCCGCCGGCCGCGCGCCGTCCGCCGCCACCAGACCTGGCGCTTTCTGCTCGAGCTTCAACCGCCGCGCCAGCTTGGCCGCTGTCGTCGTCTTCCCCGAGCCCTGCAATCCCACCAACAGGACGACGGTTGGACCGACCGAGGCGAAGTCGATTGCGCGCTTCGTCCCCCCGAGCAACGTCGCGATCTCGTCATGCACCAGCTTCACAACTTGCTGGCCCGGGCTGACCGTCGGCACCGCGATGGCGCCGATGGCCTGCTCGCGCACCCGCTCCACGAACCGCTGCGTGATCTCGACGCTGACGTCGGCCTCGACCAGGTGGCGACGGATCTCGCGCAATGCCTCGGTGACGTCCTGCTCTGACAGCACGCCCCGGCTGGTGATGCGCTTCAGGACGGCGGCGAGGCGCTCAGAGAGGGCCGTAAACATAAGCCCAGGAAACTAGTTAGCGAGTTGTCAGAATCCAAGTGGTGGGATCAGCGCCCGGCCCGCGTAACCCGGATCGTCGGGACCCGCTTCCAACCGGCCCAGCCCGGTGGCGCGTCGATGAGCCGCACGGCCGGTATGCCGCTAATCAGCAGGCGTTTGACCTCAAAGCGGCGGACCGCGGTCCCGGCGGAGCGCCGCTTGGTCCACGCGCGCTCGAGCGTCTTGGCGAAGCGCACCGACGCGGGAGCGTCGTCCCACAGGGTGTACCAGACGAGGGCATCTCCCTTGGCCGTCCGGCGGGTGGCGGCAACCGCCCGCACCTGGTAGCGGTCGCCATCCCACCCTGAGGCGCTCGATACGGCGATGCTGTCGTCATGCAGGAATTGCTCGAACAACAGACGGATCTCGAACTCGCCGAGTCCGTCCTCATAGCGCACCGCGTCGGACGAGGTGAACGCCAACCCATCCGGCCGATCCCCGGCCATGTAGCGAGCGGGGTGAAGGATCTGCTCGGTCGAGATCGGCATCAGCGGACCGTAGGGTTGCTTGCCCGGATACTGGTGCTCGAACCAGCGCACGAACTCCGCCCCCCCCAGGTACGGAAAGATGAGGGTCTCACGCAGCCACAGCGGCGCGCTGGCGAACACCTTCATCTGTTCCTGGCCGGCGCCGAGCACCGCGCCCCGCAGCTCCCACAGGTTCGGGAGGCTCTCGATCTTCTGCTCCGGCATGAGCACCACCACCTGGGCGAGGGTGGCTTGTCCTTCGAGAATCGCCTGCGCGGCGCTGCGCCGGTCGTTCTGGCGTTTGAGCTGCACGAGCGAGTCGAGGTTCAGGTACTGGTGCTGCAGGGCATGGACCAGCTCGTGCGAGACGACGAGCCGCGCTTGGCTGGGATCGTTATCGGCGGGGATGTAGAGCGCGTTCGAGTCGGGGTCGAAGTAGCCCGCCACCTGCTCGGTGAGCAGGTCGATCATGCTGCGACGCAGATCGAGCGTATCGGGAATCAGCCCGAACAGCCGGTACGCGGCCTGGGCGCCGGCCAGCTCGCGGGGCGGGAGGTCGTCGTCGAACTTGTGCACGACGTAGTCTCGTACCTGCGCGCGCGTGCGGCGCAACACGACGGGACGTTGCTTGAACCGGAGGCCGGTCGCCCGCTCGACCGCGGGCATCATCTGCTGCACGGTCTGCTTCAGGTCGGCCTCGATCTGCACTTCCTGCGCTCGTTGATCGCAGGCCGCCAGGACCACGGCCGCGAGCCACGCGCCCTTCACGCCTGCCACTCGATCCCTTTGCCGACGGCTGCCGCGACCACGCGGGCGACGTCTTGACCGCTCACGATGATCCCTTGCCGCTCGAGCTCCTCGCGCAGCAGACGGTCGAGCTCGGCGCGGCGGCCCGCGAGAGTCGCGGGAGGTTGGTGGAGGTTGGTGGAGGTTGGTGGAGGTTGTTCCTCGGAGGAGCGACCTCCACCATCCTCCACCGTCCTCCCCCGTCCTCCACCACCTAGCATTTTCTCAATCTCCGTCCCGATCCGCTCCAGCATCGGGAAGATCTCCGCCATCAAGTCCTCCGCGGGCTCCTCGCGCGGCTGCTCGTGGGTGAGTCCGCGCCGTATGAGGGCGTCCACTTTGCGGCGCTCGCGGATCAGGCGGTCGAGCTCGGGGGAAACCCGAGCGGTGGCCTGCGCGTGGGCGCATGCCTCGTCGAGCGCGTCGATCGCCTTGTCGGGCCTGGCGCGGTCGGGCACAAAGCGGTCGGTGAGGACGATCGCTGCTTTGAGCGCGTCGTCCGTGATCGCCACGGCGTGGTGGCGCTCGAGCCGCGGCCGGCGGGCCACCAGCACTTCCCAGGTCTGAATCGCGTCCAGCTCTTCCACCTGCACCGGCTGGAAGCGGCGCTCCAGAGCGGGGTCGCCGCGAATCCACTTGTCGTACTCGCCGCCGGTGGTCGCCCCGATGATCCGGATATCGCCGCGCACCAGCGCGGGCTTCAGCATGTTAGCCGCGTCCATCGCGGCGCCGAGCGCCGTGCCCTGGCCGATGAGATTGTGCAGCTCGTCCACGAAGAGGATCAGATCGGGGTCCGCGGACAGATCGCGGACCAGCTGCCGGATCCGCTCCTCGTACTGCCCCCGGAACGCGGTTCCCGCGAGGAGCGCCACGTGGTCCAGGGCTACGACGCGGACATCCTTGAGCGCCGGCGGCACGTCGCCCGCGGCCACGCGCTGCGCCAGCCCCTCCACGATCGCGGTCTTTCCGACTCCGGCCTTCCCGATCAGGGCGGGGTTGTTCTTGCTCTGGCGCAGCAGGATGTCGACGACGCGGGCGATCTCGGCGTCGCGACACCGCACCGGCTCGAGGTCGCCGCGCCGCGCCTGCGTCGTGAGGTCGACGCCCACGCGATCCAGGACCTCTCCCGATTCGAACAGCCCTGCGAACGGGTCGCCCATCGGATCATCCCGCTCCGAGGAATCGCCGGTACCAGTCGTAGATGGAGGGGCCGAACACGAACGTCACCGCCGCTCCCATGGCCAGAAATACCCCGAACGGGACGTGACGCTTCCGGCGATGCAGCAGGAGCAAGGGGACGTACACCAAACTGCCGAACGCCGAGGCGGTGAACACGGTCAGCAGCACGCCCTTCCAGCCCACGAAGGCGCCCACCATGGCCATCATCTTGACGTCGCCGCCGCCCATCGCCTCTTCCTTGAACACCCACCCGCCTACGAGCCCGACCGTATAGAGCAGAGCGAATCCGGTCGCGGCGCCGCTCACTGCCTCCACGAATCCCGACACGCCGGCCGTCAACGAAAGGCCCAGCCCGATGACGAGCCCGGTCCAGTTGTACTCATCGGGGATCAGGTAATGGCGCGCGTCGGTGACGGCGATGCCGATGAGGAGCGTCCCGAGCAACGCGGCCGCCAGGAAGCGGGCGGTGGGACCGTACACGAGCAGGGCGACGATCCACAGGACGCCGACCGCCGCCTCGATGACGGGGTACTGGATCGAGATCCGCTGGCCGCACGCACGGCAGCGGCCGCGCAACACCAGCCAGGACACGATGGGGATGTTGTCGCGCCACTCGATGCGCCGGCCGCAGCGGGGACAGGTGGACGGCGGGTGGAACAGGGAGCGCTTCTTCTTGTCTTCATTGGCGAGGCGGAGGATACAAACGTTCAAGAAGCTCCCGAAACAGAGCCCCAGCAGCCCGGTGCCCACGACGAGAATCGGGTCAGCGGCCACGCGTCACCTCATACAGCAGGATGCCGGCTGCCACCGCGACGTTGAGCGACTCCGCGCCCTGCGCCAGCGGAATCGCCACCCGTTGCGCGGCGACGGCGTTGAGCTGCGGCCGGATGCCGGCGCCCTCGTTGCCTACGATCACCGCGATCGGTCCATCCTTACCCGCGCGTTCCAGCGCGCGCGGCAGCGGCACGCCGTCCACCGCGGCGGCCCAGAGCGTGACCCCGTGCTTCCGCGCCCACGCGATGAACCCGTTGTCGTCGAGCGATACGACGGTGTGACGAAACGTGGCGCCCATGGCGGCCCGCAGCGCTTTGGGGCTGGTGGGGTCGGCCGTGCCGCGCAGCACCACGGTGCCAGCGGCGCCCAGCGCGTGTGCGGTGCGAATCAGCGTGCCGACGTTGCCGGGATCCTGCACGCCGTCGATGACGAGCGCCACCGCATCAGCACCAGGCACGAAGTCCTCGGGCGTCGAACGGCGCGGCTCGATGACCCCGATGATGCCCTGGGGCGTGTCGGTGTCGGCGAGCTGGGTGAAAGCGCGCACACCGATCTCCTCGACGGGGATGGCGTGGCGCTCCAGCTCCGCGACCAACGCGCTCCCGCGTGAGGTGCGTGCCAGCTCGGGAGCCACCACGGCTCCTCGGAACGGCACTCCCGCGGCGAGTGCTTCTTCCACGAGTCGCACCCCCTCGACGACCGCGAGCCCACGCCGCCCGCGCGCTTTGCGGCGTTGGAGATCGCGGATCGTCGATGGCAGATTATTGGCGATGACTAGCCTCCCACGTTCCG
>DATEGE010000156.1:0-53029 GCA_035280265.1 Gemmatimonadales bacterium | reverse complement strand
TCGCCAACGGGACCTCAACCGTGTCCACCGCCGCTGCGGGGGGAGCGCCACCGAGCATGGCGGCCCAGGGCGGCGAGGCGTGAATGATCGCGGCGTCGGCCCGCCGCGCCCACAGGTTGATCGCCGGAACCACAATCGCCGCGTCCATGCGGGGCGGGATGGCGGAGAAGCCCATGAAGAACGACCGCGGCCGGATCGGACCCGAGCCGTCCCCGCACCCGACCAGGGCCGCCAGGCTGAACGCTGCAACCAGCCGCACGTAGCGTCTCATGCGCTAAGCGCGGGCATCGCTGCCGCGCGAGGCGCATGCTCGCGCAGATGTGCCGTGAAGTCCAATCCCGTCTTCAAGACCACCAGCAGCGCGAGCGGGATGAGCGGCGATCCCACGAGCTGCACCAGAAAGCCGCCCAGCAGGATGACGACGTGTAACACCATCACGCGACCGTAGGGACGGGACATGAGCGACGGCAGAAGCACCGTGCGGTACTCGCCGGTGCCGATGTAGTTGAACCCGAATGAGACAGCGTGGCTCAACGCGAGGCCCCACGCCGCCGGAGCCACGCCGGCGGTCTGAATCGCGTGCGCAAACGTCGCGAGCGACGGAAAGCCTTTGGTCGGCGCGGTGCCGAAGATGCTCAGCACGAAGATCCCGTGCACCGTGACGAACATGCCGTAATGGACGATGAAGAACGGGATCATGAACAACTTCAAGAGCCACATCGCCACGAGCTGGGGCGTCGCGACCAGCATACGTAGCACATTGAACGCGCCCACGATGGCGTTCTCGGCCCAAAACAGCAGCAGGGTCGCGAACACGGTCCACCCGAAGAACAGGACGCCCACGAGCGGCACCAAGTTTGCCCCCACGAGCACGAGCCCACTAGGCGTGAGGCGAGGCGTTGTCATGGCGCCACAACTATGTGAGGTCAGGCGTGCTGCGCCAATAGCGTCTTGCCCGCCCCCTGGACCTCGCGTATGGTCCCTGCTCTCGCGAGGCGGAGGAATGCGTGGGTGAGGCGCTCAAGGGCCTGACCGTTGTCGGGGTCTCGGGCAGTCCGTCCGCGACCTCCAAGTCCCGGGTGTTGGTAGAGCACGCGCTGGACTGCTTGGCGGAGCGAGGGGCTGTGACCCAGCTGGTGGACCTGGCGTTGTTACCCGCTGAGGCGCTGCTGGGCCGTGGCACCGCCCCCGCGGTTACGGCGGCGCTCGAGGCTACCCTGCGCGCCGGGATCGTGGTCGCGGGCACGCCGGTGTACCGCGCCACCTATAGCGGCCTGCTCAAGCTATTTTTCGATTTGCTGCCGCAGGACAGCCTGGTGGGGAAAGTCGGTGTACCGATCGTAACGGGGCATGGGGCCGCGCACGCGCTGTCGCTCGATCATGGCATGCGGCCGCTGTTTGCAAGCCTCGGCGCCACGGTGATCGCGGGCGGCGTGTATGCCACCAGCGCGCAATTTCCGGACGGCAAGCCGCACGCCGATCTGCTCCAAGCTGTGGAGCGGGCGGTGCGCGAAGCTCTCGCGCTGGCGGGAGCAACGCCGAAATGAGGAGGCCAGGTAGCCGATGAGCGCTACACGTGAGCGTCCGATCGCGATCTTCTACGAGCATCCGGATTGGTTCCGGCCATTGTTCGCGGAGCTCGACCGCCGCTCTGTTCCCTTTGTGCGGTTGCATGCCGCGAGCCACCGCTTCGACGTGGGCGATGGACGGCCGGCGTACTCGCTCGTGTTCAACCGCATGAGCCCGTCGGCGTATCTGCGCGGGGCGGGCAACGCCATCTTCTACACGCTGCACTACCTCGCCTACCTCCAGAGTCACGGCGTGCGGGTGATCAACGGTTACGACGCCTACGTCACCGAAACGTCCAAGGCGCTGCAGCTGGCGCTGCTCGAGCGCTTGGGTCTTCCCTATCCACACGCTCGCGTGATCAATCACCCCGCGCAGGCCGTAGAGGCGGCGCGGGGTCTACGCTTCCCCGTGGTGCTCAAGCCCAACATTGGAGGCTCGGGGGCTGGTATCCGGCGGTTCGAGACGGCGATGCAGCTCGAGCAGGCGGCGCAGGCGGGTGCGCTCGATTTGGGAATCGATCACACCGCTTTGATCCAGGAGCACATCCCGGCGGCGGACCAGCGCATCGTACGGGTGGAGGTGCTCGGTGGGCGGTACCTGTACGCAATTCGCATCTATACGTCGGGCGAGAGCTTCAATCTCTGTCCGGCCGACGTGTGCCAGACGGTGGGCGGCGCCGAGCTGGTGCGGGCGGCGTGCCCGGTAGACGCGCCGAAGAACAACCTGCGGGTGGAAGGCTACACGCCGCCGCCCGAAATCGTCGCGCAAGTGGAGTGCATCATGCAGGGGGCGCGCATCGACGTGGGCGGGGTGGAGTACATGATCGACGAGCGCGACGGCCGGCTGCTGTTCTACGACATCAACGCTCTGTCGAACTTTGTGGCCGACGCGCCGCGGGTGGTGGGGTTCGATCCATTCGCACGCCTGGTCGATTACCTCGAGCGCGAAGCGGACTGACCGTGCGCTTCGGCTATTGGATGCCGGTGTTCGGGGGCTGGCTGCGCAACGTCCCCGATGAAGGGATGGAAGCGACGTGGCCGTACGTGCGGCGGCTGGCGCAGCGCAGTGAGCAGATCGGCTTCGACTTGACGCTCATCGCCGAGCTGAACCTCAACGACATCAAGGGCCCGGAGGCGCCGTCGCTCGACGCGTGGAGCACGGCGGCGGCGCTCGCGGCCGTGACCGGGCGACTCGAGCTGATGGTGGCGGTGCGGCCGACGTTCCACCCACCCGCGCTGCTCGCGAAGCAGGCGGCGAACATCGATCGGATCAGCGGCGGCCGGCTCACGTTGAACGTGGTATCGTCGTGGTGGGCGGGGGAGGCGAAGCAGTACGGAGTCGATTTCGACCAGCACGACGACCGCTACGCGCGCACCGCGGAGTGGCTGGCGGTGGTGGACGGGATGTGGTCCACGCCGCGATTCACGTACGCGGGGAAGTTTTACCACGTAGAGGAGGCGATCCTCGAGCCCAAGCCGGTGGCGAAGCCGCGCCCCACTATCTACGCGGGCGGCGAATCGGAAGCGGCGAAGCAGCTCATCACCCGCGATTGTGACGCGTACCTGATGCACGGCGATCCTCCGGAACGGGTTGCGGCGAAGGTCGCCGACATGCGGGCGCGGCGCGAGCGGATGGGACGCCCGCCGCTCACGTTCGGGGTGGCCGGATATGTCGTGTGCGCCGACACAGAGGCGGCGGCGAAGTCTGAGGTCGCCCGCATCACCGATGTGCGGCAGAGCGCGGCGGGGTACGCGAACTACCAGGACTGGCTCGCGAATACGCAGCTCGAGCAGCGGGTCAGCCTGGAGGATTACTCCGTCTCTAATCGCGGGCTGCGGGCCGGGCTGGTGGGCACGGCCGAGCAAATCGCTGACCGCATCCACGAGTTCGAGCGCGCCGGCGTCGACCTCTTGCTGCTGCAGTTCAGCCCGCAATACGAAGCGATGGAGCGGTTTGCGGCCGAGGTGATGAGTCTTGCTGCGAGGAGGACGCAGTGATCGTTGCACACGACTACCTTGAAATCCTGCAGAACCGCCCGAGCGGTTGAGGCACGCGGCCTTCGGATGTGAGCCAGTTCTTCCCTCTTGCTGCACCGGCGCCCTACGGTGCCGCAAAACCGCCCTACTCCCTCCTGCGACGTCCCACCATGTTGCGCCCGACACTGGGTCTATCACATATAGAATGATGCCGGATGCCGTCACGCGCGGCACCGAGGCGGAGCCGCGCGCAAGAGCCGAGGTAGAGCGTGCGGCGCTGGGCCAGCTCCTGAAGGGCGGGCCGCTGGCCGAGGCGCTGCACGTCGTGCTCGTGCTGGTCGCTGCCGGGCTGGTGTGGAATTCATTGCCCCTCGCACGCACCCTCGGTTGGGTCGGCGCGGTCACGGCCGCCGCAGGCCTGCGGACGTGGTGGCGGCTCCGTGTGGGGGCGCGGACGGAATCTCTCGATCAGGCCCTACGGGGGATTCGGCTCACGGTTGCCGGGGTGGGGCTAGCCTGGGGATTCGGCGCCGCCGCCGCGATCCCGGAGCTCGGCCTCGATCAGGCGGCATTGATTCTAGTGGTGCTCGCAGGGATCGTCGCCGGTGGGACGGGCACCCTCGTCGGCGACCGGCGCAGCTTCCGCTATCTGCTCCTCACGGTGCTCGGCCCGCTCCCCGTCGGTTTGCTGCTGCAGGGCCATTCCCGGCCACAACTGCTCGTAACGTTTCTGGTTCTGCTGTTCGCCTGGGGCATGGACCGCGTGCACCGCCGCGCCTGGCGCACGTTCGTGGAGCGGGTACGGGCGACCGCGTTGCTGGAAGTGTCTACCGAGGAATTGGCACGCCAACATGCCTTCTTGGATGCACTCATCGCGAGCACGCCGGTGGCGATCGCGGTGCTCGACGATCGGCGCGGCATCCGGGCCGTCAATCCGGCGTTCGAGGCGTTGTTCGGCTACTCCGCGGCGGAAGCCGCCGGCGCACGGATCGATGACCTGATCGTGCCCCCGTCGCTCCGCGCGGAGTCCACGGATCTCGAGGCGCGCACGCGGCGAGGAGAGATCGTGCGCGTGGAGGTGGAGCGGACCCGCAAAGACGGTAGCCGCGTGCACGTCCGACTCTCGGCCGCTGCCGTGAGAGCGGCTATGGAAGGCGGTTTGGTCGCGCTGTACGAGGACATCAGCGAGCGCAAGGCGGCGGAGCGGGCCATGCGCGAGGCGCGCGATCTGGCCGAGCGCGTGGCACAGGCCCGCAGCGCGTTCCTGGCCAACATGAGTCACGAGATCCGGACCCCGATGAACGCCGTGCTCGGGTTCGTGGAGCTGGTGCTGGACACGGAGCTGGCCCCGGAGCAACGCCGGGCCCTCGAGCTGGTGCGCTCGTCCTCGGAGGCGCTGCTGACCATCCTCAACGACATCCTCGACTATTCGAAGATCGAGGCCGAGCACCTCGAGCTCGAATCGATCCCGTTCGATTTGCCCAAGGTCGTGCATGCGACCGCGACGCTGCTCGCCGTGCGGGCGCGTGAGAAGCACCTCGAGCTGACGGTGGACGTGGCGCCTGACGTGCCGCACCTCGTGCGGGGGGATCCCACGCGGGTGCGGCAGGTGCTGATGAACTTGATCGGGAATGCGATCAAGTTCACCGAGCAGGGCGAAGTCGACATTGCGGCGAGCCTCGTGCGGGGGGAGGGCAACGAGGCGTCGGTCCGGTTCCGCGTGCGCGACACGGGAATCGGCATCTCGAAGGAGCAGCTCGCCACGATCTTTCAGGAGTTCACGCAAGCCGACGCCTCCATGACGCGGCGCTACGGCGGCACCGGCCTTGGTCTAGCGATCTCGCGACGCTTGGTGGCGCTGATGGGGGGGGAGCTGGCGGTCACGAGCGAAGTCGGCCAAGGCAGCGAATTCAGCTTCACGCTCAGCTTGCCGGTCGAGGAGGCGGCGCCACAGGTCGCGGCGCGGGGCGCGGCGTCGCTCGGGGGCAGGCGCTTGCTCGTGGTGGACGACAACGAGACGAACCGCCGGATCGTCCGCGACATGCTCGGGGCGGAGGGGATGGCCGTGTTCGAGGCGCCGCGCGCCGACGCGGGTCTCGACTCGCTCCACAAGGCCCAGCGCGCCGGGACTCCCTTCGACCTCGCGATCCTCGACGCCCAGATGCCAGAGCAGAGCGGGTTCGAGCTCGCCGCGGCGATTCGCGCCGACCGCACCCTCGCGCGCACGCGCCTGCTCATCCTCACGTCGGCAGGTCAGCGCGGCGACGGCGAGCGCTGCCGCGAGCTGGGCATCCAAGCGTATCTCACCAAGCCCATCGCGCGCTCCGACCTGATCGAGGCGGTCGGAACCGTGCTCGCGGGGACGGTCGCGACCGGTGGTGCGCCGGACCTCGTCACGCGGCACTCGATCGCCGAATCGCGCGAGGCGCTCCACATTTTGCTGGCGGAGGACAATCCGGTGAATCAGCAGGTCGCGACGGCCATGCTCGTGAAGCGTGGGCATCAGGTGGATATCGTCGGGAACGGACGCGAGGCCGTGGACGCCGTGACTGCCCGCGGCTACGACGTCGTGCTCATGGACATCCAGATGCCCGAGATGGACGGCTTCGAGGCGACGACGCGGATTCGCGCGCTCCTCCAGGGCCGGGCCCTGCCGATCATCGCGCTGACGGCGCATGCGCTCTCCGGCGAGCGCGAGCGCTGCCTGGCGCACGGTATGAGCGGCTATCTGGCCAAGCCGTTCAGGGCGCACGACCTGTTCGCGGTCGTCGAGGGGCGGAGCGCGCCGCCGGCGGACACCGCGGCGGCGGCGCCTGCGGTGGTGGATGTCGACGGGTTCCGACGCACCATGGAAGAAGCGGGGGCGGAGGAGGCGGTCGACGGGATTCTCGCGACGTTCGTCGAGACGGCGCCCCAGCGCCTGGAGGCGCTCGCCGCTGCGGCGCGTGGCGCCGATCCGGAGCCGCTGCACCGCGCCGCCCACGCGTTCAAGTCCGCCGCCGCGACGATCGGTGCGCGCAGCCTGGCCGCGCTGCTGGAGCAGATGGAAACGGCGGCCCGGACCGGTGATCTCGCGGCGGCACGCGACAAGCTCGAGCCGGTGCGCGGCGAAGCGCAGGCGGCCCTCGATTATCTTCGGACGGTCACGAAAGGCGGCACCCGTGTCTAAAGCGATTTCCGTGCTGGTCGTGGATGACGACGCGGTCGCCAGCGCCCAGTTCGGCGCCGTGGCGCAGGCCGCCGGGTACGACGTGAAGAGCGTCCGCAACGGCCGCGAGGCGTGGGAGCTGCTCCAGCTGGCGCGTGTCCCCATCGTCATCTCGGACTGGTACATGCCGGAGATGGACGGGCCCGAGCTGTGCCGCCGCATTCGCGCCCGCACCAGCGAGCCCTACGTGTACTTCATCATGGTCACCGTGCGCGGTGGGAAACAGCAGTACCTGGCCGGGATGGAGGCCGGGGCCGACGATTTCATCGCGAAGCCGGTGGACCCCGACGAGCTGCGCGCCCGTCTCACCGTGGCGGAGCGCATCCTCGGCTTGCGCAAGGAGCTGCGGCAGCTCGAAGGGCTGCTCCCGATCTGCTCGTATTGCAAGCGGATTCGCAACGAGAAAGAAGAATGGGAGCCGCTCGAGACTTACATCGAGGCCCACTTCGAGCGGCTGCTCACCCACAGCATCTGTCCGAATTGTTACACGAAATACGTCCAGCCGCAGCTCGACTCGCGTTGACGCGGGCTTAGCCGGCGCATAGCTTGCAGCCCTCCGTCGCCCCACCGACGCCACCAGCCGATGGGGCGATCGACTTTCTGGTGGAGGGAAAGGACCTTGACCCAGCCGACCCCACAGACGACGCGGGAGCAGCAGGCGACCGGCGGGTGGTGGGCCACCGTGCGCGAGGCGCTCCGCGGCTCGCACCACGACTACACCACGGGTCCGCTGGGCCGGGCGATTGTGCTGCTCGCGATTCCCATGGTCACCGAGATGATCATGGAGTCGGTGTTCGCCGTATGGGACGTCTTCTGGGTCGCGCACCTCGGCGCCGACGCCGTGGCCACAGTGGGCCTCACGGAATCGCTCCTGACGTTGATCTACACCGCGGCGATGGGCCTCTCCATCGGCGTCACGGCCATAGTGGCGCGCCGCATCGGCGAAAAGAATCCAGAGGGAGCCGCGGAGGCCGCCGTGCAGGGGATCGCGTTGGGGGTGGGCGTGGCGGCCGTGATCGCCGTGATCGGCGTGACGTTGGCGCCGCGTCTGCTCGCCGTGATGGGCGCGAGCCGGGCGGTGCAGGCAATGGGCGCCAATTACGCCCGCGTGATGCTCGGCGGAAACGTCGTAATCCTCCTGCTGTTCCTGATCAACGCGATCTTCCGCGGGGCCGGCGACGCCGCGATCGCGATGCGCGTGCTGTGGCTCGCCAACTGGATCAACATCGCGCTCGGCCCCTGTTTGATTTTCGGCCTCGGGCCGTTCCCGCGCCTCGGCGTCACCGGTGCGGCCATCGCGACGACGATCGGCCGCGGCACGGGCGTGCTGTACCAGGTGTACCGCTTGTGGCGCGGCGACGCCCGCGTGGTGATCCGGCGGGCGGACCTCGCCCTGCACCCCGGCGTGATGCGCACGATGCTGCGGCTCTCGGGTACGGGCACGGCACAGGTGCTGATCGGCACGGCAAGCTGGATCGGCTTGGTGCGGATCATCGCGAGCTTCGGCTCGGAGGCGTTGGCCGGGTACCAGATCGCGATCCGCATCATCATCTTCGCGTTGCTACCGTCGTGGGGCCTGGCGAACGCAGCCGCGACGCTCGTGGGGCAGGGGTTGGGCAGCGGGAACCCGGAGCGTGCCGAGCGGGCGGTGTGGCTCGCGGGGTTCTACAACATGCTATTTCTCGGAACCGTGGGTGCGCTGTTCGTGGCCCTAGCGGGCCCGATTGTGAGCGTGTTCACCACTGACCGAGCGGTGGCGGCGATTGCCGAGGTGTGCCTGCGCACCATCAGCTACGGCTTCTTGTTCTACGCGTATGGGATGGTGATCACGCAATCGTTCAACGGCGCGGGCGACACGTGGACGCCGACCTGGATCAACTTGGGCTGCTTCTGGTTGTGGGAGATCCCCCTCGCCTATCTCCTCGCGCAGCGGGTGGGCCTCGGACCGCGCGGTGTGGCGCTTGCCGTGACCATCGCGTTTTCCACGGTAGCCGTCGTGAGCGCCCTGCTGTTCCGCCGCGGCCACTGGAAGTTGCGGCGAGTGTAAACGCCGCACCTGTTGCGCCGACGCCGCACCCCGATGGTCGCCTGACGGTAGAACCGGGGTGAACACCCCCTGGTACCAGCGATCGACAAACGTCTGCGAAGCGATTCACCCGGCCCCGTTGCGCCCGCGATCCGGCCCACGGGGCCGTGTGTCGTCGAGGAGGCGCCAATGGACGCGAAACGGCGGCCGGGGCGACGGACCAATCGAGCTGCTCGGCCGTGTTCGCTCGCATTTCGAGTACCCCTCCCGCTGTCACGCGACCCAGCCCTACGATGCGCGTGCTGGCGCAGAGCCGGGCACATCGACCGACGCGTCGTCAACGGAGTCCGAGACGGCTGCCTCGGCCGTCGGCCCGGCCTCACGTTCCACCACCCACCCTGCTGTGGGGCTGCGCTGCAGCCTATGCCGCTCCATCAGCCGGTACAGCGTCGTGCGATCGACTCCGGCGATGCGCGCGGCTTTCGACATGTTGCCACTCGCGCGATTGACCAACCACGTCAGGTATTGCCGCTCGAACTGCGCGATCACCCGATCGCGCGCGGCGTGATAGCTCTCCTCCAGGAGCGTCGAGATCAGCGACGCGGGATTGGCGCCGGTCGCTGCGGGGGCCGCGTCGCCGGCGAAGTGCAGATCCTCCGGTCGGATTTCGGCCCCGGGCTCAACGACGACGGCCACGTGCTCGATGACGTTCTGCAGCTCGCGCACGTTGCCGCGCCACGCGTAACCGCACAGGGCGCGCAGGGCCCCGTCCGTCAGGCGCGGGAATGGCGCGCCCTTGCGGCGATGACGCACCCAGTAGGTGGACAGGAAGTAGTCGGCGAGGAGCGGGATGTCTTCCGGCCGCTGGCGCAAGCTCGGGACGTGGATCGGCACGACACGCAGTCGGTAATACAAATCATCCCGCATCTCGCCGGCCTTCACCGCTGCTACGGGATCACCGTTGGTCGCGGCGATGAATCGTACGTTCACGACGGCATCGGTCGCCTCACTGCCCACCCGGCGTACCACGCCGTCCTGGATGACCCGCAGCAGCTTCGCCTGTATCGACTTCGGCATCTCTGCCAGCTCGTCGAGAAACAGCGTGCCGCCGTGGGCGGCTTCGAGCAGCCCGGGCTTATCCCTGACGGCACCGGTAAAGGCGCCCTTGCGGTGGCCGAACATCTCGGACTCGAGCAGACCCTCCGGGAGCGCCGCACAGTTCACGGCGACGAATGGCCGGCTGGAGCGACGGCTATGGTGATGGATGAACTGGGCGATCATCTCCTTGCCGCTGCCGCTCTCCCCGGTGATGAAGACCGACGCATCCGTGGGCGCCACCTTGCGAGCGAGGTCGATGGCCCGTCGGAAGGCGGGCGCGGTTCCGAGCAACGTGATCTTGTCCGAGCTCGCGTGGTTCCGGTCGAGGGTGTCCTGCTGCTCGCGGGTTTCACGCGCGACCAGCAGCGTGTGCACCGCACGCCCGATCAGGACCTGCAGGTGTGAGGCGGAGAACGGTTTCGGGAGATAATCGAACGCACCCTGACGCAGCGCCTCGACGCTCGACTCGACGCTCGGGCTACCGGTCATCACGATCACGATGGTATCGTGGTTGGTCGCGAGCGCCGCCCGCAGCAGGCTGAGACCATCGACCTGAGACATATAGAGGTCGGCGAGCAGGACGTCGTAGGCACGGCGCTTCAGCAGGTCGAGGGCCTCCTGCCCGCGGCTGCAGACCGTCACGTCGTACCCCTCGTGTCGCAATACCGCCGCGCAACTCTCGCGCAGGATGTGTTCGTCGTCGACCACGAGAATCCGCACGCGGGCTTTCGCTTCCGGCCCAATCGCCAGCAGGGCCACCGGCTCGCGCCCGTCGCCGGGCTGGATCGCATCCTGTGTCATCGGGATCGACATCGAACTGGTCCTCGATTATGGTCGGTCCCTGTGCAACGCACAGTTTGGGCCATCCTGTCGCGCTCCTGCAGCGTCAGCGATTTCTCGCGTGAAATGGGCAACATCGGGGGTCGGCGGGGGTGGCGGCTCGACCCTCGGTCGCACCAAGCTGCGTCCTGGCCAGCCCTTGGCTGCACCGATTTGCGGCACCGGGTACAGCCTGCGCGACGTGGCCGCGGCCAAGTTCGAGGTGCTGCAGGCTATGAGGCGGCGGAGGAGGATGCGGGGGGTGGGGGTGCCGGTCTAGCCGGGAGTGGTGGTGCTGACGCCTTCGTCGAAGCGGCGTAACCAGCTGCCAGAGTCGGCGCGACGACGGACCGCCTGTCCGACGTGCTGTTCCTACCGTCGCGCGACGCCGCCGAAAACCTCAGCGCCGAGGGCGTCCCCATCGACCGCATGCAGTTCGTGGGCAATGTGATGATCGATACGCTGTGCTGGGCGCTGCCGCAGGCACAAGCGTTCGACGTGCCCGCGCGGCGCCATCTCGACGGTCCGTACGCCGTGGCCACGCTCCATCGGCCGGCCAACGTTGACGATCCGGTCGTGCTCCGCGAGCTGTTCGAGGCGCTGACGTGGCTGGCCGCGGAGCGGATCGCGCGCGTCGTGTGCGACGATGAGCGCTTTGAATTGGACGGTGCAGCGGCGTTGCCACCACAGCTGCCACGCCGGGCCGTCGCCATCCCACAGCCGCTCGGCGTCCGCTGACCACGGCTCGTCACCGCCTGGCCCATCCCGCCACGTCGGTGCTCTCCCACAGCGCTCAGCGCGCCGGTCCGCATTGTGCGCGTGCTATGCGCCGGAGACCCGGAGCGGTCTTGAAGGTGTGCGCAACCCGAGGAGGGAGTATTGGGATGATGGAGGCAGCGACCAGCGGGGAGCGGACCGCACGCCGCTCCCCGCAGCGCTCCTCAACGGCGGTATCGCCTCGTTTTGGTGCCGTTGCCAGTCTCCCCGTGCTTCAAAGTGTTGCGCCGACACAATGCGTGAACGTCTCCCATGCTTCTCAAGCCTCAGCGAGATCGACAGTTACGGCCAGACCCGCCGGCGCGAATAGCTAGGCACTAGCCTTGCCGTTGCGCGCCGGCAACATTCGTCCATCCCAGGCGAGGAACGCCCCCCATGGTCACCAAAGGCAAAGATGCGCCGTCGATGCTGCCCGCCGCCGAGGCGCCCGCCGAGTCCACTGCGATACTGCTGCGCGAGCTGGTGGCTCACCTGCGGCAGAACCGCACCCAGCTGCGCGAGGAGTGGGCCCGGCGCATCACGCGAGCCCAGTTGCTCACGGCGATGACGGAAGAAGAGATCTTCGCCGAAGCTACCTCGGTATACGACAACTACGTCGAGGCGCTCGAGACGGGGACGTTCGAGGCGCTGCAGGCATACGCGCGCAACCTCTCCGAGCGCATCATTCCCCGCGGCGTTGAGACGCACGAAGTCGTGGGGATCGTGCTGCTGCTGCGCGACGTGCTGGCCCGCTCGCTGTTCGCCAAGTATCACGAGGACTTCGACAAGCTCAATCGCATCCTGGACGCCTACGAGCCGGCGGCCAACCGCATCGCCAACACGGTCGCCGTCGGCTTCGTGCAGGAGCGCGAGCGCATCATTCGGCAGCAGCAGGAGGCGATCCGGGAGCTGTCCACGCCGGTGTTGCAGGTGCGCGAGCGGCTCCTCATTCTCCCGATCATCGGCGTGATCGATCCGCAGCGAGCCCGGCAGCTCACGGAGCAGTTGTTGCGCGCCATCCGCACCAACCGCGCGAAGGTGGTGGTGATCGACATCACCGGCGTGGCCGCCATGGACTCCAACGTGGCCAACCACCTCGTGCAGACCGTCGAGGCCTCGCGGCTCCTGGGCGCGACCGTGATCGTGACGGGTCTCTCGCCAGAGATCGCGCAGACGCTGGTGACCATCGGCGTCGATCTGAGCGAGATGGCCACGGTCGGCGACCTGCAGGGCGGCATCGAAGAGGCCGAGCGGCTGCTCGGGTACAAGGTGGTTCCGCTGGAAGAGCTGGCCCCAAAGGCGTGAGCCGACACCCCACTCCGTCGACGGAGAGCGCGTGGAAGTTCCGATCCTGAAGCAGGGCCACTACCTGATCGCGTCGATCCAATCGGCCCTCACGGACGCGGATTTGTCGCAGCTGCGTGAGGCGTTGATCGAGCGCGTGGGGAAGTTCCGGGCGCGTGGGGTGATCGTCGACGTCACCGCCCTCGACGTGATGGATTCCTTCGCCGTCCGCACGCTCCGCGACATCGCGCATATGGCGCGTCTCCGCGGCGCGGAAACCGTGATCGTCGGGATCCAGCCCGAAGTCGCCTTCGCCATGGTCCAGCTCGGCCTCACCCTCAAAGGCGTGTCGACGGCCCTGGACCTCGAAGAGGGCCTCGCCTTCCTGGACCGACAGACCCAGCTCCGGATCGAGCGCGGGCCGGCACGGCTCGACCGTGGCTGACGAACTGCTGATCCCGATCGCCGCCGACACAGATGTCGTGACTGCACGGCAGCGCGGGCGAGAGCTGGCGGCGCAAGCCGGGTTCTCGAGCGGGGATCAGACCGTGATCGCCGCCGCCATTTCGGAGATCGCGCGCAATATCCTCAGTTACGCGAAGCAGGGAGAGGTGGCGATCAGCGTCGTGACCAACGGCGACCGCCGCGGCGTCGTCATCGTCGCGCGCGATCAGGGACCCGGGATCCGCGACGTCGCCCGCGCGCTGGAGGACGGGTATTCCACGTCCGGCGGCCTGGGTTTGGGCCTACCGGGCGCCCGGCGGCTCATGGACGACTTCGACGTGGTCTCCAGCGTGGGTCAGGGAACCACGGTGACGATGAAGAAGTGGCGGCGGGCCAATGCCTGACACGTCGACAAACGCGCCGGCACTGGTCGACTGGGGTGTCGCCACCCTGGCGCTGCCGGGCGAGAGGGAATCGGGGGACCTGCACCTCGTCAAGGCGGTGGCGCGCGGCGTGCTCGTGGCGGTGGTGGACGGGCTCGGTCACGGCAGCGAGGCCGCGTCGGCCGCCCAGGCCGCAGTGGCAGCACTCGATCGCCACGCGGAAGAGTCGTTGCTGGCGTTGCTCGGGCGGTGCCATCGGGCCCTGCACGGAAGCCGGGGCGCGGTGATGAGCCTCGCGTCGTTCGACCCCGGCGGTCGGTCGCTGAACTGGGTAGGGGTCGGCAATGTGGAAGGCAGACTGCTACACGCCGACGGCCCCCACGGCCCCACCAGGGTGCGCGGGTCGCTCGTCACGCGAGGCGGCATCGTCGGGTCCGAGCTTCCACGTGTCCTGCCGCAGACGCTGCCGCTCGATGCGGGCGACACGTTGATCTTCGCGACCGACGGCATCAAGGAAGGCTTCGCCGAGGGGCTGTCGCCCGATATGACCCCGCAGCAACTCGCCGACCACATCCTCACGCGCTACGGGAAGGGCACCGATGACGCGCTCGTCCTGGTCGCTCGCTCTCGCGGCGGCGGGACTAGGGGATAACTACGCCCACCCGCACGGAGCCCGCGGCAGCGGCTGCATCCTCGCAGGTGGCCACCTTGCGGGTGCTCGTGGTCGCAGGGGAAGGGGAAGGGGGCGGAGGGGGCGGGCTGCTGCAGAGTCTGCGGCAGTATGCCGACGACGGGCGGCTGGAGATCGACAGCGCGCCCGATCTGCCGCGCGCGGTGCGCCACCTCGCGGCTGGCCGCTGGGATCTCATCGTCGCGATGCTCGGCGAGCGTCCCGACGAGGACCTGGGGTGGTGGGTCGACACGCTGCGGGGCGTCGCCGGCAGCCCGCGGCTCGTCGCGGCCGTCCAGACTCCGTCGATGGGCTTGGTGTTGCGTGCCGAGAAGGCCGGGGTGCTCGACGTGTTGTCGTTGCCGCTGCGCCGGGAAGAGCTCGTGCGGGTGCTGGAGCGGCTCCGGTCCGCCACCACCGAAACAGCGGTCCCGCTTCCCGCGGCGCAGCCACACGCGGTCGGGCCGTACGCGCTGGTGGGCCAGAGCCCCGCCATGCTGGACGTCTACAAGCTCCTCGCTCGCGTGGCGGGCAGCACCGCCACGGTGCTGGTTCAGGGGGAGTCGGGGACCGGCAAGGAGGTCGTGGCCCGCGCGATCCACCTCAACGGGCCCAATGCCGGCGGGGCCTTCGTGGCGGTGAACTGCGCCGCCATTCCGGAGAACCTGCTCGAGAGCGAGTTGTTCGGCCACGAGAAGGGCGCCTTTACGGGCGCGATCACACGGAAGATCGGACGGTTCGAGCACGCGGCGGGCGGCACGCTGTTTCTCGACGAGGTCGCCGACATGAGCCTCGCGCTGCAGGCGAAGATCCTGCGCGCGGTGCAGGAGCGCGAGATCGAGCGGGTGGGGGGCGCCGACACGATCCCGGTCGAAGTGCGGCTCATCGCGGCCACCAATCGCGACCTCAAGGAGGCGATCAAGCAGGGGCGCTTCCGCGAGGACCTGTACTATCGGCTCGCGGTCGTCACCATCCGCCTGCCCCGCCTCGCCGAGCGGGGCGACGATCTCGTGCTGCTCACGGCGTACTACGTCCGCCACTTCGCCGAACGCTACGGCAAGCGGATCCCGTCGATTTCAGAGCGCGCGCTGGAGGTGCTGCGGGGGCACGCCTGGGTGGGTAACGTGCGCGAGCTCCGCAACGTGATCGAACGGGCGGTGATCGTGGCCACCGGCGACACCGTCCGCGCGGAGCACCTCCCTGAGGAATTGCGGGGCGAGGAGGTCGCGCTCGCTGACCGTTCCCAGGGCGGCATGCTGACGCTGGCGGAGCTCGAAGCGCGCCATATCGCGCGCGTGCTCGCGCATACCCACGGGCAGATCGGCACGGCCGCAGACATCCTGGGGATCCACCGCAATACGCTGACCCGTAAGATGAAGGAGTACGGCTTGTGACCGGGCTCCCGCCAGTACGGATCGAGAAAGCGCTGGGGCTCATGCCCGAGCTGGAGGCGCTCGATCCGCTGCGCGCGCTGATCGTGTCCATCTCGCGACCGGACGAGCGTACCCTGTGGTCGAGCTCGGGCCCGTACCTCACGCTTGGGAAGCGGGGCGTTCAGCCCGACGAAGTCCGGCGGCGGATGCAGCAGGCATTCCATCGGATCGTGGGGCACCTGCAGCCGTTGTATCGCGAATACGTGGACGCGCTCGAGGCACAGCAGCGCGGCGACACCGCGGCCGTGGTAGCGGCGTTGCTGCGCGCCGGTCGACTCGAAGAGGGCGCCGGGCGGTTTTCCCAGGCGCAGGCGTGGTACCACGTCGCGTTGCAGGTGGCGCAAGGGCTCCAGGACCGCCGTCCGGAGGTCGAGACGCTGCGCGCGCTGGGGCACGCCAGTCTCGCGCTCGGTCACAACGCCGATGGAGCGCGGCACTTCCAGCGCGCGCTCGCGCTCGCCGAAGCCGAGTTTGATCAGCTGGGGGCGATCGCGGCGTGTGAGGGCCTGGGCGCGGCGGCACTGGCCCAGGGACAATGGTCCGGTGCCCAGGCGTGGTACAGCCGGGGACTGCGGCTGGCCGACGCCGCCGGCGATCCTGCGCGGACGGGACGGCTGGAGCGGCAGCTGGGTGCGCTGGCGCGCAGGCAGGGCGACCTTGGGGCCGCCCAAGACCTGCTGCGCCGCGCGCGCGATCGCTTCGAATCCGCCGGCATCGCGGACGAGCTGGCACACGTGCTCAACGAGCAAGGGCTGCTCGACGCCCAGTTGGGACGCCAGGGCCCCGCTTCGGCCGCGTATCGGGAGGCCCTGGCCTGGTCGCAGCGGGCGTCGCGAGATCCCCGTCTCGAGCTGTCGATCCGCCTCAACCTTGCGGAGCTCGACCTCGAGGCGGGCCGTTTGCTCGAAGCTGAAGCCGAGCTGCGGCGGGCCGAGCAGGTGGCCATCGGTGGCAATGCCATGCTCGGTCTCGTCCAGGCGTACACGCTGATGGGGCGACTGCGTGGCGTCCAGGAGGACGAGACGGGCTTCGTGTTCTTCGAGCAGGCGATCGAGCTTGCCAAAACGCTGGACCGCTCACTCGCGACCGAGGCCCAGGTGTACCATGCGTACGGGCTGTTCCGCCACCGTTTGCACCAGCAAGAGGAAGCGCGCGCCTACCTCGAGCGCGCCCGGGAAATCTTCGACTCGTTGGGAGAAACGGTCGAACGCGAGCGCGTCGAGGCGGAGCTGCGCGCCATGTCGGCGTGACGCCGGTCTAGTTCGTCAGCGGGCTCTTCGCCCGCGTGGTGTCCGGTCTGGTGCTGGCCTTCTTTCCTTTCTGTTGCCGCTCAGCCTTGGCGGTCGTATGGGGCGCCGACGCTGCCCGAGACGGGCCGGCACGCCGACTCGACTGGCTGCCGCTACCACACGCGACCGCACCGATGCACATCGCGGCCGTCAGGACGATCCTCAACATGTGGCCCTCCGTAAGGGGGGTTCGGTCTCCAATATAAGACCGGGTTCCTCGTCCAGGGTGTTGTCCGGGGGCTGTCGTGCTCGCTGGCCGTCCCACGGTGCTCACGGCAAGTTTACCCACCCGTTTCCGACCACCGTCATCTCAGGAGCCCAGCACATGAGCGATCGGACCATGGACCGCCGCCGGTTCCTCGAATACAGCGTGGTGAGCGGCGCGCTCGCGGCAGCGCACCCCGCGCTCCCATCGCTTGCCCCCGGAGCCGGTCGCCCGCCGGCGCCATTCGAGCTGGAGGAGGCGACCATCGCGGGCCTGCAGGCGGGCCTCCAGTCCGGCAAGTACACCGGGCGCGGGCTCGTCACCGCGTACCTGCAGCGCATCGACGAGCTGGACAAGAAGGGCCCCGGGCTGCGTTCGGTGCTGGAGGCGAACCCCGACGCAGTCGCCCAGGCCGCCGCGCTCGACGCCGAGCGCAAGGCCAGGGGCCCGCGTGGAGCGCTCCACGGCATCCCGGTGCTCGTCAAGGACAACGTGGCCACGCACGATCGCCAGCAGACCACGGCGGGTTCGTTGGCGCTCGTGGGCGTGGCGCCGCCACGCGATGCGTTCCTGGTAGATCGGCTCCGCGCCGCCGGTGCGGTGATCCTCGGCAAGGCGAATCTCTCCGAGTGGGCGAACTTTCGCTCGACCCACTCCTCCAGCGGATGGAGCGGACGCGGTGGTCAGTGCCGCAATCCCTATGCGCTCGACCGCACGCCATCGGGCTCGAGCTCCGGGTCGGCCGTCGCCGTATCTGCCAATCTGTGCGCCGTGGCGATCGGGACGGAGACGGACGGATCCATCGTCTCCCCGTCCACCTGCTGCGGCATCGTCGGGATCAAGCCGACGCTCGGCCTCGTGAGTCGGGCCGGCGTCATCCCCATCGCGCACAGTCAGGATACCGCGGGTCCCATGGCCCGCACGGTCGCCGACGCCGCCACGCTGCTGGGGGTGCTCACCGGCGCCGATCCGCGCGACCAAGCGACCACCGCCAGCGTCGGCCAATCGCGCGCGGACTACACCAGCTTCCTGGACGCCAACGGCCTGAAGGGCGCACGGCTGGGCGTGTGCCGCTCCCACTTCATGGGATACAGCGCCGCTACCGATGCTTTGATGGAGACGGCAATCGACGTGCTGAAGCGCGCCGGCGCGGTCGTCGTCGATCCCGCGGACATCACCACCGCGGGCCAAACCGACGACTCGGAGTTCGCGGTGCTCCTGTACGAGTTCAAGGCGGATCTGAACCGCTATCTGGCCGAGTGGGCTGCCGGCGGACCCAAGGCGCTCGATGAGATAATCGCGTTCAACGAGCGCATGAAGGACAGGGAGCTGACCTACTTCGGACAGGAGATCTTCGTGCAGGCACAGGCGAAGGGGCCGCTCACCGACCAGGACTACCTCAAGGCACTCGACAAGAATCACCTGCTGATGCGTACGCAGGGGATCGATGCCGTGATGACGGAGCAGAAGGTGGACGCGCTGATCGCGCCGACAGGCGGGCCGGCGTCGCTCATCGACCTCGTGAACGGCGACGGCGGGGGCGGGGGCAGCTTTTCGAGTCCGGCGGCGGTGGCGGGGTACCCGCACATCACCGTCCCGATGGGCTACGTGCGCGGGCTCCCGGTCGGGTTGTCGTTCGTCGGGCGTCCGTGGAGTGAGGGGACGCTCATCAAGTTCGCTTATGCCTACGAGCAGGCAACCAAGGTGCGACGGCCGCCGAGCTTCGTCGCTACGGTCGAGCTGCCGGCCGAGCGGATCTAGGCCGCCGCCAGCACGGGAGCGCGCCGCAGCGTCCAGGCGAGTGCGGCGCCCCCCAACATCAGCAGCGCGAAGGTGACGAGTGCTCCGGCAAAGCCACCAGTGGCATCTTTCACGGCGCCCACGAGGTAGGGACCGGCGAAGCCGGCGATGTTGCCGAGCGAATTGATGAGCGCGATGCCCGCGGCTGCCGCGGTGCCGCTGAGGAACGAGGGTGGAAGCGCCCAGAACGGGCCGAGCGCGCCGGTGAATCCCACGGCGGCGAGCGCCAGGGTGACGGTCGCGAGCAGCGGCGAATCGAGCGCGGCCGCCGTGAGGGCGAAGCCGAGGGCGCCGGCCGCGAGGGAGGCCGCGACGTGCGCGTGGCGCTCGCGGGTTCGATCCGAATGGGCGGCGATCGCGACCATCGCTACCGCGGCGGCCACCGCCGGTGCCGCCGAGAGAAATCCGACCGCCAGATTGCTCAGCCCGGACGAGCCCTTGATCAGCTGGGGCAGCCACAGCCCCTGGCCGTACAGGCCCACAACGATCAGGAAATAGAGCAGGCCCAGGCGCCACACGACCCCGTGGAGGAAGGTCTCGCGCAGATTCAGGCGGCGGCGCTCGGGGCCCTGCTGGCGCTCGAGCCGGAGTCGCTCGGCGAGCCAGGCTCGTTCCTCAGGCGGGAGCCAGGCGGCCTGCTCGGGGCGATCGGTGAGGTACCGCAGGGCGATGAGCCCGAGCAGCACCGACGGCAATCCTTCGAGCAGGAACAGCCATTGCCATCCCGCCAGGCCGGCGACGCCGTTCCAGGAGAGCAGCCATCCGGACAGCGGTCCACCCACCGCGCCGGACAGGGGGATCGCCGTCATGAAGCGGGCGACCGCGCGCGCTCTCTCGGTCGCCGGAAACCAGTAGGTGAGAAACAGAATCATGCCGGGGAAGAACCCCGCTTCGACCACGCCGAGCAGGAACCGGAGCGTGTAGAAGCTGGGCACCCCACGCACCAGCATCATCGCCGACGCGATCGCTCCCCAGACGATCATGATCGCGCCGATCCAGCGACGCGCCCCGACCCGCTCCAGGATCAGGTTGCTCGGCACCTGGAAGAGGCAGTAGCCGAGAAAGAACACCCCCGCGCCCAAGCCGTAGGCGGTGGCGCTGAATCCCAGGTCGCGATTCATCTGGAGCGCCGCGAAGCTCACGTTGACGCGGTCGAGGTAGTTCGCGATGTAGAGGACGAAGAGGAAGGGAATGAGCCGCCGCGTAACGCGGCGCAGCGTCGCCGTCTCCAGCTCGCTGGGGATCTCGCTCACCGACCTGGCGCCGCACGCGCGAGGCGCTGTACCTCGGCGTGCCGGAAGCAGTTGACCAGGTGATCGTTCACCATGCCGACGGCCTGCATGAACGCGTAGCAGATGGTCGGTCCAACGAAGCGGAAGCCGCGCTCCACCAGGGCGGCGCTCATGGCATCCGACTCTCGGCTACGAGCCGGCAGGTCCCGCAGGGTGCGTCGGCGATATTGCTTGGGCGCACCGCCCACGAAGCTCCAAAGAAACGCGCCGAAGGCGCCGTGCGCTTCCTGGAACTCAAGGAAGGCCCGGGCGTTGCCGAGCGCGGCACTCACCTTCTGCCGGTTCCGCACGATCCCCGGATCCTTCAAGAGCTGCGCGATCTTGCGGCGATCGTAGTGGGCCATCCGATTCGGGTCGAAGCCGTCGAAGGCCTCGAGGAAGCGCGCGCGCTTGTGCAGGATGACGCGCCATGAGAGCCCCGCTTGGAAGCCGTCCAGGACGAGCTTGGCGAACAGCTCGCGATCGCCGTAGAGCGGCACACCCCACTCCTCGTCGTGGTAGGCGAGCATGAGGGGATCGTCGCCACTGGCCCAGCAGCGCTTGATCATGGCCGCGGAATTTTGCACGGAGCGCCATCGCGCGGCTAGTATTGCCTCCATGAAGTACCTCCATGTCTCCGAGCAGCAGGGTCGCTACGTCGCGTCGCTGCGCGAGATAGCCACCCCGCTACCGGCTCCGGACGAGGTCCTGATCCGCGTGACCGCCTCAGGCCTGAACCGGGCGGACCTTTCACAGATCGCGGGCCGATACCCGCCACCGACGGGCGAATCGGACATCCTGGGATTGGAGGTCGCGGGGACGCGCGACGACACCGGAGAGCCCGTGGCCGCCCTGCTCGCCGGCGGTGGGCACGCCGAATACGTGGCGGCCCCGGAGGGACAGGTCTTCCCGGTGCCCCCAGGCATCGATGTGGTCACCGCGGCCGGCATCCCGGAAGCGTACCTCACCGCGTTTCTGAACCTGATGGTCGAGGGCGGGATGGCGCGGGGCGCGACGGTGCTGGTGCACGCGGGCGCATCGGGAGTGGGGCTCGCGGCCATTCAGATCGCGACGCTCGCGGGCGCGCGGGTCGCCGCCACCACTCGCACCGCCGACAAGGTGGCCGCGCTGGAGCGGGCCGGCGCGCTCGCCGTGGACACCTCGCGCCAGGACCTCGTGGCGGAGATCGAGACGCGCTGGGGACGCGACGCCGTGGACGTCGTCCTCGACCCGGTGGGGGCAGCCAGCTTGATGACCGATCTGCGGGTACTGAAGACCGGCGGGCGCATCGTCATTCTGGCCACGATGTCGGGTGCGCGCGCCGAGCTCGACCTCGGGCTGCTGATGAAGAAGCGGGTCCGGCTGGTGGGCTCGACGCTGCGGTCGCGCACGCGCACCGAGAAAGCAGTCCTCGTCACCCGCTTCCGGGACGAGATGTTGGCGGCCTTCGCGGCCGGCACGCTGCGGGTGACGGTCGACTCCGTGTTCCCGGTCGCGCGGGCGGCGGAAGCGTTTCAACGGATGCGCGAGAACCGCAACATCGGCAAGATCGTGATCGCCTGGCGCCACGACTGAGGACTATCTGTGCACTTCCTGAGACCTGCTCGCGTCACACCACTGGTCTGCGTGCTCGCGGTCGCGGCCGCCTGTCGGAGCGGGCCCAAGGGGCCAGCCGCTCGCGTGGCCGCGGATTCAGCCTCCACAGTGCGGCCCATCAATATCTACGCCGGAACCGGAGCCGGAGCTCTGTCGCCGCTCGCGGCCCGCGCCCGGCCGCTCGTCTACGTGCCCAACTCGCTCGACGGGACGGTGACGGTCATCGACCCGGGCAGCTATGCCGTGCTCCGCACGTTCCGCACGGGAGCGCTGCCACAGCACGTGGTGCCCTCCTACGACCTGACGACGCTCTGGGTCGCCAACAACCGGGGGAACAGCTTGACGCCGATCGACCCCGCGACGGGTCAGGAAGGCGTGAGCGTCGCGGTGGAAGATCCCTACAACCTGTACTTCACGCCGGATGGGCGGTTCGCGATCGTGGTGGCCGAGCGGCGCCGCCGCCTCGATTTTCGCGACGCGAAGACCATGGCGCTGGTGCAGTCCATCCCAGTGCTGTGCCGCGGCGTGGATCACGTGGAGTTCACCGCCGACGGTCGATTCGCCATCGCCACGTGCGAGTTCTCGGGTCAGCTCCTGAAGCTGGAGCTGGCGACCCGTGCGGTGACCGGGTACCTCACGCTGGACCCCGGCGGGCTCGACAGCGCTGCCATGCCGCAAGACATCCGTTCCGCGCCGGACGGTCGCGTGTTCTATGTCGCCGATATGAAGGCTAACGGCGTGTTCCTGGTGGATCCCGTCGCCTTCCGGCGGATCGGGTTCATCGCGACGGGGAAGGGAACCCACGGGATCTATCCCAGTCGTGACGGCGGGCTCCTCTACGTTACCAACCGCGGCTGGAACACGACCGCCGGCGGGCGTCACGGGCCCGGGTCCATCACCGTGCTCGACCCGGAGGCGCGACGCATCGTGGCCACCTGGTCGATCCCGGGCGGCGGCAGTCCGGACATGGGAAACGTGACCGCTGACGGTCGGGAGTTATGGGTGTCGGGGCGCTATGACGACGAGGTCTACGTGTTCGACACCGGGTCGGGGCGGCTCACGCACCGCATCAAGGTCGGTCGGGAACCGCATGGACTGTGCGTCTGGCCGCAACCGGGACGGTATTCGCTGGGCCATACTGGAAACATGAGATAAAACAAAAAAGCCGTCGCGCAAAGGCGTCAAGCAAAACCGTCAAGACAAACCGTGGGGGAGGGATGAATCGCATCAAGGGCAAGCTCATTCTGATCACCGGCGCCAGCTCGGGCATCGGGGAGGCGTGCGCGCGTCGCTTCGCGGCCGAGGGCGCGAACCTCGCGCTGTGGGCCCGGCGGGCCGACCGGTTGGAGCAGCTGGCGGCCGAGCTCGGCACGGCGCACCGCGTGTCCCTCTCCGTCAGCATCGTGGACGTGCGGGATCGCCCGGCGGTGAACACGGCCGCGGCAGCCTTGGTCCAGGCTGGACGCGTACCGGACATCCTCATCAACAACGCCGGGCTCGCGAGCGGGCTGGCGAAGATCCAAGAAGGTGACCCCGAGGACTGGGACCGCATGATCGACACCAATTTGAAAGGGTTGCTGCACGTCACGCGGGCGATCCTGCCGCATATGGTGGCTCGCGGTCGCGGCCACGTCATCAACCTGGGCAGCACCGCGGGGCACCAAACCTACCCGATGGGGAACGTGTACAACGCCACCAAGTTCGGGGTGCGCGCGCTCACCGAAGGGATGAATCTCGACGTGGCCGGCACACCGATCCGCGTATCGGCGGTCGACCCCGGGTTCGTGGAGACGGAGTTCTCAGAGGTGCGCTTCCACGGAGACAAAGCGCGTGCGCGCGCCGTGTACAAGGGCTTCAAGCCGCTCACCGGGGACGACGTCGCGGACGTCATTGCGTACGTCGTGAACCTCCCCGAGCACGTCAACATTCTCGACCTCGTCATCATGCCTACCGCACAACGCAACGTCTACGTCGTGGACCGGGAGGCCTGAAGCGCCGCCGCGAACCGCCGCACGATCTCCCCTGCCGGCTCGATGCTCGTGATGCCGCTCACGCTCTTTCCCGCCTGCCAATAATCCCGCGACGACGGCCCCGAGAAGTGGGCGCGCTTGAGCCGCCACGCGGAATTCAGCGCGTACAGCGTGCGCATGAAATGCTTGGTACGACGATGGCGCAAGAGCCAGCGGGCGACGGGCCCGGCCTTCGTGCCCACGCGCTCGACGTACGCCGTGCGGATCACCGCGAGCGGCACGCCGGTCACCCGCTCGGTGAGGACGATGTCCTCCTCATCCGCCTCGACGATGGCGCGCTTGTAAGCGGGATGGGCCGTGCACTCGGTGGTGGCAATGAACCGGGTGCCGAGCTGCACACCGGCATACCCGAGCGCGAGCGCCGCGACGAAGTCCGCGGCATCGCCGATCCCGCCCGCGCACACCAGCGGCACGCCAAGGTCGCCCAGCTCGTCCACGAGCTGCTCGGCGCCCTTCGGCCCGGCGTGTCCGCCGGCGCGCCGGTTCACCGCGATCAGACCGCGCACGCCGGAGTCGAGGCCCTTCAGCGCCCATTTGCGCTCGGTGACGTCGTGGTACACCAGCCCACCCGCCGGGGCTACGCGGTCGACCACCCATCGCGGCTTGCCGAGCGAGGTGATGAAGAAGCGCACCCCCTCTTCCAACGCGATGTCGACGTAGCGCCGCATCCGTTCCAGATAGAGCCGCGACGACTGCTCGATCAGGACGTTCATGCCGATCGGCTTGGTCGTGAGGCGCCTGATGAGACGCACGCCATCGCGCAACAGTCGGCCGTGGACGTACTCCATCGAGAGCGGCTGCACGATGCCGATGCCCCCGGCGTCCGATACGGCGGCGACGAGCTCCGGGTTCGAGCACGGGAACATCGCGCCGCCGATGATCGGCACGGCGATCCCGGCGTCGCGCGTGAGGGGCGTGTCGAGCGCGCTGCCCCTCACCGCGTCGGCACCGGACCGATGCGCCAGCGGACTGTCGCGCGCGCGACGACGTCTCCCGCGGCGTCCGAGATGATGGACTCGAAGTCGTGCTCCGCGTCGCGCGAGGTATCGGGCAACGGGCAGCGCGCTTCGGCGGTGAGGAGTCCGCGCGCTTTCTTGTGGTAGCTGATCGAGAGTGCGACGGGAATGCCGCGCGCGTTCGCGGGTAAGCCGATCGTGATCGCCAAGCCGCTGGTCACTTCGGCGAGATTGGCGAGAGCCACCGCGTGGACCGAGTTGAGGTGGTTGCGCACCGCGCGGCGGTCAGGCATGGCGACCTTGGCATAGCCAGGACGCAGCTCCACCACGCGTGCCCTGATGGTCCCGGTGTACGGAACCCGGCGACCCAGCAGGCGGCTGAACAGCCACTTGCCTCCGGGAAGCGGCGCGAGCCGCTCCCACAAGGCGCCGAGGGTCACGGTGTCGCCGATGCGGCTGGGCCGAGCAGGTACCGCTCCGTGAACAGGATGGTGGCGTAGAACTGGAAGTCCTGGTTCCCCTTCTTACGAAAGCCGTGGCCCTCGTCCTTGGCCATGAGGTACCACACCGGCATGCCGCGCCGTTTCAGGGCGCTCACCATCTGCTCGGCCTCGCTCCGCGGGACGCGCGGGTCGTTCATCCCCTGGATGATGAAGAGCGGCTTCGTGACCTTGTCGACGTTGTTGAGCGGGGCTGTCCGCTCCATCCAGGCTCTCATCGTTGAGTCTCGCTCGTCCCCGTACTCGACCCGGCGAAGGTCTTGGCGGTAGCCCGACGTATGCTCGAGGAACGTGGCGAGGTTCGACATGCCGACGATGTCCACGGAACAGCAGATCGAGCCGTCGTATTGCGTGGCGGTCACGAGGGTCATGTGGCCGCCGTAGCTGCCGCCCGTCACCAGCACATGGTCGCCGTCGAGATCGGGTCGGGTTCGGATCCACGCGAGCAGTGTGCCAATGTCCTTGTAGGCGCCGTCCCGCAGCACGCCGTTGTCGAGCTTCACGTAGGACTTGCCGTAGCCCTTGGAGCCGCGGATGTTGGGAAAAATCATGGCGACCCCGAGCTCGTTGACGTAGAAGTTGTTGCGGCCTAGGAACCCGGGCCGGGACTGGCCCTCGGGCCCCCCGTGGATGTTGACGATCACCGGCCGGCGCCCGGAGAAGCGCGCGGGAGGCTTGTAGAGGAAGCCCGAGATCGTCCGCCCGTCGAAGCTGGGCCAGTGGACGAGCTCCGCTTCCGCGAAGTCGCGGGTGTCGAGGCCGGCAGTTTCGCTCTCCGTCCAGCGGGTCACCGTCCCGGTCGTGACGTCCATCGAGTAGGCGTCGGCGGGCGCGCGCGCCGTGGTGAGCGTGAAGCCCAGCTCGGCCCCGGCTCCCCGCCACCGGATGTTCGACACGAGCCCCGTCGGAAGCGTGGGAAGGTGACGCTCGACTCCGGTCGCGGACTCGATCACGTGCAGCGCGCCCACACCGTCCTCGTCGGTAACGAGCGCCAGCAAGCGTCCGTCGCGCGACAGGTCGAACTCGTCCACGTCCCAGGGAATGCCGCTCGTGAGGAAGCGATAGCGCTTCGTGGCGAGATCGAGGTAGGCGAGCCGTTGGAATTCCGACTCCCGGTCCGTGGTGAGGTAGACCCCCTTGCCGTCAGGGCTGAAGCGCGCGTCGCCGTAGGCGACGGTCTCGTTTCCTTGCTTCGGCGTGAGGAGCGTCTTCTGCCCGCTCGCCACATCCACGAGCCAGACGTAGGTCTCATTCACCGAGATCCCCTGGACCAAGAGGATTTGACGGTCGTCCGGCGACCAGTCGGCCGGTCCGTACCCGCCGCCTTCGAGCTGCAGCACCATGCGGTCGCTCGCCGGGTTCGCGGGATCCATCACCCACAGGTCGAGATCTCGGCTGTTGCGACGCGTGGACATGTAGGCGTAGCGGTCGCCCCGATGGGACCACGCGCCGCCCGTGTTGCGGGACTTGCCGTCGGTGAGCAAGGTGATTTCCCCGGTTGCGACGTCATAGCGATACTTCTGAAAGAACTCCGCCCCCCCGACGTCCTTGGTGAAGACGATATAACGGCCGTCGGTCGGCTGATACGACGCGCCGGAGATCGGATCGGGAAAGAAGGTGAGCTGGGTACGGTCGCCGCCTGGTGAGCGCACGCGATGCAGCTGCTGCGCCTCGCCGAAGCGCGTGCCGATGATCATCTCGCGACGCGTCGGATGCCAGTCCCAGAACGCCGCCGTGCGGGACTCACCGTAGCGGCGCGCCGCGTCCGCGACGGCCGGGGGGATCGGCGGGATCCCATCGGTCACGAGGTTCTCGTTCGGCGCGACGCTCGACTGACCAGGCGCCAGCGCCGGGGCGAGCGCCGCAAGCAGCAACACGCGATATAGCGTTCGCATGGGCGGATCCAGAGTTGGGGAAGGTCGGGCTAAGTTACCGCGGAGGGAGCGCACGGCAATCGTCGCTCGCCGAGGCGCGGCCGGCGCGATATCTTGCCGCGTGTCTCGGGCCCTGGGGGAGGCGGATTGACGTCCTACAAGTACCCGGAGAGCCACGTCTTCTACCGCAAGCTCGGCCACAGCTACCCGCGCATCGTGCGCGCCGAGGGCTGCTGGCTGTACGACGAGCGAGGCAAGGCATATCTCGACGCCGTCGGTGGCGCCTACGTCGCGAACCTCGGCCATTCGAATCCCGAGATCGCGGAAGCGATAGCGCGCCAAGCGCGGGACGTCGGCTATCTCTCGGCCACTGCCTTTACCCACGGCGCGGTGGAACAGCTGGCGGACGAGCTGGCCGCGACGCTCCCCGACGAGCTCGATAAACTGTACTTCCTGTCGAGCGGCTCGGAGGCCGTCGAGGCCGCCCTGAAGCTCGCCCGGCAATACTGGATCGAGGCCGGCAAGCCCGGCAAGCACCGCATCATCGCGCTCAACCCCTCGTACCACGGCAACACGTTGCTGGCGCTCTCGGCCTCGGCGCGTGAACAGTACAAGTCACCGTTCCGCGAGTGGCTCGTCGACGTGGAGCGCATTCCCGCTCCGTACGCCTACCGCTGCGGCTGCGGTGGCGATCCGAGGTGTCCGACGTGCAGTGGCGCCGCGCTCGACGGCGCGATCCGCCACGTCGGCGCCGACTCGGTGGCGGCGTTCATCGCCGAGCCCGTCGGGGGCTCTTCCACGGGGGCGTCGACGCCGCGTGCCGACTATTTCCGCGCGATTCGCGAGATTTGCGACCGCCACGACGTGCTGTTCATCGCGGACGAGATCCTGTGCGGCGCGGGTCGCACCGGTACCTGGTGGGCCATCGAGCCGTACGGCGTCAGTCCCGATCTCATGACGCTGGGCAAAGGCATCTCGGGTGGCTACGCCGCGTTGTCCGCGGTGGCCGCGCCCCAGCGGATCGTCGACGTGATCGCCGGCGGCAGCGGCTCCTTCCTGCACGCGCAGACGTTCTCGTTCCACCCGGTGGCGTGTGCCGCTGGGCTGGCCGCGGTCCGATTGCTCAAGCGCGAACGCCTCGTCGAGCGGTGCGCCGAGGTGGGCAGGGTGCTGCAGCAGCGCCTGGCGAGCCTCGCGGAGCTGCCACACGTCGGCGACGTGCGCGGCCGGGGCCTGCTCGCCGGCATCGAGTTCGTGGAGGACAAGGCCAGTCGGGCGCCGCTCCCGCGGAGCGCGCGGTTCGCCGAGGCCTTCACCGAGGCAGCGTACGAGGCGGGGCTCGTCGTGTGGCCGAACGTCGGACACGCGGACGGGGTGAACGGCGATCTGGTCTGCGTCGCGCCGCCCTTCATCATCACGGAGCGCGAGATCGACGAGCTCGTGACGCGTTTCGCCACCGCCCATCGCGCTGCGTTGCGGACGGTCAAGGCAGGCCTCAACGCATGACCGCCACCGCGGCTACGGGCTCGAAGATCACCTACACGTCCGCGAACGTCGACTGGGAGCAGTTCCACCGCGAGTTCGACGGCGCCCTGGCGCGCGTCCGCGCGCAGCTCGGTCGCGACTATCCACTGTACATCGCTGGCGAGGCCGTGCCATCCGCCGCTCCGGGGATCGTGGACACGTCGCCGATCGACACGAGCGTGGTACTCGGCCGCTTCGCCGCCGCGACCCCCGAGCACGTGCACCGTGCTATCGGCGCCGCCAAACGTGCGCAGCCGGGCTGGGCGCGCACCCCCTGGCGGGAGCGCGTGGCGATGCTGCGCCGCGCGGCGAGCCTGATTCGCGAGCGCAAATTCGCGCTCGCCGCGATCATGGCGCTCGAGGTCGGGAAGAGCCGGCTCGAATCGATGGGCGACGCCGAGGAATCCGCCGACCTGATCGACTACTACTGCCAGCAGATGGACGACGCGAGCGGCTTCGTCCGCCCGATGGCGCGGGTAACCCCCGTCGAGCGGAACACCGATGTGCTGCGCCCTTACGGCGTCTTCGCCTGCATCGCGCCGTTCAACTTTCCTCTGGCGCTGTCCACCGGGATGTCCGCCGCGGCGCTCGTCGCGGGCAACACCGTCGTCTACAAGCCCGCCGAAGACACGCCGTGGACCGGCCTCGCGCTGTACGAGGTGTATCGCGACGCCGAAATCCCGGC
The DNA here is from genome assembly GCA_035280265.1 of Gemmatimonadales bacterium. GTDB lineage: Bacteria > Gemmatimonadota > Gemmatimonadetes > Gemmatimonadales > GWC2-71-9 > AG41. Next base: position 23,633 of record DATEGE010000156.1, on the reverse strand, counting down.
GGGTGTGTTCAACTATCTGAGCGGCACCGGGGAAGAGGCTGGCGAGGCGCTATGGCGGCACCCGGCCGTCGACGGCGTAGTGTTCACGGGCTCGAAGGCCGTGGGGATGCACATCCACCAAGGGCTCTCACGGCAGTGGGTAAAGCCCTGTTTGCTCGAGATGGGTGGCAAGAACGCCGCGATCGTGCTCGACTCGGCGGACCTGGACGCCGCCGCGGAGGGGGTCACGCGCTCGGCATTCGGGCTGCAAAACCAGAAATGCAGCGCCACGTCACGGGTGTACGTGCACCAGCGGGTGGCGCGGCCGTTCGTCGAGCGGCTCGTGGAGCGGACTAAGGCGCTCACGCTCGGCGACCCGACCCAGCGCGACGTGTACTTCGGACCCGTCATCAACCTCGATGCGATCGAGCGGTTCGCGCGCGCCGTCGCGCAGGCGCGCCGCGAAGGAACGATCGTGCTGGGCGGCGAGCGGTTGCGCGGCGGGATCTTCGATCGCGGCCATTTCGTGGCGCCGACCATCGTGACCCTGCCGCTCGCCTCCTCGCTGTTCTGTGACGAGCTGTTCGTGCCCATCCTGGCGGTGGGCGAAGTCACCGGCCTCGAGCAGGCCATCGCCGAAGCCAACAAGACGGAGTACGGCCTCACCGCGGGCATCTTCACGAGGCAGCCCGAGGAGATCGAGCGCTTCTTCGACGAGGTCGAAGCCGGCGTGTGCTACGCGAACAAGCGTACCGGAGCCACCACGGGTGCGTGGCCGGGGGCGCAGCCGTTCACCGGGTGGAAAGGCTCGGGCTCGACGGGGAAGGGTGGATGCGGGCCGTACTACGTCGCGCAGTTCCTGCGGGAGCAGAGCCGCACCGTGATCGAGGAGACGCGATGACTCGGGACTATCCGCGGATCGTGATCACGCCGCCCGGCCCCAAGGCGCGGGCGATCGTGGAGCGGCAGAATCGTTGGTCTTCGACGTCCTACCCCAAGGAGTACCCACTCGCCATCGCGCGTGGCGAGCGGGCCATGGTCGAGGACGTGGACGGCAACCGCTATCTCGACTTCATGGCGGGCATCGCGGTCGCGTCCACGGGCTACGGACATCCCACAGTGGTGCGGGCGATTCAGGACGCGGCAGGCCGGTTCCTGCACATCTGCGGCAGCGACTTCTACTTCGAGGGCTTCGCCGCGCTGTGCGAGCGCCTGGCCCAGCTCGCCCCGGGGACGAGCAAGAAGCGGGTGTTTCTCTCGAACTCGGGAACCGAGGCGGTGGAAGGCGCGATCAAGCTGGCGCGTCACTCCACGGGGCGGCCGGCCATTATCGCATTCAGCGGCGCGTTTCACGGACGCAGCTACGGCGGGCTCAGCCTCACGGCGAGCAAGGTGGCGCAGCGCGCCGGGTTCGCGCCGTTCCTTCCGGAGGTGTACCACGCCCCCTACGGCTATCGCTACCGCTGCGATTTCTGTCGGGGAGAGCAGGCGTGCACGATGGGGTGCGTGTCATACATCGAGGAGGAGCTGTTCGCGAAGCGATTGGACCCACACAGCGTCGCCGCCGTGTTCGTCGAGCCGATCCAGGGCGAGGGCGGCTACGTGGTGCCGCCGCCCGGATACCTCCAGGCGCTGCGCGAGCTGTGTGATCGTCACGGCATCCTGCTGGTATGCGACGAAGTGCAATCGGGCGTGGGGCGCACCGGCAAGATGTGGGCGTGCGAGCACGAAGGGATCGAGCCGGACGTGCTGCTCGCGGCCAAGGGCCTGGGGAGCGGCATGCCGATCGGCGCTATCATCGCGAAAGAATCGATCATGAAGTGGGGGCCGGGCGCGCACGGGAGCACCTTCGGGGGGAATCCGGTGTGCTGCGCGGCGGCGCTCGCCACGCTCGACGTGGTTGAGCGCGAGCTGCTGCCCAACGTGCCGCGCCTGGGCGAGCGACTGCTCGCCGGGGCCAAGCGCTTGCAGGACAAGTACGCCGTCATCGGCGACGTGCGCGGCCGCGGCCTGATGGTGGGCGTCGAGTTCGTGAAGGATCGCGCCACGCGGGAGCCGGCGCCGGAGCTCCCCCACGAGCTGGTCGAGCGCGCGTTCCGCAAGGGCTTGCTGCTGCTCGGCGCCGGGAAAAGCGCGTTGCGGCTCGCCCCTCCGCTCGTGGTGGACGAGGAGGACGTGGACACCGCGCTCCGCATCATCGACGAGTGTCTCCGCGACATGACGGACTAAGCGTCGCGGATGACGGACTCTGCCTCAAAAGTCATGTCGATGCGCGAGGCGATTGCCCGCTTCGTGCGCGACGGCGACACCGTCGTCATCGAGGGATTCACCCACCTCATCTGCTTCGCCGCGGGCCACGAGATCATCCGCCAGCGGCGCCGCGATCTCACGCTCGCGCGCCTCACCCCCGACCTGATCTATGATCAGCTGATCGCCGCCGGGTGTGCGCGCAAGCTCGTGTTCTCCTGGGCCGGAAATCCTGGCGTGGGCTCGCTGCACGCGTTCCGCCGCGCCGTGGAAGGACAGGCCACGCCGCTGGAGATCGAGGAGTACTCGCACTTCGGGATGGTGGCGCGGTTCGCGGCGGGGGCGGCGCGGCTGCCCTTCTGGCCGCTGCGCGACTACGCGGGCACCGACCTGCCGCGCGCCAACCCACGGATCAAGAGCGTCACGTGTCCCTACACCGGCGATGCGCTCGCGACCGTCCCCGCGCTCAACCCCGACGTGACCATCGTGCACGCGCAGCGGGCCGACGCTGCGGGCAACACCCAGATGTGGGGCCTCGTGGGCGTGCAGAAGGAGGCGGCGTTCGCCTCGGCGCGGGTCATCGTGGTCGTGGAGGAGATGGTCGACGAGTCCGTTATCCGATCTGACCCGAATCGGACCGCGATTCCTGGAATGATCGTGAGCGCGGTGGTACTGGAGCCGTGGGGCGCGCACCCGTCGTATGCCCAGGGCTTTTACGATCGTGACAACGACTTCTACATCGCCTGGGAGGGGATCTCCCGCGATCCCGCGAAGCTCGCGCGCTACCTCGATGAGTTCGTGTACGGCGTTCCAGACCGGGCCGCCTACCTGAGCAAACAGCCGCAAGTGGCGAGGCTCAAGGCGAGAGACCGCCCCGCGGCGGGGGTGAACTACGGTTTCTGATCCCGCCCACACGCCGGACGAGATGATGGCCGCCGTCGCCGCGCGGGAGCTGCGCGACGGCGAAGTGGTGTTCGTGGGCATCGGGCTCCCCAACCTGGCCTGTAACCTGGCGCGCGCCATGCACGCGCCGCGGCTCGTGCTGATCTACGAGTCGGGCGCCGTCGGCGCGGTGCCCGAGCGCCTCCCCGTGTCGATCGGTGACCCGGCCCTCGTCACCGGGTCGCTCATGGTGTGCGGCATGGCGGACGTGTTTCAGCTGTTCCTGCAGAACGGCCGCATCGAGGTGGGCTTCCTGGGCGGCGCTCAGGTGGACCGCTACGGCAACATCAACACGACGGTGATCGGGCGCTACGACCGTCCCACCGTGCGGCTGCCGGGCTCGGGTGGGGCGGCCGAGATCGCGATTCACGCGCGCCGCACCCTGATCGTGTCGAAGCTCTCGCCTCGATCGTTCCCGGAGCGGGTCGATTTCATCACGAGTCCCGGCCAGCGCGCGAACGGCCGTACGCGCCGCGAGTTGGGCCTCCCTGGTGCGGGCCCTCTCAAGGTCATCACCGACAAGGCGATCCTCGAAGCCGACGAGGCGACGGGTGAGATGGTCCTCGCGGCCCTCTACCCCGGCGTGGACGCGGCGGCGGTGCAAGCCTCCGTCGGGTGGGAGCTGCGCTGCCGGGCGCGGCTCGGCCGGGTCGATCCTCCCACGGCCGCCGAGCTGCGTCTGCTGCGGGAAACGCTCGATCCCAAGGGGCTCTATTTGAAGTCCAAAGGCGACGGAAAGACGGAGTGACCGAATGAGGTGGCTGCTCGCCTGCACCCTCGTGTTCGCTGCGCGCACCGGGCTCGCGCAACGTGAGCCCGTGCTGAAGCAGGTCGCCGTACCGCACGCCTACTACTGGCGCGAGATGTACGTGCCGCAGGCGACGAGCGGGCCGGGCGCGGTCACCTGGTCGCCCGATGGCACCGAGCTGATCTATTCGATGCAAGGCTCGCTCTGGCGCCAGCGAATCGGCTCGCGCGTCGCGGCGCAGCTCACCGGGGAAACAGGATACGACTACCAGCCTGATTGGTCGCCCGACGGGCGGTACGTGGTATTCGCCCGCTACGCTAAGGATGCCGTCGAGCTCGAGCTGCTGGAGATCGCCACCGGCGCCGTGCGATCGCTCACCGCGAACGGCGCGGTGAACGTCGAACCGCGATGGTCTCACGACGGCACCCGCATCGCGTTCGTGTCGTCGGCGTTCAACCGCCGTTGGCACATCTTCACCCTGGCGATCGACGATGGCGTGCCGGGAGACGTCACCCGGCTGACGGAGGACAACGACAGCCGACTACCCCGCTACTACTACAGCATCTGGGATCACTACCTCTCGCCTACCTGGTCCCCAGACGGACGGGAGCTGATCCTCGTGTCGAATCGCGGCCACATTCATGGGACAGGCGGGATGTGGCGCATGAACGCGACGCCCGGCGCCCCGATGCGCGAGATCCACTACGAGGAGACCACCTGGAAGGCCCGACCCGACTGGTCTCCCGATGGCGCCCGCGTGGTGTACAGCTCCTACCTGGGGGGCCAGTGGCATCAGCTGTGGCTGATGCCGAGCGACGGGGGCGACGCGTTTCCGCTCACCTACGGCGAGTTCGATGCGACGGCGCCGCGTTGGTCGCGCGACGGCAAGCACATCGCCTATGTCACAAACGAGCGGGGGAACACCGAGCTGTGGGTGCTCGACATCCCCGGCGCGGCCCGGCGCCGCATCACTCCCGCCGACCGTCGGTACCGCAACCCGGTGGGCCGGCTGCGCGTGCTGGTCGTGGACGGCGCGGGGCGCCCGGTGGCCGCGCGCGTGTCGGTGACCGGCCCGGACGGGCGTGGATACGCGCCCGACGACGCATGGCGGCATGCCGACGAGGCGTTCGACCGCGGCGCCCGGCCTTTCGAGGTGACGTACTTCCACACCGCTGGAACGGCGGAGCTGACCGTGCCCGCCGCCGTGATGTGCGTGGAGGTGTGGCACGGCCCGGAATACCGCGTGGGGCGCCGCGAGGTCCGCGTGCTGCCGGGCCGGACGGCCACGGCGCGACTCGTGCTCGAGCGGCTGGCGGACCTACCCGCGCGAGGATGGTGGAGCGGTGACCTGCACGTGCACATGAATTACGGAGGGGCATACCGCAACACACCCGAGCATCTCGCGTTCCAGTCGCGCGCGGAAGACCTGCACGTGGTGGAGAATCTCGTGGTGAACAAGGAGCAGCGGATTCCGGATATCGCATACTTCCGCGTCGATCCCGACCCCGCGTCGGGGTCGAGGCTGCTGCTGCTGCACGATCAAGAGTATCACACCAGCTACTGGGGTCACACCGGCCTGATCGGCCTGCGCGATCATTACATATTGCCCGAGTACGCCGCCTACCCGAACACGGCGGCCGCGAGCCTGTATCCGATGAACGCCGACGTCGCGGACTTGGCGCACGCGCAGGGCGCGCTCGTCGGCTATGTCCATCCGTTCGACACCCAGCCCGATCCGAGCGACACGACGGCGCCGCTCACCTACGAGCTGCCGGCTGATGTGGCCCTGGGAAAGGTCGACTACATCGAAGTGATGGGCTACTCGGATCACCTCATCACCTCGGGCATCTGGTATCGGCTGCTGAACTGCGGCTTCCGGTTGCCCGCGGGGGCCGGCACCGACGCCTTCCCGAACTTCGCATCCCTGCGAGGCCCGCCGGGATTGGTCCGTGTGTTCGTGCACAGCGGGGCGACGCTGGATCGGCGGACGTGGATGGCAGGGCTCAAAGCGGGCCGGACCTTCGTCACCAACGCCCCGCTGCTCGAGTTCGCCCTCGACGGCAAGGACATCGGAGACGAGATGCAGTTGGCCAAAGCGGGGCCCCTTCCGGCGCGAGTGGGCCTCCGGTCGGCCGTGCCGATCGATCATCTCGAGATCGTCGGGAACGGTGCGGTCGTTGCCACGATCCCACTCGGAGGCGATCGGACCGCGGCGAGCACTACCGTCTCGATACGAGTCGCTCGAAGCGGGTGGTACGTCCTGCGGGCCTGGAGCGAGCGGCCTCGGGACCCAATTCTCGATCTCTATCCGTTCGCTTCGACGAGCCCGATCTATGTGCGTGTACGGGGAGAGCCGGTCCGCTCGCCGGACGATGCAGCGTTCTTCGTGCGGTGGATCGACCGCTTGGCGGAGGCGGCGAAGGCACACGCCGCCTGGAACGCGGCCACCGAGCAGGATCACGTGTTGCAGCTACTCCGCACGGCCCGCGCCGCGTATGTAGCACAAGCGGGGTCGGCCGCACCTTAGGGCCGAACGAGCTCGATATCGCGCCTGACGGTGACGGGACCACGGCCGTTTGCCGTTACCGTCACCTCGATCCGGTAACGTCCCGGCGATAGGCTGGACAGGTCGAGCGCCAGCGCCCGCCCCGCGACGTCCGGCTCGTCGGCGCGCGGAATCAGCACCTCGGTCCATTGCAGGCTTACATCTCGACGATGCCCGGCGAGACCCACCGCTTCCACGGCGCGACGCAGCCAACCGCTACGGTGCCGCGCAACCGTGACCGACGTCGTCACCTCCTCACCGCCAGAGCTCAGGCCATACACCTCCCAGAACAACCCCAGCGGCCGGTCGACTCGAACGCGGTTTGACGCGAGGGCGCTCGGGATGGCCAACGCTACGTCAGTGGGCAGCGAATCGCCGGCGTCCAGGAGGAGCAGGTCGGAGATGGTGGCGTGCGCGTCGAGCAAGACGCCGTGACGGGTCCGCGCAACATGGCGCGAAGCCGGTGCCATCACTTCGAGACTCAGTAGCATGGGGCCGCACGGAGCGGTGGCGAGGAGGACATCGGGCCTGTCGAGACGCGACTGCTGCTCAATGATGACCCGATCGCGCTCGTTGCTGGCGAGCACCAAAGCCGCGCGGGCCGACTGGCCCGCCATCGCGGTGTCTGCCGAGAGGTCATACGCTGCAACCACGAGACAGGAATCGCGCCGCCGGAAGACCGAGACCTGGTCATCGAGCGCGTGGACCGACGTGGCGTAGGCCGGTGCGTAGCGCTCCCGCGCCCGCGGTGGATCGAGCGTCCAATCGTCGGCCGTCGCGCTCTCGGGGTGGTCGAGCGCATGCGCCCGGGGCGCGAAGTGGAAAGCCGGCGACCGGTCGTGGCCCGTCACTTTCGGCTCGGCCGAGACGGTGAGGTAGTCCAGCGGCTCGCGCGTCCAAAATGTCGGCCACCCGTAGCGCACCAGCACGTCGCGCAAATCGTCCGCCCAGAAGAGGCCGAAGAGGGTGCGTCGGCCCTCCTCGAGTCGCGCCATCGCGTGGCGCGCGAAGTGCTCCGTACGGCGGTCGTTGCCGGGCTGGGACCAGAGCGGCTGGGACAGCCACCACCACCGCTCCTCGAGCGCGGCCCGCGCGCCGCAATCCAAATGGCGATAGCGGCCTGCTAGGTCGCCATCGAGCAGCGACGAGATATTCGTCCAGCGACACCGTTCTTCCTCGGGCATGGCTCCAAGTGCGGCCGCGAAGCTCGAATCCGCTGCGGCGAAGTCGCCGCTGACGTGCCGCACGAGGCCGTGCAGCGCCGCGCACCACCACGGGGTGGCCCGGCACTGCTCGGCCACGAGGGTGGCGGCCTGTGGCTGGCTGTCCTCCAGCAGGTAGCGCACGCGTTGGCCAATGATCCAATCGTCCCCCGGGAGCGCCGTGCCCGCGCCGTCGAGCGCGGCGATGAGCCGGGTGCGCGCCTGGCGGATACGCGCCGGCTCCGGTGGAGCGCTGTCGACCGAACCGTCGTACCAATAGCACAATCGGCCGACCGGCTCCTCGCACACGCCATTCCAGCCGCTGCGGCGCTCGGGAAGATTGCCACGCCGCGTGAATTCGAACAGCTCCTGCGCCCGGCGCGCCGCCTTGACCACGGCGAGCGAGTCAGGCGCTCCGGACTGCCATCCGGCCGCGGCCAGCTGCAAGAGAAGAAGGATCACCGTACCGCTCCGCCCCCAACTTACGAAAACGACCTTCGCGTCGCGAGCTTGACGCCACTGGCGCGGCGCGTATTGTCGGCCCGGTGATCCCGCCCGAGCTCAACGCCGCTCATTGGTTCGTCGACCGCCACGTGGAGGAGGGTCGGGATCGCCGGCTCGCGATCGTGTACGACCAGCGGCGGCTCAGCTATGGCGACGTGTACGCGGGGACGAACCGGGTCGGCAACGCGCTGCGGCGGCTCGGCGTCGGGATGGAGCAGCGCGTGGTCCTGCTGCTGCCGGACTCGCCGGAGTTCGTGTGCAGCTTTTGGGGGACGATCAAGATCGGTGCCGTGCCGATCCCCACCAACACGCTACTGAAACCGCACGATTTCGAGTACATCCTGCGCGACAGCCGGGCCGCGGTCGTGATCGCGAGCGACCCGCTCGCCGGCGCCGTCGAGCAAGTCCGGGCTCGGGTTCCCACGCTCGAGCACGTGGTGGTGGTGGGCGCGACTGCGGGTGCGCAGCTGCCGTACGAAGCGCTGGTCACCGCGGAAAGCGCCGAGCTCGCGCCCGCCGGCACCACCAGGGACGACGTCGCCTTCTGGCTGTACACGTCGGGCACCACGGGAACGCCGAAGGCGGCCGTTCATCTGCAACACGACATGCTGGTGTGCTGCGAGGCGTTCGGCCGTCATGTGCTCGAGATCGGGCCGGACGACCGCACCTTTTCAGTCGCGAAGCTGTTCTTCGCCTACGGCCTCGGCAACGCGCTCTACTTCCCGTTCCATGTCGGCGCGACGACGGTGCTGTACCCCGCGCGGCCCGAGCCGGTCAAGGTGTTCGAAGTGATCACCCGCGAGCGGCCCACGTTGTTCTACGCGGTCCCCACGGCGTATGCGGCGATGCTGCAGGTCCCGGAGGCGGAGCGCCGCTACGACCTGCGCTCGCTGCGGCTGTGCAGCTCCGCTGGGGAGCCGTTGCCCAAAGCGATCTACGACCGCTGGCTCGAGAAATTCGGGATCGAGATCCTCGACGGCATCGGCTCGACCGAGATGTGCCACACGTTTATCGCGAATCGTCGCGGGCGGGCGCGGCCCGGCTCGAGCGGGACCCTGGTGCCGGGGTACGATGCCAAACTGGTCGACGACGAGGGGCATCCGGTGGCGACGGGGGAGGTGGGCAATCTGCTCGTCAAGGGTGACAGTGCGTGCGCGTGTTACTGGAACCAGAACGAGCGCACCCAGCAGACCATGCAGGGCGAGTGGGTACGCACGGGAGACAAGTACAGCTGTGACGCCGATGGCTACTTCTGGTACGCCGGCCGCGCCGACGACATGATCAAGGCGAGCGGGATGTGGGTATCACCCGCCGAGGTGGAAGGCGCCTTGGCCGGGCACCCGGCGGTGGTGGAGGCGGGCGTGGTCGGCGCCGAGGATCACGACGAGCTCGTCAAACCGCTCGCGTTCGTGGTGCTGGCGCGTGGCCACGCAGCGGGCCCCGAGCTCGAGCGCGAGCTCCAGGCGTTCGTGAAAGAACGGCTCGCGCCCTACAAGTATCCGCGCTGGATCGTATTCGTGGAGGAGCTGCCGAAAACCGCGACGGGAAAGATCCAGCGGTTCAAGTTACGCGAAATCGCCCGACAGACCGATAGGAAGGGCAAAGGCTAGCGATGGGTCAGCCTTCGTTCACCCCACCCTCACGGGTGGGGCCAGGGCCCTTACGAGTGGGGTCATGGCGGGCGTCCTGGTTACGGATGTTAGGGGATCACTCTCGCTTCGCAGCGCTTGCACACGGAGAAGGCCGAATAGCCCTGCTGCCACGCAAACAGGTTGAGCTGCGGGAATGTCTCGTGGACCCAGCGCCACCGGCACAGAGAAGAATCGCACGCTTTCGCCTGGCAATCGTCGAGAGACATCTATAGAGACGTTCCCGCCATGCGCGATCGGCAAAAAGCGTCCTTGGCACGCATAGCCCCGCCCGTAAGGGCGGGGCCTATGGTGATCGAAGCTCGTTCATTGCATGATCAGCAACGACACGTCATACAGCGCATGCGTCCACGCCGTGATGCCGAAGCCGCGCGCGAGGTACAACGCCGAGAAGAACAATCCCGCCACCATCCGGAAGACGAACGAGTAGAGCTCCAGCCGGTCGCCGTAGGGGCCGATATAATGAAAGGCGGAAAAGATCGCGGCGCCGAGCAGGGTAGCCGCCGCGCCTGCGGGCACCGGGCGCCAGCCGAGCAGCGCGCGAGCTGCCGTGGCGAGGGCGCCGACCAGCAGCACCCTGAACAGCAGCTCCTCGTAGATACCGGCGCCGAGTGACACCATCAGGTGCGTCCACCAATCGAGGGAGCGCGGGGGGGGCGCCAGGGCGAGCGTCTGGAGCAAACCGAGCACCCCCGACGTGACGCCTCCGACCAGCAGCCCGAACGACCCGGCGAGCACGATCGATTCTCCCAGCATCCGAAGGAACACGTTCGCCTTGAGCCGTGACCCGTGGGCGCGCATGTCGCGCCCCACGAGCCAGGCACCGCCGCCGATGATGCAGATCATGAAGACCAGTGGTCCCCACGCGCCCGCCACCGCCGTGAACAGGCCCTGCAGGATGACGTCTGCACCGTTGCGTACCGAGCGTGGTCCCCGCGCCAGCAGCACGGCGAGCGTCTGATAGAACACGAGCAGCGGTAGCGCGAACAGCAGGCTGTAGCGCGGGGCGCGACTCACCCGCCAATAGGAGCTGCGAGTGGTGAGCGGGGAAAAGCCGGTACTCGTCATGGGTCAGGAATCTAGCTCGCCCTCTCACTGCGCGACCACACGACGGAACAGCACTCGTCCTGGGTTTCAGTCGATCGCTTGCGAGGGTTTCGGGTCGCCGGTATGCTACCGCGCCATGCTGCGGACTCATCTCTCGCTCGCCGTCGTCGTGCTGGCTGCGGGGGCCGTCTGGGGTCAGCGGCCGGACCGCGCTCGCGACCTCGGCGTGCCCTTCGAGGGCAGCCCCGGTCCGCTCGACGCCATCACCGACGTGGCCGGGCTGGAGGTGGGACACCGCACGCTGATCGCAGGCAGTGGCCGGCTCGTGCCCGGCAAGGGCCCCGTCCGCACCGGCGTCACCGCCGTCTTCCCCCGCGGCAAAGAATCCGACGATCCAGTATTCGCCGGCTGGTTCACCATCAACGGCAACGGCGAGATGACGGGCACGACGTGGGTGGACGAATCCGGGTTCCTGTGGGGACCGGTGATGATCACGAACACGCACTCGGTGGGCGTGGTGCGCGATGCCGTGATCGAGTGGATCGTGCGCAAGGGCCGCATGCAGCACGACGAGTGGTCGCTCCCCGTGGTGGCGGAGACATGGGACGGCGGGCTCAACGACATCAACGGCTTCCACGTCACGAAGCAGGACGCCTGGGCGGCGATGGACAGCGCGCGCGGAGGCGGGCCGGTCGTCGAGGGCAACGTGGGGGGTGGGACCGGGATGGTGTGCAACCAGTTCAAGGGCGGGATCGGGACGGCGTCGCGGCGGCTCGATCGCGGGGATGGCGGTTACATGGTCGGCGTGTTGGTTCAGTGCAACTACGGCAGGCGCAGCTTGCTGCGGGTCGCCGGCGTGCCGGTGGGCCGGGAGATCGCGGACCTCCTCCCCTGTCGCGCCCCGTGCAGCGGCGGGCGCTCGGACGTGAACGCCGCCCTCCCGTCCGACCTGGGCTCGATCATCATCGTCGTGGCGACGGACGCGCCGTTGCTTCCCCACCAGCTCAAGCGCCTCGCCAAGCGCGCCGCGCTTGGCGTGGGTCGGTTGGGTGGGGTCGCGTCGAATTCCTCGGGAGACATTTTCATCGCGTTCTCGACGGGGAACCCGCACGCCTCCCTTGACTCCGGGCTGGCGCAGCTGTCCATGGTGTCGAACGAGCGGATCACGCCGTTGTTCGAGGCCACCGTCCAGGCGACTGAGGAGGCAATCGTCAATGCGATGGTGGCGGCGCGCACGATGACGGGCGCCGACGATCTCACGGTGTACGGTCTCCCCCACGATCGGCTGCGCGACATCCTCCGCAAGTACAACCGCCTCGCACCGTGACCTCGGGCGGCGCGCCCTGATGCCTGAACTCAAGCGCCAACTCGGGCTGCTCGACTCGACGATGATCAACGTCGGTACGATCATCGCGTCCGCGATCTTCATCGTTCCCAGCGCGATCGCCGCCGCCGTGCAGGCGACCGGCCCCGCCATTCTGCTCTGGGTGGTGGGGGGCGCGGTGTCGTTGCTCGGCGCGCTGTCGGTCGCCGAGCTGGGCGCCGCCATGCCGCAGGCGGGCGGGATGTACGTATACCTGAGCAAGGCGTACGGCCCCATGTGGGGGTTCCTGTACGGGTGGTCGGGCGGCGTGGTGATCAACCCCGCCTCCATCGCGGCCATCGCCGTGGGGTTCGCGACGTACTTCGGGTTCTTCGTCCGGCTTTCGGACACGGGGATCAAGCTCGTCGCCGTCGCGTCCATCGTCGCGCTCACCGTGCTGAACTCCTTGGGCGTGCGGCTGGGCGCCATCACGCAGAACGTGCTCACGCTCATCAAGATGGGCCTGCTCGGGCTCCTCGTCGTCGTGGGCTTCGCCCTCCCCGGCGGCAGCGTGGCGAATTTCCAGCCGCTCTGGTCGGCGGCCCCGCTCGGTCAACAAGTCACCGCTTTCGGGGTGGCGCTGGTGGCGGTGCTGTGGGCGTATGACGGCTGGATCGAGATCACGTACGTCGGGAGCGAAGTGACCAACCCCGAGCGCAACCTGCCGCGCTCGATCGTGCTGTCCACGCTGATCGGCGCGGCGCTCTACTGCCTGGTGACCGCCTCGTTCGCGTACGTGCTGTCGCCCGCCAAGATGGCGGCGTCATCACTGGTGGCGTCCGACGCGGCGCAGGTGACGCTGGGCCAGGCGGGCGCCGGGCTGGTGGCGGTCGCGATCATGATCGCGACCCTCGGGTCGAACAACGGCATCGTGCTGACGGCGGCGCGGATCCCCTACGCGCTGGCGCGCGACGGCTTGCTGCCCCGCTGGCTGGCCGGGGTGCATCCCCGCTTCCTCACGCCGGTGCCCTCGCTGCTGGTGCAGGGAATCGTGGCGATCGCGCTCACGCTGATCTCCACGGAGCCGTCGTGGAAGGGGACCTACAACCGGCTGTTCACCTATGTCGTGCTCGCGGAATTCGTCTTCTACGCCCTGTCGGCGGCCGCGGTGATTCGGTTGCGGCACATCGCTCCTGAGATGCCACGCCCCTATCGCGTGTGGGGCTATCCGATCACGCCGCTCGTCTTCGTGCTGTTCTCGGTATGGCTCATCTGGAACACGGCGCGGGAGCAGTTGCTCGATTTCGCGGTGGGAATGGCGCTGATTATCGTGGGGTTGCCGCTGTATTGGTGGCGGAGGCCGTCGTCCGGATAACAGATAACGGCTTCACTCGTCGTCCGATCCCGGCTGCTCGAGCTTCCGCAGCGCTGCCTCCACGTCCTTTCTGGCGTCGGCGTGCTTGAGCGTTCCCACGAGCGGCTGCAAGCGCTCGCGCGCCAGCTCGCGCGGTAGGGTGAACCGGAACGCCTCGACCACCCAGCGCCGGACCGCGCGGCGGTCGTCGTCGAGATGGGCGGTGAGAGCGTCGAGCGCCCGGGCGCTGCCGCGGGCCGCGAGGGCGGCGAGCACGTGCGCCGGAAACCGGCCAGTAGCGAGTCGCGCCTCGACTTGAGGAATGGCGCCGGTGTCGCCCGTCTGGGCGACGATGCGATAGGCGGCCTCCACGATGACGTCTTGATAGGAGCTCGTGGCCAGGCCCCACGCGACCGCGCTGTCGCGCGCGCTCGAGTCGCATTGCACCAGCGCCGTGAGTGCCGCGGCGCGAACCTCGTAGCTGGAGTCGCCACGCAGGCTCGCGCGCGCGAGCGCGGCGCCCTGCGCTCCGCCCAGGTGACCCAGCGCGGTGATGGCGGCGGTGCGCACTTGTGCCGACGTGTCGGTGAGCGCCTGCGCGAGCGGTGCCGCCGCGACCACGGCGGGGAAATGCGCGAGCGCCAGTGCCGCCGTGGCGCGCGTGCGGAAATAGTCCGCTGCGGTCGCCGCCCAGGCGAGGGCGGCCGCGGCGGTCGAGTCCGCGGTGCGCTGGGCCAGCTGCCCGATCACCCATTGGCGGTTCCACAGATCGTCGTCCCGCCGCAGCTGGGTCGCGAGCCACGCGCTCGGCTGCTCGAACGTCAGTTCCTTGAGAGACTGGTCTCCGACGTCGAACACGACCATCGTGGGAGCGCCGCTCAATCCACTCACGTCGACCGTCTGCTCACGGCGGATCAGCTCCACCCGCTGCATCACGTCGCCAGCCGCCGTCCCGACGCGAATCGTCACCGGCAGGCGGAACGCCCGGGCAGTCTCGAACTTGACCGCTCCCTCGGCGCTGTCCGCCTTGGCCGAGTCGGTTTGCGTCTGCTTGACCGTCAACGTGAGTTTCCGCGCCACGCTGTCGTAGACCGCGCTCACCGTGATGTCGGGGTGCCCGGCGCCGTACATCCACTGTTGCCAGAACCAGTCCAGATTCTCACCCGTCGCGTCGAGCACCGCCTGGCGCAGGTCGTCCGTGGTTGCGCTTTCGAGCGCGTGTCGCGTCAGGTACGTGTGCAGCGACGTCCAGAACCGCTCGGGCCCCAGGTAGCGCTGCAGCATGCGCAGCACCAGGGCGCCCTTCGGATACACGTTGTTCGAGCCCAGCGCCGCCAGCGGCATGCGGCGACGCCGGTCGATCTCGAGATACTGGCGGTACTCGTCGAGGTAATAGTCGTCCTCGGCGTGGGGGCCGAGTTTGGCGCTCCAGTACTGGCCGGGGAGGAATTCGGCGAACCCTTCGTTGAGCCACATGTTCGCCCAGTTCTCCGTCGTGACGTAGTCGCCGAACCACTGGTGCGCGAGCTCGTGGGGGATCAGGATCCACTGGTACCACGGTCGGTCCAGATAGGCGAGCCGGTCGGGGAGCCAATCGACCAGCGTGGTGGCGCTCACGTTCTCCATCCCGCCGAAGAAGTCGGCCACCGTTGACTGCGCGTACTTGGACCAGGGGTAGGGCACCCCGGTGAGACGGGAGTACACGTCGATCATGTCCGGCGTCGCGCCGAACAGGCGCCGGGCGAGCGCAGAGTCGCTGGGGTAGACGTAGTACTCCAGCGGCGTGCCGCGCCACCGGTCGGTGAGTCGGACGTACGGCGCGACGACGAGCGACACGAGGTACGTGGCCGCCGGGCGATCCTGGCGCCAGGTGACCGTGTGCGTGCCACCCGCGGTCGGGCGGTCAGCCACCTGCCGACCGTTCGACACCACCGTGTAGGCGCGTGGCACGGTGGCGATGAGCTCCCACGTCATCTTGTCGTTCGGGAAGTCGTACGTCGGAAACCAGAGATGATTGTCGTGCTCTTCCCCCTGGCTCCAGATCTGCTGGGGGCGGTGCTCGCGGCCTTCGGGTTGGATGAACGTCAAGCCGTGCCCATCGTCGACGCGGGCATGGTACTCGACGGTGAAGCGCAGGGTGTCGTGGAAAGCCACCGGGCGCGCGGGGTAGACGACGAGGGTGTCACGGTGCGTCGTGAAGCGGAGCGGAGCCTTGAGGGCGCTCACGCGGGAGATGGTGAGCCCGGCCCCGGCGTCCAGGATCACCGAGTCGAGCCCGGCCCGCAGGGCGACGAGGGTGGTCGTGACGCGCCCGTCGAGCGAGGTGGCGTCCCAGTCGAAGTTCCACACTTCGATCCGCTGATGCACCAGGTCGTAGTCATGCGACCGCGTGTACGCGTCGTTCGCCATGCGAGCGGCGTTGGATTGCGCGGCGAGGATGAGGGGAAGACCGACCAGCAGGGTGGCGAGGGGGAATGTCCGCATTCTGCAATCTAGCCTGGACGCGCTCGGGTTTCCGGTGCAGAATTCTGCGGCCGTTACCACGCCTCTCACAGGAGATTCGGATGAGATCGACGCTCTGTACCACCGTGCTCGCCGCCTGCGCCTTTCCCCTCGCGGTCGTCAGCGCGCAGGCCCAGAACCCGGTCATGAACGGCATCCGGGCCATGGCGCAGCGCCAGACGAAGAACATCGTCGACGCGGCGGAAGAGATGCCGGCAGACAAGTACGGCTACAAGCCCACCCCCGCCCAAATGAGCTTCGGGGACGTGGTCGCCCACCTGATCAAGGAAGGGAACAACTACCTCTGCAGCGCGACGAGCGGCATGAAGGAGCCGGCTGGGGACAAGTTCACGGGGAGCGACCCCAAGGAGAAGCTCGTCGCCGGCCTCAAGGAGTCCTTCAAGTATTGCGAGAACGTGCTCGCCCAGATCCAGGATGCGCAGCTCGCCGACAGCATCGACTTCTTTGGCGGCCGCAAGGTCACGAAGGCGATGGCGGGCCTCATCACGGTCGCCGACTGGGCCGACCACTACAGCCAGATGGCCATCTACCTGCGCTTGAACGGCCACCTGCCGCCGACGGCGAAAAAGGCTTGACGGATCGCGCGCTTAACGATCTTTCAAGATCTCGCGCGCCGCATTATAGCCACACGCACCCATGACGCCACCGCCCGGGTGCGTCGCCGCGCCGCAGAGGTACAGCCCCCGGATCGGGGTGCGGTAATCGGCGTACCCGGGCAGCGGCCGCAGGAAGAACAGCTGCGACAGCGTCATGGCCCCCTGGAAGATATTGCCTCCCGTGAGCCCGAAGCGTCGCTCCAGGTCGAGCGGTGACAGTACCTGCCGGTCGATCACGGCTCGCTTGAAGTTGGGCGCGTACTCGTTGAGGATGTCGAAACAGCGGTCGGCGAAGCGGTCTTTCACCTGATCCCAGCTGTCCCCGCGAAGACGGTAGGGCGCATACTGCACGAAGAACGACATCACGTGCTTGCCGGTCGGCGCGACGGTCGTGTCCACGACCGACGGGATCGTGCATTCGAGGATCGGGTCCGCCGACGGTCGGCCGTACTTGGCGTCGTCGAAGGCGCGCTCCATGTACTCCAGCGTGGGCGCGAGGTGAATCGTGCCGCGCAGGTGCGTGTTGGGGGCGAGGCCCCCCCGGCCCCCCCCGCTGCCGCGCACGGCCGTGAAGTCCGGGAGCTCGGACAACGCGACGTTGATCTTGAACGAGGCGCTCGAGTAGTCGATGCCGCGCACGGCGGCGACGAAATCGCTCGGGAGCTCGCTCGCGCCCACGAGCTGCAGGAACGTGAGGTGCGCGTCGACGCTCGACACGACCTTCGGCGCCTGGAATTCCGTCCCGTCCTCCAGCGCCACTCCCTTCACCCGCCCGCGGCGCGTCATGATCCTCGCGACGGGACTGTTCAATCGGATCTCGGCGCCCCGGGCCCGAGCGGCGGACGCGAGGGCCTGCGTGATCCCGCCCATGCCCCCGCGGACATACCCCCACATGCCCCGCACGCCGTTGCACTCGCCCATGACGTGGTGGAACAGCACGTACGCCGTGCCGGGCACACTGGGGGATGCCATGGCCCCGATGATGGCGTCGGTGGCGAGCGCGATCTTGAGCTGCTCCGACTCGAACCACCGGTCCAGGATGGGAAGCGCCGCGCCGGTGAGAATCTCGAGCGCGCCCGGGCCATCCCGCCCGAGCTTCAGGAATCGCCAGCCGAGCCCTGCGAGCCGGGCGAGGTTCCCGGGTCGCAGGGACCACGGGTTGGGCGGTGTCTCGAGCAACGTCGGCTCGATGAAGTCGGCCACGCGCTCGAGCATCGCCTCGTAGCGCGGCAGCGCGGCGGCGTCGCGCTCTGAGAACTTCGCCACCTGCTGTCGGGTGAGCTCTTTGTCCGGCCCCATCAACAAGAAGCGCCCGTCGGGGAACGGCGTGAACGATGATGGGCTGCGCGGCAGCAGCTCGAACCCGTGGCGCGCCAGCTCCAGGTCGCGGATGATCTCGGGGCGCAGCAGGCTGTTCACGTACGCGGCCGTGGAGACCTTATAGCCCTCCCACAGCTCCTCTGTCACGCAGGCGCCCCCCACGACGTCGCGGCGCTCCAGCACCAGCACGCGCCGCCCCGCGCGGGCGAGATAGGCCGCCGTGACGAGGCCGTTGTGACCCGCTCCGACGATGATGGCGTCGTACGAGGCCGCCATGACGATCCTTCTATGATAGGGAGGGGAAGTTAATGAATTGCGGATTGCCGATTGTGGATCGCGGATTGGTGGTAGCGGCACTCAATCCGCAATCCAAAATCCGCAATCCGCAATCGCTACGGCTTGCGCTGCAACCGCTCCAGCAACGCGCCCAACTCGGGCGGCACCTGCACGCCGAAGATCTCTCTTCCCGGAGCGGTGACCACGATGGAGTTCGGCCCGGACGCCCCCTGGCTGCCGGTCGTGCCGGCGTTGCCGGCTTGTCCCGGGGCACCGTCCCCGCCGTCCGCGCAGCGCCGGTTGCTCGCGTCCACGGTTCCTTTGCCGCCCTTGCCTCCCTTGCCGCCCGTCCCGCCCGGTCCGCCCGCGCCCCCAGGACCGCCCGGGCCGTGGGCAGTGACGATCCCCGCGAGGAAGGGATTGTCCGCCGGCACGATGATGTTGATGCGGCCACCGCGCCCGCCCGCCCCGCCCGGTCCCCCGTTCCCGCCGTTGCCGCCGGGACCTCCGGGCTGAGCCGGGCATCCCGATGCTCCCGAGGCGCCATCGCTGCCCGCCGCGCCCGCCACGCCGGCGCCGCCGTGACCGCCCCGCGACTCGATGATGAGCCAATCGGCTGGCGGCACGGCGTTGGCGTCCTGGAGGACGTAAAACGGTGGGGCGAGACCCACCTGGATTCCCGACACGAACAGACGGTCGTAGAACGGCGAGCGCAGCACGGCGAGGCGAAGGGTAACATCAGGACCGTTTCCTCCCGACTGGCCCTGACCCCCGGGCTCACCCGAGAAGGCGTATGAGTGCGGCATGCAACTGTAATCCGGCGGCACCACGATGGTGTTCGTCACGCTCGGCTTCGCCCGGAGCGTGGCGGTGAGACGGAAGCCGGTCGTGGCCGTGGCGAGCGGGTTCCGCTCGGTGACCCAGCTCCCGTCTTCCTGGGTGTACGCGTCTGGGCTGGTGCGATCGAGAAAGACGACGTGCAGCCGCGGTGGGTGCTTTTTGTCGTAGGAGCGGGAGAACGGGACGCGCGAGCCGTCCGTGAGGACGGCCTCGTAGGTCGTCGGGATCACGCCGCCGGGACAGGCCCTAGCATAGCCCGGGACGATGCGGATGTCGCGAATCTGCCCGACCAGGCCGGGGTCAGGAGCGAAGTCGGGCGGCGGCGCGTGGGAGCAAGATGTGAGAAGCGTCAAGACCAAACTCGTCGCGCACAGACGTAGCAGGGAGGCGTCACGAAAAATCGTCGTCATGGAGATGCCTTCGGGGTGAGCGGCCGGCCACAACATGTGGAATGGCTGGCTCAAGTTGCAAGCCGTGAGCTATAAGAGGCTGCAAGTCATGCACACCCTTGCGACTTACGCCTAACGGCTTGAGCCTTATCCCCCATGGAGCGGGCGGGATTCGGTCTCATCGAGACCATGCGTGTGCGCGACGGACGCATCCCGTTTCTCGAGCGCCACCTGGCCCGACTCACGAGGTCGCTCGCCGCACTCGGTCTGCCGCCCCCCCCCGCGCACCCGTCGCGAGACGTGGCCGCCCTCGTCACCCCGTTCGCCGAGTGCGGTGAAGCGGTGCTTCGCGTCGTGGTGGAAACCGGGCGCGCCAGCGTCACGGTGCGCGAGTTGCCGAGGCTCGAACCCCCCAGGGTGATAACCGTGGCCGAGGTCCACCAACCGTACCCTCACAAGACGACGGACCGCGCGGGGTTCGTGCGAGCGATCGAGGCGGCGGTGGTGGCGGGGGCGGACGACGCCCTGCTTTTGAACGGAGACGGGTGGGTGGCGGAGGGGGCGGCGTGGAGCGTCTTCTGGTGGGAAGGCGACGAGTTGTGCACACCCGCACTCGAATTGGGCATCCTGCCCGGGATCGGGCGGGCGCGAGTGCTCGAGATCGCGCCGCAGGCGGGTAAGAGGGCGCGGGAGGGAAGCTACGCGCGCCTGGCACTCGCGGGGAAGAGCCTGTTCCTGACGAACGCCGTGCGAGGCGTAGTGCCGATTGCCGCGCTTGATGGCGAGCCCGTGCCACCGCACCCGGGAACGCACGACCTAGCCGCCCGTTTTTGGCCGGCGAGCTAACCGGCCCGCGCACCGAAACGTTGCCTCCGCGCTGCATTCTGCGCGGTGATTTCACGCAGCACCAGCGGCGTATTGCCTTTCCCCGCAATCAGATATGGGAGCCACCCGGCATTTGGCCCGGGACCTGCAGAGGCTCCGCGCATCGCAACCGATCCGCAAACGCTTCGAGTTGCGTCGCCGCGGTATCGATGGCGTGGCGAGGAGCGAATGATGAACGGAGGGTCGAAGGTGGCGCCGCACGACGCCGTCGAGGTCGTGGTAACTCAGCTGCTGGCGGAGCCCGCCGCCATCCAGACATCGGCCGCGTCGCTCTCGGATGCTGAGCGAGCGCTCCCCGATGCCGATCCCATCGCTGCACGCTTTTTCTCCCGCCGCGAGCAGGCGGCGTACCGGGCCCTCGACCCGGACGAGCGGCCCCTGGGGTTTTTCCAGTGCTGGACCCGCAAGGAGGCGTTCATCAAGGCTCTGGGCGAAGGCTTCTCTCATCGGCTGGACAGTTTCGACGTCTCGCTCGTCCCTGGCGAGCCCGCGCAGATCCTGCGGATCGACGACGCGCGGGGGGGGGACGAGCGCGGCTGGGGTCTCGAGAGCTTGACCCCCGCCCCAGGATTCGTGGCGGCGGTCGTGGCGGAGGAGCCGTAATGTCGCCCTGCGCTAATCAGTCTCCCTACCTTCTTTCCCCGGACCGCTACTGGCCGCCAGCGTCACCCGTTAGATTTGCGGCGGGCGTGGTGGCTGTAGCTCAATCGGTTAGAGCGCTGGACTGTGGCTCCAGAGGTTGCGGGTTCGATTCCCGTCAGCCACCCCTCTAAAGGTTAGGTGACAGGAAGCAGGTCGAGACGCACTGGCTGCTGCGCGCGACACCGGGAAGCCGCCAGAATGTCTGGGGCACCACCCCGAGGTCTGCGGACGCCGGAGTTGTTGCTGGGTCGAAGACCTCGTTATCCCGCCCTGGTGTCATTCCTCACCATCCCACCGCGATTCACCTTTCTCTGCACGGCCGTGACCGTGACGCCTGGGTTCGTCCCAATGACGAGGAGTTCCGTGCCGCTGGCGACGAGGACAATGCGAGCAATTTGCTGACCGTTGAAAAGCAGTCGACCCCTGCAGTCCGCACTCACGTCGTACCGGCCCGGAAACGTTCCACTCGAGGTGAAAACCCCGTTCTGGCTGGTCGTTTGTCTCGCGACGTCGTTGCCCGCCCCGTCATACGTGGCGAGGCCCAGGGCGGCGGTCGGACCGGCGATACCCGTTCCGGTCCGGACGAACCCGTAGGCGCCTTCGGGGCTGGCATTGGTGCAGCTGCTCTGTGTGTTCGACCGTACCGCCGCGCGATGTGCGCGCCGGTTTCCCCTCTGCGGAAGCGTGCGATAATCGCCTCCCGTAGCAGCGGTGGCAGCGCAGCTGCTAGGCCGCCCGCCGCCGCTGCGGTCGTTCCAGAGCTGATTGGATGAGCAGGAACTCGCCCACGTTGTCCATCGTGAGCAGCCCGACCAGCGCACCGCGGCTGGTCACTGGCAGCGCGTGACAAGCGCATGATTGCAGCCGCGCGAGGGCGTTGTCGAGCATGTCGGCGGCATCCACGACCTCGAACTCGCGGCGCATGACGTCGCGGACCCGCCAATCCGAGCCTCGCTGCGCCAGTGTTTTCAGCACGTCGGCGCGCAACAACACACCCAAAACGCGGGCTCCGTCGCCCCCCTCTCCCTCCCCCTGCACCACCGGGAAGTCCTGCTGCGAGCCCGCGAGGATCAAATCGAGCACGCGCTGCGCCGGGTCATCGGGCGCCACGGTGCGGAAGTCGGTGAGCATGGCGCGGCTCACCGGAATGCCGCCGAGCGCCGTGCGCATTTGCACCATGCTCGCTTCCTGGGCCGCGCCAATCCAAATGAAGAGCGCGATGAACAGGAGGAACGGGTTCGCGAACAGGCCGATCAGCCCGAACACCAGGGCCATCGCCTGACCGACCTGCGCCGCGATCTGTGTGGCGCGCACGTGATCCATGCGCAGCGCGAGCAACGCTCGCAGCACGCGCCCGCCGTCCATCGGGAAGGCGGGGAGCAGGTTAAACACTGCCAGCGAGATATTCACAAGCAGGAGACGCTGGAGGAACGGACCGCCGGCCATCGTGAGCGTGGCGAGCGGTTGCCACGTCTGCGACAGGGAGAGCCAGGCGTACAGCACGCCTGCGATGACCATGTTCACGGCCGGGCCCGCGAGCGACACCCACACCTCCTGGCGCGGGTCCTCGGGTATGCGCTCGAGCCGTGACACGCCACCGATGGGAAGCAGCGTGATGTCGCGGGTGCGGATGCCGTAGCGCCGGGCGGTGAGCGCGTGGCCAAGCTCGTGCAGGACGACGCAGGCGAACAGGGCGAGGATGAACGCGATCCCATCGAGCGCCGCGGCGGTCCCGCCGGCTAACCAGTCGGTGATCCCGATCCAGGCCAGGAGCAGGAAAAACGTGGCATGCACGTACAGGCCGATGCCCGCCACCGAGCCAAGTCTCCAGGACCATTTCATGCTGCCTCCCTGTGATCGGCGATCGAGGGTTTGAACATGGTCCGGGGGACACCGCTGGTCCAGGCACGCAAACGCGCGGTGTTGATCTCTACTCGCTCGGACACGGCCCGCCGACCGCCGCCCACTCCTTGAACTTCGCGACGAACACGTCCCGCGGCATCGCGACCGGGGCGCGGTCGCCACCCGCCGCCGTGCTGCGCGTCGAGGACCCCACCCATCCGGCGACGGTCCATCTGCCGCGCACGTTCGCGTCCGCACCCAATGAGTGGTACCGCTGGGAGAAGGACCTGCGGCAGAATCGCGGTATCGACATTCTGGTCGCGATCGACCCGACCAGCTTTCCGCTCGGCACCGGGCCCAAGCCGAACGAGATCTGGCGCAGCGGCTACTATCCCGTGGTGTGGACGAACCGGGGCTACCGGATGATGTACTTCAACATGGGCCACAACGACATCGATTACGAACACAAGTACGACATGACCAATCGCACGTTTGTCATCCACTTTCAGCAGCGCGACGCAGAATCAGTTGATCATCGACGCGTTGGTCTGGTTGGGTCGGCGGTAGTCCTCACCCCGTCCCCCTCTCCCGTCGGGAGAGGGGGGACTACTCAAACGCGCCTCGTTATCGTGACGTGCGTGACCGCCGCCGAGGGCACATGCTCGGTGCACGCGTAACCGAGCGCCGGGAGGTCGAGTCCGCCGAGCAGGTGCTCGCCCGAGCCGAGTAAGACGGGGGCGATCGCGAGATGCATCTCGTCGACGAGACGGGCCTGGAGGTAGGCGCGGATCGTGGCGACG
>DATEGE010000155.1:0-21933 GCA_035280265.1 Gemmatimonadales bacterium | reverse complement strand
GGGGGCGGGGGCGGCGAGGCCGCACAGGAGCGCGATTTGTACCGCTGGGCGGGGCCCGACGGCAAGGAGGTGCTCCTGTGGCACCTGCCGCCGGTGGGGTACGAGATCGGCGCGGCGCTGCCGGCCGATCCCGAGCGCCTGTTCGCGGCGTGGGCGCCCGTGCGCCGGACGCTGGTGCAGCGCGCCACCGGCAAGCACGTCCCGGTCTTCATCGGGGCTGATCATCACGCACCCCCCGTCGACGTGGGACGGTTACGCGATGCCCTCGCGGCGCTCGACCCGCAGAGCGCATTCCGCGTGTCGCGCCTCGACGAGTTCTTCCAAGCCGTGGCGGAAGGCGCACAGCCGGCACCGCTCAGTGGGGAGCTGCGTTGGTCCTATCGGTACGCCTGGACGCTGCAAGGAGTGCACGCCACGCGAGCGCCCATGAAGCGCCGCTACGTCGCGGCGGAGCTGGAGCTCGAGCGCGTGGTGGAGCCCCTCGCCGCTCTCGCGCGCCGCGCCGGCGGTCGGGACCGGCGCCCGCTGCTCGAGCTCGCGTGGCGCACCCTGGTGCGCTGTCAGTTCCACGACGCTCTCGCCGGCTGCGCCAGCGACGACGTGGCACGCGCCGTCGAGGCGCGCCTGACGAGCGTCGAGGCGGTGGCGCGTGAACTGGTGCGCGGTGCGCTGCACGAGCTGGTCCGCCACGATCCCGACGCGGCGCGCGAGCCGGGCGCCTCGCCCTCCCCCGCGCTCGTCCTGTGGAATCCCGTGGCGCGTTCCCGCCGCGGCGTGGTGATCGCTGACCTCACGCTGTGGCGCCGCGAGGTGCTCGTCGGCCCGGCGGCAGAGCGCGTGCCGAAACAGGGCGAGGGCTACCGGCCGTTTGCGCTCGCGACCCCCGACGGTCGCACGATCCCCATGCAGCAGCTCGATCGCCGCGTCGAGACGGAGCGACTGGACGCGGCGCGACACTATCCGCGCGCCGATGAAGTCGAGCAGGTGCGGATCGCATTCCGAGCGCCCGCGGTTCCAGGGCTCGGCTTGCTGTGCGTCGGACTCGCGCCGCCGGCGGGCAAGCCCGAGACGGGCGGCTCGGGCGCAGTCGTCAAAGGTCGCAGCCTGGTCAATCATTGGATCGAGGTCGCGCTCGAGCCCACGGGGGCTCTGACACTGCATGACCGTCGCAGTGGCCAGCGGTTTACCGATCTGCTCCGGCTGGAAGACGCGGGCGACGCGGGCGACACCTACACCTATTGCCCCGTGGCGGGCGATCGCGTGATCCGGGCGGCCGGACCGATCAAATTCCGGCGAGTGGCAGCCGGGCCGCTCGTGGCGGCGCTCGAGGCCGGCTTCGAGGTTGGCGGTCGCGCGGCGATCCGCCTCGTCGTGATGGTGCACGCCGACAGTCCGATCATCCGCTGCATTCTCGACGTCGACAACCGCGCCACCTGGCACCGGCTGCGCGCGCGCTTGCCGACGGGACTTCGGGGCATCGCCGCCGTCGCCGGAACCGCCTTCGGCGCGGTGAAACGGCCGCCTGTGGCCGCGGATCCGATGGAGTACCCGCTGGAAACACCGGTTCGCACGGCGCCGGCGCATCGCTTCGTGGTTGCGGCTTCCGGCGCACGCGGGCTCGCGCTGATCGCGCCCGGCTTCTTCGAATACGAGTGGACGAATGACGGCGACCTGCTGGTGACGCTGCTGCGAGCCGTGGGTGAACTGTCGCGCGCCGACCTGCCGACCCGGCCGGGGCACGCGGGCTGGCCCACCGCCACACCGCTGGCGCAGTGCCTCGGTCTGAGCAGGATGGAGCTCGCCGTAGTGCCCGCGTCACAGGCGGAGGTCGAGCGGGGCGACGTGCTCCCTGGATGGTGGGAGGACGCGTTCCTGCCCATGTCGGGTCTGTGGCTGCGCGACGCCGGGAATCTCGCGGTCGCGCCCGTGGACGTGGCGCTCGAGGGATCGGGGCTCGTGCTGTCGGCGGTGAAGCCCGCACAGCAAGGCTCGCCGCTGGTACTGCGCTGTTACAACGCCACCGGACGAAAGACCACGGGAGCCTGGCGACTGGGCGGGGGCGTGAAGAGCGCCCATCGCGTGCGCGCCGACGAGCGCGAATCGCTCGCGCTGGTACTGGAGGGACGGGGCAAGACCGTGCGGTTCGTGGCCGAGCCGCACGAGATCGTCACCATCCTCGTCACGTGACCGTGCGCGAGCATCACCTCGCCGTCTCGCGCTCGGCGCGCTACTTCACGCTGGGCGGCGAGCACCCGGACCAGGTCTGGTTCGTGTGTCACGGCTACGGCCAGCTGGCGGCCCGCTTTCTGGATAAGGTCCGCGCCCTCGACGACGCCGCCCGCGCCGCCCGCTACGTCGTCGCTCCCGAAGGCCTTTCGCGTTTCTACGTGAGCGAAAAGCCGACGGAGCGGCGCGTCGGCGCGAGTTGGATGACCCGCGAGGACCGCCTCGCCGAGATCGCCGACTACGTGCGGTACTTAGACGCAGTCTACGACGACGTCTTCAGCCGGCTGGATCGGACGCGCGTGACCGTGCACGCGCTGGGGTTCTCCCAAGGCAGCGCGACCGCGAGTCGATGGGTGGCGCTGGGGAAGGCACGAATCGATCGGCTCATTCTGTGGGGCGGGGAGTTTCCCCCCGACCTGGACCTCGCGCACGAGCCCGCCGCGAGCCGGCTGCGGGCGGCCCGGCCGACCCTCGTCTACGGTCAGGCCGATGAGTTCATCACGCCGAAAGTCGCGCAGGGGATCCTCGAGCGGCTGGGCCAGCACGCGATCCCCTGTGAGGAGATCGTGTTCCAGGGCGGGCACGCGATTGATGACGCCGTGTTGCGCCGACTCGCGACCGGCTGAACACAGACCCAGCCGTCAGGGTCCCGTTCTCCTGACCGCCTGGCCCGGATACACCCCGGTCACCGATCGCCCGTCGCGCACCACAGGTGTGCCGCTCACGAGCACGTGCACGATCCCGTCTGAGAACTGTGCCGGCCGCTCGTACGTCGCTCGGTCAACGATGTGCGCGGGATCGAAGACGGTGACGTCCGCGTCGGCTCCCACCTGCAGCCGGCCTTTTGCCCGCATCGCCGGCACGACCCGCTCGAGCCGTTGGGCGGGCATGAGGGTCATCTTGCGGACGGCATCCATCAGGCTGAGCACGCTGGAGTCGCGCGCATACCGGCCCAGCACGCGAGCATGGGTGCCCGCGAGACGGGGATGGCCGTGCGGGGAAATACCGTCACTCGCTACCATGACAAGCGAGTCCGCGAGCGCGATCCGCACGATGGTGTCGGGGATCATGAAGAACACGACCGTGCCGCCGGTGCGGCGCAGCTGCTCGAATCGCGCGCGAGTCAGGCGTTCACCGGTCGGCGGGTACAGGATGTCGCGATACGAGATGCCCAGGCGCTGCTGCCAGCCACGGTCGAACACGGCGGATTGAATGCCGGTCGACGCGGCGGTGTACGGATAGGCTTCGGTGGTGACGTCGAGGCCACGGGCGCGGGCCCCGCGGATCAGCTCGAGCAACAGCGGCGTGTCGCGCAGGCCCATACTCGTGATGTGCACCACGTGGAGGGAGGCGCCCGTCGTCGCCGCGTCGGCGATGACTTCCTGGAGCCCCGCGACGCCGCCACCGGTGGTGGTTCGTTGTCCCCCCTGCCGCAGATGCACGAAACAGGGGACGCCATGCCGCTCCGCGATCCGAAACATCTGGAGGATCTCCGGCCGACTCGCCCCCGGCGTGTACTCGATGCCGAGGCCCAGGCCGAGCGCTCCGTCGCGGAGCCCCTCCTGTACGACGGAATCGAGTCCCGGCAGCTGGGAGTCGGCCAAGACACCATAGGTCCACCCCCGGCTCGTGTCGCTCAAGATGGTCGCGCCCGCGAGCGACTGATCGTGACGCAGCAGGGCCCGTCGCGCACCGGGATGGCCGACCGTGACCCCATAATTGACGAGCGCGCGGCCCGCCCGCTGGTCGTACCAGCGCGCCACCGGATACGTCCCCACCTCGAGCTCCAGCGCGGTGGTGACGCCGTCGTGCGCGTAAAAGCGGTAACTCTCGGAGTCTTGCCCATGCGCGTGGAGGTCGATGAAGCCGGGAGCGACCACGAGGCCGTGGACATCGAGCGTCTCACGGGCGACGATGGGATCCGGCGTGACCGCCACGATGCGACCGCCGCGAATCCCCACGTTGCGATCCGCGTCGAGCCCCGTCTCGGGGTCGAGCACGCGGCCGCCCGCGAGCACGAGATCGTCCGCTTGGATTGGCGCACCCATCCCTCGAGGCTCAGTCGCCACCAGGCCGAGGACCGCGGTCAAGACGTAGCAGGCCGCAAGGCGTCCCACGGTCACGTCCGCTCCCAGCGACTGGCCGGCTGAAGGGCGTCTTGGAGCGCATCGCCCAGCAGCGTGCATGCCACCACGACGACGGCCAGCGCCACGCCTGGCGCGACCGCGACCCAGGGTGCATTGACGAGGGTGTCGCGCCCCGACGCGATCATGTTGCCCCAGGAAGGCGTGGGCGGCTGGACGCCCAGTCCGACGAACGACAGGCTGGCCTCGAGCGTGATAGCGTTCGCGAGGCCGAGCGCGGCCGAGACGATCACGGGCGTGAGTGCGTTGGGGAGAATGTGGCGCGCCAGCACGCGGCGCCGCGGCAGGCCCAGGGCCGCCGCGCCTTCCACGAAGGGGCGCACCGCGAGCGAGCGCACTTCTCCCTGCACCAGGCGCGCGACCGACATCCATCCGGTGAATCCCAAGAGGAGGATGACGAGCCCGGCGCTTGGGCGAGCGAACGCCGCGAGCAAGAGCAGCAGCACGACCCGCGGGAGCGCGATAGCGAAGTCCGTGACACCGAGCAGCAGCGTCCGGATCGGACCGGGCCCGTAGCCGGCGGCGCCGCCCACCACGACACCGATCGCCACGGACAAGAGCACCGCGAGCCCCCCGACCGCCAGCGAAATGCGCCCGCCGTAGACGAGCCGCGTCCAGACGTCGCGCCCGAACCGGTCCGTACCGAGCATGTGAAATGCCCCGTTGACGTCGCTCGCGAGCGGTGGCAGGAACCGCGTGGCGACGACGTCGCGCTGCGCCGCGGGGTAGCCGGTCGACACGAGCGGCGCCGCGACCGCGAGAACGACGGCGGACGTGAGGAGCACCGTGCCCGCCGCCGCCCGGCGGTCCTGCAGCAACCGCCTCACGCGTCCCCGCTCGCGTGACGGATCCGCGGATCGATCCAGGTCACCCACAGGTCTGACAACAGGTTTCCCAGCACGACCAGCACGGCAGTCACGCTGGTGCCAGCCAGGACCACTGGGTAATCGCGCGCCAACACGGCCTCCACCAGTCGCCGTCCGATCCCCGGCCAGGCGAACACCGCTTCCACGAAGACCACTCCGGAGAACAGCGCCGGTAACGAGAGGCCCAGGAGCGTGACGATCGGGATTGCGGCGTTGCGCGTGACGTGCCGTCGGGTCACGCGCCACGGCGTCAGCCCTTTGGCGTGCGCCGTGCGCACGAACGGCTGGCTCTGCACGTCTCGCATCGATCCACGCACGTAGCGCGCCGCTCCGCCGACGCCGACGAGGGTGAGCGTGGCGAGCGGCATCGCGAGATGGCGCAACCGGTCGCCCCAGCGGCTCCAACCGGTGAGCTCGTCGACGTCGAGACCCGCGGCGCCGAACGCAGGGAGCCAGTGGGCCCAGTACGTGAGCGTCATGACGAGCATCAGCCCCAGCCAAAAGCCGGGCAGCGCGAACAATGTGACGGTGGTGATGGACAGCGCGGTATCGACGCGCGGGCCAGCGCGCGCCTGCCACATCCCCACGGCGAACCCGAACAGATAGCTCAGGACCAGGGACAGGCCGACCAGCTCGAGCGTCGCGGGAATGGCATCGCCCAGCACGACCCGCACCGGTCGACCGGTGGCGATGCTCCGACCCCAGTCGCCCCGCGCGAAGCTGCCGAGCCAGGCGGCGTACTGCGCGGCGAGCGGACGGTCGAGCCCCAAGGCCCGTCGCTGCGCGGCGAGCTGCGCCGGCGTCCCCGTGAGCCCGAGCAGGCGCTCCACCGGGTCCCCGGGGGCGAGCCGCAGGAGCAGGAACGTCAACGTTACCACGCCGGCGACGACGGCCGCACCAGCCACGGCGCGGCGGGCGAGCTGCGCGAGCATGCGCCGAATCTCGCGCGACTCGGGAGCCCCCGCTAGAATCCGGGCGTGCTGCGACGGCTGGCGGGGGGAATGTTGGGCGTGTGGGTGATCGCCGCGTGTGGGTCGGGGGCCGCGCGGCGAGCCCGGACCGTCGTGTACGCGTCAGGAGCGGATCTCCAGAGTATGAATTCGCTCATCACGCTCCATCCGTTCGCGAAGCAAGTGCAGCGCTTCGTCCTGCTCATGACGCTGGTGCAGTACGACTCGACGCTTACCCCGAAGCCCTACCTGGCCCGTGCGTGGACCTGGTCTGAAGACCGCAAGAGCTTGGTGTTTCGCCTGCAGCCGGGCGTGCGTTGGCATGACGGCGCTCCCACGACGGCGCGCGACGTCGCGTGGACGCTCTCCGCCGCTCGCGATCCCGCTACCGGGTATCCTCGCCTGAACGATTTCGCCGACGTGGCGTTCGTCAACGACCCGAACGACTCCACCGTCGTCGTCCGGTTCAACCGCCCGCAGACCGCCATCCCGGACGTGCTCACGGACCTCGCGATCCTCCCGGCCCGCCTGCTCGACTCGGTGCCGCGCGCCGAGCTGCGGCGTGCGGCCTGGAACGAGCACCCGGTGGGGAACGGACCGTTCCGCTTCGTCACCCACGAGCCGAACCGCCGCTGGGTGTTCGCCGCCAATCCTGACTTTCCTGAGGCGTTCGGCGGCCCGCCAGCGCTGGAGCGCTTCATCGTCGTGGTGGTGGACGAGCCCACCACGAAGCTCGCGGCGCTCACGGCCGGCGACGTGGACTTCGCCGGCATCCAACCCGCGCACGCGGCGTTCGTGCGCAAGAACCCCGCGCTCGCGGTGCTCGACTATCCGCTCATCCTTCCCTACGGCATCGTGTTCAACACGCGGGTGCCGCCGTTCAACGATCCCCGCGTCCGGCTCGCCATCGCGCTCGCGGTCGATCGCCGCGAGGTCGTGGACGGCTACTTGTACGGTTTCGGCGCAGTGGCCGACGGGCCGGTGCCGCCCGGCGTCCCCGGGTACGTGCCGGTGCGCGCCATTCCCGCCGATCCCGATTCGGCGCGGCGGCTCTTGGCCGGTCGCCGGATCTCGTTCGAGCTGCTGACGGTGGGGAGCGGTGAGGCGGCGCTCGAGCAAATGATCCAGGCGCGACTCGCCGCCGTGGGCTGCGACGTCGCGATTCGGCAACTCGAGCTCTCTGCGTTTCTGGCCCGTGTGAACGCCGCCCGCCACGACTTCACCGCCGCCGTGGTGGGCACTCCCGGCGACCTGGGCCTCGGCTATCTGACCACGCTCGCCGAGCTGGCGGGGCTCCGGGCCCCCGCCGAACCGGCGCCGGCCCAGCGGCTGTTCCGCGATTCGCTCCCGGTCGCGTTCCTCTATCACAGCCGGGGCGTGCAGGGGATGAACCGGCGCGTGACCGGCGTCCGCATGGATCTGCGCGGCGAGCTGCCCACGGTCACGCGCTGGCGGACCACGCCGTGAGGCGACGCGATGTCCCCACGATCTTCCATGCAGCGGCTCCGGTGCGCCTCGACTTCGCGGGCGGCTGGACGGACGTGCCGCCCTTCTCGGCGCGTGAAGGCGGGCTCGTGGTGAACGCGGCGATCGAGCTCATGGCCCACGCCGAGCTGCGGCTCGGGGGCTCGCGCATCCGGCTCGTCGCCGAGGATCTCGGCGAGGTCGTGGAGTGCGCCAATTCCGGCGGGCTCGTGCCGGACGGCCGGCTCGACCTCCTGAAGGCCGGGCTGCGGATGCTGCCGGTCCAGGCGCATTGCACCCTCACCACTCGATGCGATGCGCCTCCTGGCTCGGGGCTCGGCAGCTCGGGGGCGGTAGACGTGGCGCTCGTGGCCGTGCTCACCGCGGCGCGCGGCGAGCGACCGACCGGACGCGACGTCGCCGAGCAAGCCTGGTACCTCGAGACCGTGGAAGCGAAGATCCCCGGTGGCAAGCAGGATCAGTTCGCCGCGGCGCTGGGTGGATTCCAGCGCCTCACATTTCGCGATCCCGACGTCGGCGTCGAGCCGATCACCCTCGATCCGGCGTTCGCGGCGGCCCTCGAGCGGCACACAGTGCTGTGTTACACCGGCACGTCCCGAGTCTCGGGCGTGACGATCGCCCGCGTGATGGCCGCCTACGACCGCGCGGACTCCACGATCACCGGCGCGCTGCGCGCCCTGAAAGACGTCGCGGGAGGGATGGGAGAGGCATTGCGCGGCGCCGACTTGTCGCGCGTCGCCAAGCTGCTGGCCGACAACTGGACGCAGCAGCAGCGGCTCGATGCCGACATGTGCACCCCGGACATGGCCCGGCTCGACCGCGCGATGCGCGACGCGGGAGCGCTGGGCGGGAAGGCGGCCGGAGCGGGCGCCGGCGGCTCGATGTTCTTCATTGCCGGGGACGATCCGGACGCGCTGATCGCGGCGGCGCACGCTGCGGGCGCGACCGTCCTGCCCGTCCGCTGGGCGCGCGACGGAGTGCGGGTGTGGTGACCGCCGAAGAGCTGGCGGGGCGGCGGGACGCGATCGCCGGCGCGCCCGATCTCCAGGCGCTCCTCGCTCACCTCAGGGCGCGCGCGGCGCCGCTGCTCGAGCGACTCCCGCCGCTGCCGGCGGCAAAGGCGCTGCTGTCGAGCGATGGCGGTGTATGCTCCGACGACGGAGTCCAGCTCACCTTCGATCCGTGGAGCCCGACGGAGCATCGCTGTTCTCGGTGCGGTCGTACGTTCACCGGCGAGCGTCACGACCGCGCCTGGGCACGCTACCAGCACCTCTGGCTCGCGGAGCGCGCCGCGCATCTCGCTGCCCTGGCGGCGGTCGGCGACAACGCGGCGGCCGCGGGCCGCGCTGCGGAGCTGCTGCGGGCGTACGCCGAGCGCTACTGGCAGTATCCCAATCGCGACAACGTGCTCGGGCCGAGTCGGTTGTTCTTCTCCACCTATCTGGAGTCGATTTGGATCGTGAACCTGCTCGCGGCGGCCGGGCTGCTGCGCAGCTGCGGCCATCTGGACGAGGCCACGGCCAAGGGCGTGAGCCAGGTGGCCGAGGAGGCGGCGAACCTCATCGGAGATTTCGACGAGGGGTTCTCGAACCGACAGACCTGGAACAACGCGGCGCTGACGGCGATCGCGGTGTGGTTCGAGGATGAAGAGCTCGCCAAGGGCGCCATCGAGGGTCGCACCGGCTTGCTCGAGCATCTGTTGCGTGGCTTCGGGCGCGACGGGATGTGGTACGAAGGAGAGAACTACCATCTGTTCGCGCTGCGGGGACTGCTCATCGGCGCGACCTGGGCACGCCAAGCGAGCGTCGACCTGTTCACCGTCCCGGAGCTGGCCACGCGCCTCTCGGCGGCCCTGCTCGCGCCCGCGTACACGGCGCTCCCGGATCTCACCCACCCGGCGCGCAAGGATTCCCGCTTCGGGGTCTCACTGGCGCAACCGGCGTACCTCGAGCTGTGGGAGGTCGGGTTGGGAAACCTCGCGATGCAAGACGCGGGAATCCAGATGCAGGAGATCGTAAGTTGGCTGAGCGCGCTCTATCAGAGTCCCGCACCCGCGCCCGACCTCCGCGAGTCGTACCTCCACGATGCGGGCGACACGTCTCGCATCCCGGATCCCGCATCTCGTACGAAGCTCTCGTGGTGGTCGCTCTTGTTCATGGCGCCCGAGTTGCCCGCCGACGCGCCCGCCTGGTCGCCGAAGAGCCGGTTGCTCGGGTCGCAGGGCCTCGCGATCCTGCGGACCGGCGGGAGATATGCAAGCCTCGAGTGCGGGCCCTACGGCGGTGGACACGGGCACCCCGACCGGTTGCACCTCACGCTACACGCGGACGGGGTCCACTGGCTCGCGGATCCCGGGACGGGGCTCTACGTGGCGCGCGACCTGTTTTGGTACCGGTCGACGCTGGCTCATAACGCCCCGCGTCTGGATGGGGCGTCGCAACCGCGCGGCGACGCCACCTGCGAGGCCTTCGACACTCCCGGTGAGTGGACCTGGGTGCGCGGCCGCTACCGCGACGTCACACGCAGCGTCGTCTCCGGTTCCGCGTATGTGCTCGATGTCGTCGAGCTCGCCAGTCGTGGCGATCATGTCCTCGAGCTGCCCTGGCATTTTCAGGGTGAGGGAGAGGAGGGCCGTGGGAGCTGGAACGCCGGCGAGCTCGTGGATGAGTTCGTGTCGCGTGTGGAGCGGTTCACTCCCGAAGCGCCGGGCCCTGTTGTCCTCGAGCTGGCTGACGGACCCCGTACGCTACGGGCATTCCTCGTGTATGACGGGCAGCTGCTGCGCGCCGAGGGACCGGGACGGCCCCGAGGAGAAGCGCGCGAGACCTTCTATGTCGTACGGGCAACGGGGCGTGCCGCACGCTGCGTGACCGTGCTCGAGCCGGTGAAGGAGACGCCGACGGTACGAGGCGTGCGGCTTCAGGGCGCCGTGATCGAGGTCGAGACGCGCGACGGAGTCCACCGCCACGCCGCCACGCCGCTCGGTTGGGAAGTGACGACCAGTAGCGGCCGGGTCCGGCTTGCGGGCGGACGCGAGCCCGAGCCCCCGTTCGAGCCGCTACTCGAGCTGGACAAGCCGACCCCAGCGACGGGTATCGCGCTGCGGGTCGATGTCCCGCCGCCGCTCGACGGTTCGCTCGATGGCTTCGATGCCAGCGAGCCGCTCCGGTTGGAGCTCGAAGACCAATATCGCCGCACCGAGGAGCCGTACCCGGGCCCCGAGGACTTCAGCGCCGTCGCCTACGCCGCCTGGGACGACGCTGCGGTGTATCTCGGGGTCGACGTGACCAAGGCCGAACTGTGCTTCCGGCCGGGGAACGCGGCACCGTTGCGCCTCGATAACGAGCCGGACGATATCCATTCGGACGGCGTGCAGGTGTACCTCGGTGACCCCGAGGGCGGTGACGCGGTCGGGTACCTCGTGGTGCCTGACTCCACCTCCGCCGGGTCGGTTCGCGTTCGAGGGGCCGGTGAGTTCCCCGGCAAGCCGGGCGACGTGCGCGGCGGCTGGCGTCGCACGGAGCGAGGATACTGTGTGACGCTCGGGATCGCCTGGCCCGAGTGGCAGCGCGCCCACGTCGGTGGGCAGGTACGGTTCGACCTGCTCGTCAACGAAATGATCGCGGGCCGTGAGCGTCGCAGCGGCCAGCTCGTGTGGTCGGGGGGCAACGGGTGGGTATGGCTGCGGGGAGATCGGCAAGAGGCGGAGCGGTT
The DNA here is from genome assembly GCA_035280265.1 of Gemmatimonadales bacterium. Classification (GTDB taxonomy): domain Bacteria; phylum Gemmatimonadota; class Gemmatimonadetes; order Gemmatimonadales; family GWC2-71-9; genus AG41. The sequence goes on along the minus strand of DATEGE010000155.1, from coordinate 10,548 downwards.
CGGGGTATTGGAACTCGTGGGGTGATGATGCGACTGATGGTGAGGCGACTGATGATAAGGCGCGGGATGATGAGGCGAGGGATAGTACAGCGACGGAACGATGCGACGTTCCGTCTTTCCGTCGCTTCATCATCCGACGCATTACCATCCATCGCATTACCCTCCATCGCTTCACCATCCATCGTCTCACCATGATCGCCGTCGTCCTCCACGAGCCCCAGGATCTCGTCAACATCGCCCACGTAGTGCGCGCGCTCAAGAATTTCGGATTCAGGGACCTCCGCTTGGTGAGCCCGCGGGAATACGACGCCTATCGGGTGGAGGGGATCGCGCACCAGACGCAAGATGTGATAGCGCGGGTGGTGGTGTTCGACCGGCTGGAAGATGCGCTCGCCGACTGCGTCCATGTGGTCGGCTTCACGGCCCGCGGCCGTACGGCCAAACGCAACCTGCAGCGCCCGCGCGAGGCGGCCGCGGAAGTGCTCGCGCGTGCTGACGCCGGACCGGTCGGGCTGTTGTTCGGGCGCGAGGACAAGGGCTTGTCCAACGAAGCACTCGACCTGTGTCACCGCGTGGTGACGGTTTCCACGAACCCGGCGTACGCCTCGCTCAACCTGGCGCACGCGGTAGTGCTCATGCTGTACGAGCTGGCGCTGGCGCGCGGCGACGAGCGCCGCCCCTTCAAGACGCCACGTCGCGCGGGCGCGCCGGCGACGGTGGAGGAGTTCGAGCGCGTGTTGGCCGACGTCGCAGCCGCGCTGCGCGTGATCGGCTTCTTCAAGACGCGCCAGGTCGAGGGCGTGATGCGCACGGTGCGGGAGGTGATTCACCGCACCCCGCTCGACGAGCGCGAGGCAAAGCTGCTGCGGGCGATGGCCATCGAGGTGGTGAAATACGGTGAGCGACTGGCGCGTTCCGGGGTTCACGTCGACCGGTAGCAAGCGACCTGAGGCCTTGTTCGGCGTAGGGCCGGGGCCGGACGAGGTCGGGGGAGAGCTGCCCACGCGGCTTACCCGCGCGGCGGGCTGTCGTGTGTGGGATGCGGCCGGGCGTGAGTACACGGACTACGTCATGGCGCTCGGCGCCGTGGCGCTCGGCTACGGTCACGCCGAGGTCAATCAGGCGGCGGCGCAGGCGATGGCAGCCGGTGTGGCGGGGCCGGTCCCGCCGGTGCTCGAGGAGGAGCTCGCGGAGGCGCTGTCGAGCCGAATCCCGTGGCTCGAGCGGGTTCGGTTTCTCAAGACCGGGGCCGAGGCGGTGGCTGCGGCCGTGCGAATCGCCCGTGTGGCGACCGGGCGCGAGCGCGTGCTCGGATGCGGGTATCACGGCTGGCTCGACTGGTGCCAGGGTGGGGAAGGGGTGCCGCAGGCGACGCGGGCGCTCTATGCGGAGATCCCGTTCAACGACGTGGAAGGAACGCGGCGGTTGATGCGCGAGGCGGGCGATCGCCTGGCGGTGGTCGTGGTGGAGCCGCTCGTGGTCGTCGAGCCCATGCGCGAATGGCTCGAGACGGTGCGCGCCGAGACGACGCGCGTGGGAGCGGTGCTGGTATTCGACGAGATCAAGACCGCGTTTCGGCTCGCGCTCGGCGGGGCCGCCGAGCGCTACGGCGTACGCCCCGACCTCGCGGTGCTCGGGAAGGCGATCGCGAACGGGTTCCCCCTCGCCGTCGTCGGGGGGCGGGCGGACCAGATGGCGGCCGTGACGCGCACATGGATCTCCTCGACCCTCGCGACCGAGAGCGTGGCGCTCGCCGCGGCGCGCGCCACGCTCGACGTGTTCGTCCGGGAGGACGTGTGCGGGCACCTCCACCGTGTCGGCACCCGGCTGCTGCATGGCCTGCATCGGCTGCATCGGCAGCATGGCGACGTGGTGACCGGAGTGGCTGGGGTCGCGGAGATGTGCTTCTTGCACTTCGCGAGCGAGCGGGTGTCGCAGGCGGTGGCGCAGGCGTGCGCCGCGCGGGGGCTGTTGTTCAAGCGCACGGCGTACAATTTCGTGTCCCTCGCGCACGACGATCCAACGGTGGACCGCACGCTCGAGACGCTGGATGAGGCTCTGACGCAGGCGCAGGCCGCCCCCTAGAATGAAGGGCGTGCGCACTCGACCCGACTCGTGACCCTTCAGCGCAAACTGCTGCTCGGCTTCTCGCTCATGGTGCTCCCCGCACTGCTCGTGGGGCTGCAGGCGATCCGCACCAACGCGTTCGAGCGCGCCACGCTCGAGGACCTCGGCCGCCGCCTGGCCCGCTCCCGCACCTACGCGGAGGTCGAGAACGCCATGTTCAATCAGACCCAGGTGGTGTGGCGCTACCTGGGCGGCGATCCGGCGGCCAAGCAGGAGTTCCCGCTCACCGAGCAGGTCGTGTCCTACTGGCTGGACCGCTGGGCGGAGGGGTTGCCACCTGGTGAGATGAAGTTCGCGGACGGCGTCAGGAACATCGAAGCGGACTTGCACGCGGTCGCCGGTCGCGTGTTCAAACTGTACGATAGCGGGCAGCGCCAGGCGGCGTCTCTCATGGCGCGCCGGGAGCTGGTCGAGCGTCTCCAGCCGGCCCTGGCGGAAGTGAACCGCGAGATCTATCGCCAGGCCCGCGAGTTCAGCGTGCAGCGCGCCTTTACGCAGGTCGCGGCGATCGTCGAGACGGAGCGCCGTGTGCTGTGGGTCATCATCGGCCTCGCGTTGGTCGCCGGTCTCGTAGCGTCCTGGCTCATCTCACGCAGCCTGGTGCGCCCCCTCAACGGGCTGCGGGACGCCATGGCGCTCGTCGGCGCGGGCGACCTGGACCGCTCCATCGAGGCGCGCGGGCGCGACGAAATCGGCGACCTCGCGCGCGCCTTCGCGCAGATGACGGAGCAGCTGCGGCAATCGCGCGCCCAGCTGGTCCAGTCGGAGCGGCTGGCGTCGATCGGACAGATGGCGGCGGCAGTGGCGCACGGACTCCGCAATCCGTTGGCGAGCCTGCGGGCGGCCGCGCAGCTCGCGCAGCACCGCGTCGACGCCGCCACCCCGGCGACGCGCGAAGCGCTGAGCGCCATCGTCGAGCAGGTGGATCGGCTCGATCAACGCATCGCGCACTTACTGACGTTCTCACGGCCCGCGTCGTTGCACCCACGGCGCGAGAGCGTGCAGGCGCTGGTGGACGGCGCACTCTCCGGCTTCGGGGAGTTGCTCCGACGACGCGGCGTCGAGCTGGTCGTGAGCGTGGCGTCGGCGCTCCCCGAGATCGTCGTCGACCCGATGCGGCTGGAGCAGGCGCTCACCGAGATCGTATCGAACGCCCTCGACGCCATGCCGGAAGGGGGACGTCTCCAGATCGACGCCCGAAGCGACGGCGCGGAGCCCGGGAAGGACCGGATCGGCGTCACCCTCGAGATCTCGGATTCCGGCGGCGGGATTCCCGCGGAGGTCCTGCCAAATGTGTTCGAGCCGTTCTTCACCACGCGACCGGAAGGCACCGGGCTCGGGCTCGCCATCGCCAAGCGTTTCGTGGAAGAGACGGGCGGCAGGCTCGCGATTCAGAGCACCGTAGGACAGGGCACCACCATTCGGATTTGGCTGCCGGTGGCCGCCGAGCCGGCGCGAGGGATCGCATGAGCGGCGCCACCGTGCTGATCGTGGACGACGAGCAGACGCTGGCTCGGTCGGCCAAGGCGTTCCTCGCCGACCACGGCTATGAGGCCGAGGTCGCTGGCTCGGGGGAGCACGCGCTGCGGCTGCTCGACAGCCTGCAGCCCGACGTCGTGTTCGCCGACGTGCGGCTGCCCGGCATGAACGGGCTCGATCTCCTCAAGCGCATTCGCGAGTTCGATCCGGTGATCCCGGTGATCGTCGTGACGGCCTACGGCTCGATCGAGGGCGCGGTGGAGGCTATGAAGCTGGGCGCCTTCGATTACGTCAAGAAGCCAGTGGACCTGGAGGAGCTGAAGCTGCTCGCCGATCGCGCGCGCGAGCACCGCCTGTTGCAGCAGGAGCTGTCCTACTACCGTCGGCGCGCGGCCCGGGACGTGGGCTTCGAAGAGATGGTGGGCGAGTCGCCGGCGATCCGCGCCGTGCTCGATCGAGCTCGGCAGATCGCCGCGCTGAGCGAAACCCCGCCTGTATTGCTCACCGGCGAGACGGGCACCGGCAAGGGATTGCTGGCACGTGCCATCCATGCCTCTGGGCCGCGCGCCACCAAGCCCTTCATCGAAGTCAACTGCACCGCGTTACCGGCCACGCTCATGGAGGCGGAGCTGTTCGGCTACGAGCGCGGCGCGTTCACCGACGCCAAAGAATCGAAACCCGGCCTCGTCGAAGCGGGCGAAGGAGGGTTCGTCTTTCTCGACGAGATCGGCGACGTCGACCTCGCGGTTCAGGGGAAGCTGCTCCGCGCCATCGAGGAACGCGCCGTGCGGCGCGTGGGGAGCGTGCGGGAGCGCAAGATCGACGTCCGCATCATCGCCGCGACCAACCGTGACCTGGAACGTGAGGTGCGCGAGGAGCGGTTCCGGAAAGACCTCTACTTCCGCCTGGCCGTGATCGTGCTCGAGGTACCGCCGCTGCGCCAGCGCGGTGAGGATGTGGTGCTCCTCGCCACACACTATCTCCGAGCATTCAACGCCCGCTACGGCAAGCAAGTGCGCGAGATCAGCGCCGCGGCGCGCGACATGATGCTCGCGTACCCTTGGCCCGGTAACGTTCGCGAGCTCAGCCACGTCATTGAGCGCGCGGTGTTATGGAGCCAGGGGCCGGTGCTCGACGTCGAGCACTTGTCGCTCACCAGTCCGGACCACCAAGCGCCGCCGCCCGCGAGTACATCTGCGCTGCCCCCGCAGGGCGTCGATCTTGCTCACTGGGAGAAGGCGATCATCCAGGAGGCGTTGCGGGAGGCGGGCGGCAACCAGACGAAGGCGGCGCAGCGGCTCGGCATCTCGCGCGACACCCTTCGCTACCGGTTGAAGAAGTTCAACCTGGGTGGGTGACTACACCCAAAGTGGGTGAATTCCCGCACTGGAGTGGCCTCGGCGCTCGGTAGGCGGCGGAGCCCAACTCGCTGTGCGAAAATAGGTTGAGTCGTCGCTGAGCCGTTGTGATGATACTGGCACGTTGCGTGCTCTTTCCAAAAGCGGTTTGCGTGGTCGACCACCACCGTTGTTTCCTGGAGGATGCCAAATGTCGTGGACGAAGCCTGAGTTCGAGGTCGTCGAGCTGGGGATGGAAGTCGGCGCCTACGCCGGCAACGCCTGAACCCCCTGTTACGACTATGGGGAGGGGCCGGGTGACGAACCCGGCCCTTTTGTTCGATGCACGTGATCATCCTCGGCTCGGCGGCGGGAGGCGGAGTCCCGCAATGGAACTGCGGCTGCCGGCAGTGCGCGGCGGCTCGACAGGATGGGGAAAGCCGCACGCAATCATCGGTAGCGCTCAGCGCGGACGGTGAGCGCTGGCTGCTCCTCAACGCCTCCCCCGACCTGCGCAGCCAGCTCGCCGCTCACCGCTCTCTCTGGCCCCCGCTCTCCGCCTCACGCGGGAGTCCCGTGGCCGCCGTGGTCCTGACCGACGGCGAGATCGATCACACGCTCGGCTTGCTGCTCCTGCGCGAGAGTGCCACGCCGCTCCCCGTGTACGCCCCCGACGGCGTGACCGCGTTACTCGACGACCAGTGGCCGCTCTACCGCGTGCTCTCGGCCTACGTCGGCGTGGAGTCGCGGGCGCTCGATGTAGACCGCCCTGTCGCGCTGACTGACAGCTCCGGATCGCCGCTTGGCATCTGCTGCTCGGCCACGGCGCTGGCCCGCCGCCCTCCACGCTACGCGCGGTCCGCTCCGTCGGCGACGTTCGACGTCGGCTTGCGGATCACCGACGAGCGTACCGGCGGCACGCTCGCCTACATTCCGACCGCGAGCGCGGTGGATGACGCGGTGCGACGCGTTGCCGCCGGCGCCGACGTGCTGCTGTTCGATGGCACCTTCTGGTCGGATGACGAGCTTCGCGCGGCCGGCGTGGACGCACCGACCGCTCGCGACATGGGTCATGTACCGGTGGGCGGCGCCGGCGGCAGCTTGGACCTTTTGCCGCGACTCGGGGCGAAGCGTACGGTGCTGGTGCACATCAACAACACCAACCCGCTGTTGTGTCGTAGCTCGGCTGAGCGGGCCCTGGTCGAGGCGGCCGGCGTCGTGGTCGGAGAGGACGGCATGGAGTTCGAGCTGTGACGGCTGCGACGTCGCAGGCGACCCACGGTGAAGCTCCGTGGTCGCGAGACGAATTCGTCCACCGGCTTCGCGACGTGCTCGAGCGCCGCTACCACCATCTCCATCCCTTCAATCAACGGATGCATCGAGGGGAGCTGTCCCGCCAGGAGCTACAGCGCTGGGTTGCGAACCGCTTCTACTATCAGATCTCCATCCCGGTGAAGGACGCGCTCGTTCTGTCGAACTGTCCCGAGCGCGAGGTCCGCCAACACTGGATCCAGCGGATCGTCGACCACGACGGGCGGCCGGGCGAGGAAGGCGGGATCGAGGCGTGGCTCCGCTTGGGTAAAGCGATGGGTGTGGCGCGCGACGAGTTGCTGTCGCAGCGGCATTTACTCCCCGGTGTGCGCTTTGCCGTGGACGGGTACGTCAACTTCTGTCGCTTCAAGCCGTGGCTCGAGTCGGTCGCCTCCTCCCTCACCGAGCTGTTCGCACCGCTGATCGTGAAGGAACGGCTCGCGGCGATGCTCAGTCACTACAAGTGGGTGGACCCGCAGGGTCTGCAATACTTCAAGAATCGCCTGATCCAGGCGCCGCGTGACGCCGACTACGCGCTGGCACTGCTGACCGAACGGTCCCAGACCCGCGACGCGCAAGAGCGCGCCGTGGCGGCGTTGCACTTCAAGTGTGATGTCCTGTGGTGCCTACTGGACGCGGTGGAACGGGGACCGCTCCCGAGCGGAAGCGACCCGTGATACCCGTGACGTCCACCGCCACGCCGCGGCTACATCCCAAGGCACGGCTTCAGCGCGACGAGGTGCGGGGACGCGATGTACTGCTCTACCCGGAGGGGCTCGTGGCCCTCAATGCCACCGGTCTCGAGATCGTCGCGCTGTGCGACGGACAGCGCACGCTCGCCGAGATCGTGGTCACCTTGGAGCGACGTTACGGCGCCAGCGGGCTGGAGCGCGACATCGGCGCGTTCCTCGAGGGGCTCGCGGCCAAGGGACTGGTCGTGTATGGACCCTAAGCCTCTCTGGCTGCTCGCCGAGCTGACGTACCGGTGTCCGCTGCAGTGCCCGTACTGCTCCAACCCCATCGACTTCGCGGGCGCGCGCTTCAAGCACGAGCTCTCGACGGAGGAGTGGTGCCGGGTGTTCCGTGAGGCGCGCGCGCTCGGCGTCCTGCAGCTCGGGCTCTCCGGTGGCGAGCCGACGCTGCGGCCGGACTTGGAGGAGCTGGTGCGCACCGCGCGCGGACTCGGCCTGTACACGTCGCTGATCACGTCCGGCTACCGGCTCGCACGGGAGCGTCTGGCGACGCTGAAGCACGCGGGCCTCGACCACGTCCAGATCAGCATTCAGGGCGCCGACGCGAAGCTGTCGGACGAGGTCGCCGGGACGGTCTCGTACCGTGACAAGATCGCGGCCTATCAGTTCACTCGCGAGCTGGGCTTCCCGCTCACCGTCAACGTGGTGTTGCACCGCCGTAACCTCCACCAAGTCCCGCAACTCATCCACCTCGCCGAGTCGCTCGGTGCCGAGCGCATCGAGCTCGCCAATACGCAGTTCTACGGGTGGGCGCTGCACAATCGTGACGCGCTGATGCCCACGCGGGCGCAACTCGACGAGGCGTGGCAGGTCGTGCAACGTGAGCGTGCCCGGCTCGGGTCCAGACTCGAGATCGTGTGGGTGCTGCCCGACTACCACGAGCAGTTTCCCAAGCCCTGCATGGGCGGCTGGGGTCGTGCCTACATGACCGTGACTCCCGCGGGGGAGGTGTGGCCGTGCCACGCGGCGGGGCGCATCGCCACCGTCCGATTCGACAACGTGCGCGACCGGCCGCTCGCCTGGATCTGGGAGCAGTCGGAGGCGTTCACCCGGTTTCGCGGGGATGCCTGGATGCCTGAGCCGTGCCGCTCGTGCCCGCGGAAGTCGCAGGACTTCGGTGGCTGCCGCTGCCAGGCCTTCCTGGTAGCGGGCGACGCGTCGGTCACCGATCCCGTGTGCTCGCTGTCCCCGCATCGACACTTGATCGATGCGGCTATCGCGACCGCAGAGCAGGCCCCGGCGACCAGCTCGGGGCTGGCCCAATGGAGTTATCGCGCGGCGCCGGCGTCGCGCGCCCTCGCCGCGAAGGAATGACCGGCGCCGCGATCGACGCGCGCGGTCTTGGCAAGGACTTCGGCTCGATCCGCGCGCTCGACCGCCTCGACCTCGAGGTGCGCGAGGCCGAGTTCTTCGCCTGCCTTGGTCCGAATGGTGCCGGCAAGACGACCACGGTGCATCTGCTCGCGACCCTGCTTCGGCCTTCCCGTGGTACGGCGTTAGTGGCTGGACACGACGTTCGCGGCGATGGGCTCGCGGTGCGGCGCAGCATCGGGCTCGTGTTTCAGGAGACCACCCTCGATCGCGATCTCACGGCGGAGGAGAACCTGCGCTTCGCGGCGCGGTTGTGGAACCTCCCCGGCCGCCTGGCCGAGCCGCGCATCGACGCGCTGCTGAGCCAGTTCGGGCTCGATCACCGGCGCCGGAGCGCCGTCCGGACACTGTCGGGCGGCGAGCGGCGCGCCCTCGACATCGCGCGCGGCATGCTGCACCAACCCCGCGTGTTGTTCCTCGACGAGCCCACTGCGGGGCTCGACCCGCGGGCGCGGCGCTCCCTCTGGGAGCTGATCCGCTTGCAGCGCACCACGTTGGCGCTGACCGTGTTTCTCACCACCCACTACGTCGAGGAAGCGGAGCCATGCGACCGGGTGGCCGTGCTCGATCGCGGTCGACTGGCGGCCCTCGGCACACCCGCCGACTTGAAGCGCGAGGCGCAGGTCGCTTCCCTCGAGGAGGTGTTCTTCGCGCGTACGGGCCACCCGTTGGGCGACAGGGACTGATCATGCGCGCCGTCTACGGCATCGTGGTGCGCGAGCTGGTGCGGTTCCTCCGCCAGCGCGGCCGGGCGCTGGCGAGCCTGGCGCGTCCGTTCGTCTGGCTGCTGTTCGCGGGAGCGGGATTCGCCGCGGTGTTCGCGGGCCGGAGCGAGGTCGACTACCGCGTCTACATGGCCCCCGGCCTGCTCGGCATGGTCGTGATGTTCGGCGCGCTGCTGGCGGCGCTTTCCACCGTCACCGACCGCGACGCCGGTGTACTCCGCATGATGCTCGTCGCGCCGATCCCGCGGCGCGCGATCGCGCTCGGCAAGACGCTGGGGGCCGCCCTGCTCGGCACGATTCAAGCGCTCGCGGTCGCCGCGATTCTCCTGCCGTTGGTGCATCTCGCCCCCACCGTCCCTGGAGCGCTCCTCGGTCTCACGGCGCTCGTGCTCTCGAGCCTGGCGATTGGCGGGCTTGGAGTGGTGCTCGCGGCTACGATCCGTTCGATCGAGAATTTCGCGGGCGTGATGAACTTCGTGGTCTTCCCGATGCTGTTTCTCTCCGGCGCATTGTATCCTGTGCGCCACCTCGGGCCCGCGCTGCGCTTGCTGGCCTACCTGAACCCGTTGGCCTACGGAGTGGATCTGTTGAAGCACGCGCTGCTCGCACCGTGGGCGAGCACCGGGTATGGGGGCGAGCTGCCGGTAGGAGTCGATTGCGTGGTACTCGCCCTGTTCGCGGCGGTGGGTCTCGCGGCCGCGGCTCCGCTCCTGGCCCGCGAGGGAGGCGTTGCGCGGGCCGCGTTCCGAGAGCGCCCCTAGGCGACGACGAGCCGGGTGATGATCGCCGTGATCACCAAGACCAGTAGTACCGCCGTGATGCTCGTGAGCAGCGCGTACGCGGCGATCTTGTCGCGCGGCGCCTTCATGACGGGCCCGACTCCCGCCGCGAACAGCCGGATACTGTAGAGTCCCGCCAGCATTCCGAGCGGCTCGATCCGCGGGAACAGGGCAAACACACCGGCGAGCCAGTAGGGCGTGCTGCCGTAAGCCGCGACCTTGAGGGCCTGCACGCGGTTGCGCTGTGCCCCGATCGAGCCTCCGATCACGTCGATCCCTACGGCGAGGCCGAATGTGCCAAGCAGGTTGAGCACGAACTCCAGTACCCCCGTTTGCACGGCGGTGCCGAGGCTGATGGGCAGAGTGCCGAACGTGAGCAGGCTGCCCCGTTCGCCGAACACGATGCCTCCGATCGTCCCGGCGACCGGTCCGATCGCCGCCATAGGGACGACATAGCGCCAGTAGATCGGTCCAGGGCTCGTGAACTCCCCGGCAATCGTCGCCCACTCCTGAGCGGGTTGGAGCAGCAAGCGCTGCGCGCGCGCTAACCACCGCGGCAGCTTGAGCGGACGGCGTGGCTTTGGCGCGGGCGGCTTCGCCGCCGGTCGCGGCGGGGCGCCCGCCTTGGGAGGCGCGGGGCCGCGTGGTGGAGTGAGCCCACGGGGCG
>DATEGE010000154.1:0-6119 GCA_035280265.1 Gemmatimonadales bacterium | reverse complement strand
GGCGGTGCACCCGACTACGCGCCCGCCGTCTGGCGGCCGTCCCCCAACTTCGACCAGCGGGCGGCTGACTCGACCGGCGTGCCCCACATGGTCATCATCCACACCTGTGAGAGCAATTATCCCAGCTGCTGGAGCTGGCTCGTGAATACCGCCTCGCAAGCGAGCGCCCACTATGTCGTGAGCGAAGACGGGAGCGAGATCTCGCAGCTCGTGCTCGAGCGCAACCGCGCCTGGCACATCGCCGCGTTGTACGACTGCACGCTCAACCGCCGACACGACTGCTGGCTGAACGGCGTGCAGGCGAACCATTTCACCGTAGGCGTCGAGCACGCGGGCTTCGCGTCGCAGGACTCGTTCCCCGCGGCGCAGCTCGACCGCTCGGCCGCCCTGGTGTGCGACGTGACGCGCCGCCGGGGGATCCCGCGCGACTGGCAGCACATCGTCGGGCACGGCCAGCTCCAGCCGGCCAACCGCACCGACCCGGGGCCCAACTGGCCGTGGATCGCTTACCTGCATCGCGTGCAGGCGCTGTGCGGGGAAGTGGTGGTGGACGACTCGACGTCGTTCAACGATGCCAGCGTCGCGGCGGTGGCGGTGCCGGCGGGGTGGCAGGCCGCGGACACGACGCCCGACTATTACGGCGGCGGGTATCGCTGGGCGCCCACCGATCCCACCGCGACGGACAGCGCCGTGTTCTCCTTCCGGGTCCCGGCGCCCGGCGCCCGCACGCTCGACGCCCGTTGGACGAGCGGCACCAACCGATCCGCGCAGGCGACCTACGTCGTGATCTCCGTTGCCGGCGCGACGATCGCGAGCGTGGCGCTCGATCAGCGCTCTGGCGGGGGGAGCTGGCACACCCTGGGCGCGTGGACGTTTCCGGCGGGGTGGAATCGCGTCGCCCTGCTGCGGCGCGGCGCGGCCGGCTCGGTGGTGATCGCGGACGCCGTGCGCGTGCGGCAATAAGACGGGCGAGCTCGACGCGGGCGGCTGTCGCCTCGAATGAGGAATCCCGGGCTAAGAGCCCGGGCTTGGCGCCAGAGTGCGCCCTGTAAGGGCGCACCCCCGGCCGAGCGCGCGCTCTCAGCGCGCGAATCAGCGCGACAATTCTGAGAGATCCCCCAGATCTCCAATGACCCCGGGACATGGCTCCGGAGTCGGACGACCCGGGGTCTGGCTCAATAGCACACAAGGTGATGTTGGTTCGGGATACCCGGGCTGAGAGCCCGGGCTCGGCGCCAAGCGTGCCCTTAAGGGCGCACACCCGGCCGAGCGCCGACCTCTACCGACCTCTACCGACCTCTACCGACCTCTACCGCCCTCTGAAGGTGATCAGCGCTGGGCGAGGCTAGATCCCCAGCCAGTAGTTCACCTTCAGGAGAAAGATGTTCGCCGAGGGACCCTGGAACAGCGCGCCCGCGTCAGCGCGGAAGTCGATGTCGCCGCGCGTCAGCTGGGACGACCCGCTCCGCGTCCACACCAGGAAGAGGGTCGATCCCGGATGGTATTCCCACCGCAGCACCGCGTTGCCGCGCAGCGAGCGGAGCGTGAAGCTCGGATCGTCGATCTCGAACTTGGGTGCGGGGCCATTGGGGCCATCGGGGTCGATCCAGTGCTGCTGGGGCGACCCCGCGACGACCGAGTCCGTGCCGACGTCCACTCCGTAGACGAGCTTGTGTTGCGCGCGCGGCGCCGCGAACTCGCGGTATTGCGAGTACGCGGCGCTGGCAATGAGCGGCTGCATGTACAGCTCGAGCGTCAGCACGGGCGAGAACGTGACGTTGAGCCGTGTCTCCATTGCGACGGTCTTCTCGACCAGTTGCGCAAAGACATAGCGGTTGCCGTAGAACGCCCGCGCGAATGTGTCCGGCACGGTCGTCACGTATTGCGCGCCGGTCGCGGCGCGACTGTATGAGGGGCCCAGGGTGAGTTGCACGTTGGAGGCTGGCCGCACCTGTAATTGCAGGCTGACGCTGCGGTTGCAGTACCCTTCCTGATCGCAGCTGATATCGCCGACCGTATTGGCCACCACCTTGCGGCGCGAATCGGTGGCGACGTTGAGGTAGAAATCCTCCCTGCCCGGGTGGCGCACCACGGGCCCGCCGCGCGTCAGCCGGTCGTCGAGCACACCCGGCCGGTGGATCCAGAAGCTGCTGATATTCCAATAACCGAGCGTCTGCATCTGGGCGTACAGCTGGGCTTGGCGGCCCGTCAAATCGCCCTCGAAGTTGTACTGCTGCTGCCCGCCCAGAATGAACAAGAGCTGCCGATACCAGTTCGTGGGCTTGGTCCACTGCGGCAGGATGTTACCGCTCATCCAGATGTAGTCGCCGCGCGAGAAGAACGTGATGTCGTTGTTGTCGTAGGCGGGCGTGCGCATGTTGCCGGACACTTCCCACTGCAGGCTGCCGTTATCCCGCGCCACGCGCGCATACGCGCCCAGTCCCGTCAGTGAGGTGCGAGTCGGGTCCAGCAGTACGCCGCGATCGGGGCGCTGGAAGTAGTGGCGCGGCGACGTCTGTACCTGGCGGATCGCCGCCGTGTCACCGGCGATCTCCGTGCCCGCGAGCTGCAGGTTGAGATCATACGTTCGCTTGCCCCACCACGAAGTGACACCGACGCCGAGCGCATGGCTGAGCCGGGTCAGGTTGCTGAGTGCGAACGAGTCGCCGAGGCTGCGGTAGACGGAAGTTCCCATCACTTTGATCTGCGTCGTGCCACCGCCCAGGTCCTTTGTCACGCGGCTCACGAAGTAATTGGTGAGGGGCTCCACCGTGTAGCGGACCCGCGTGCTGTCGCTGCGCTGCACCAGCGCCCGCTCGCGCCGCGTGACCGCGTCGAGCGCGCCGATCGACCAGCCGCCCGGCGTGCGACCGGTCAACTTCGCCGCGCCGAGGATGGTGGTGTTCTGCGGCTCGTCGACGAATTGGTCGAGTGAGTCGCGGTACGCTGTCAGCTGCGGCGCGCGACCGATGCGCCGCGTGCTGAGCAGCGACAGGCTCGACACGTTGGAGCAGAAGAAGCAGCTCAAGCCGCCCAGCCCGAAGTAGCCGGCGCCCTCCACGAAGAACGGGCGCCGCTCGTCCAAAAACGTCTCGAAGTCGGTGAGGTTGACCACGGCCGGATCGACTTCGACCTGTCCAAAGTCCGGGTTCACCGTCGCGGTGAGCGTGAGGTTCGACGCGAGCAGGACGCGCCCGTCGAACCCCACGCGCCCGTCCATCGCGTGCGGCGTCGAAAACGGATCGCCGGCCGTATTGGGGACGTTGGACGAGCGCCCCACGACGTACGGCAACAACTCGGCCCGGCCGGGCGCGCTCGTGATCACGAGCCCGTGCAAATGCCCGAACTTGGACGGCCCGCCTGTTTCGTTCAATTTCCAGAAGGCCCACTGCGACAGCTCGTTGAGGCGATTTTCTTGACGCCAGATCTGCAGCCCCCAGGTCTGCTCGTCCTTGGTGGATGGAAAGCGCAGCTGGGAGAACGGAATGCGCATCTCCGCCGTCCAGCCGAGCGAGTCGATGGTGGTCTTCACTTCCCACACCGGATCCCACGACGGGTCGCTCCCGCCGCCCAACCCATTAGCATCGTATTTCACGCCCGAGGGATTGACCTGGAAGAACAGTCGCCCGATGTGATCGTGGTAGGTATCGAAAATCACCTCGAGATAGTCGGAGTTCATGTCGGCGTCGCGCCGCACCAGCCGGGTGCGGACGCCATTCGCTCCGGAGTCATCGTACATGCGCGCGCCGACGTACAGCGCGGCCCCGTCGAACGCGAAGCGAACCTCCGTGCGCTGCGTCGCCGGCTCACCCTCATGCGGCTGCGCCTGACGCAAGCCGGTCGCCGCCGGCGCCGTGTGCCAGACCGCCTCGTCGAGCCGGCCGTCCAGATGAATCTCCTCGTGCAGCGGCACCGCCCAGACTTCGGGCGGCGGCGTGGGGTGGATGTTCTGGGCTACTAAGGAAGGGGCACACAGCACGGCGAGAAGGACGGTGAGTCTCGACATGGTGGTCACGGGAGAGGATACCCGGTTGGATGCCCTACAGCGGCTGAGCGTTGCGCGTCGGGACGGAACATTGACACGCTCCTCACATTTTGTCCCCCGGGCGTCGCCCCGGGGTCAGCCGCGCGCGACTGTCCCTCGGCCGTTACCCGGGCTGAGAGCCCGGGCTCGGCGCGGAGCGCGCCCTTTAAGGCCGCACCCCCGGCCGAGCGCGCGCTCTCAGCGCGCGAGTGGTGCGGACGGCGCGCGTGCCTCATGCAACCCTTCGACCTGCCACCCGCACTAATGTCATCCCCCTACCGGAGGCCCGCTGTGCGTCCCCTCGCTCTCGTCTTCTCTGCACTCACCATGTGGGCCGCATCGCTTCCCGCGCAGCGTCCCGGAACCGGCCAGTCGGGCCGCCGCCCGCTGCTGCCCCGCCCCCGGGAGATCGCCCTGGCTCGGAGTGCGGCGCCTCCCGCAGTCTCCGACTCCGCGACGATCTACGTACTCCGCGACAAGGAGTACGAGATCGCCGTGCACGGCACGAACGGCAATGCGTGCTACGTCGACCGTGACCGGGTCGAGACGGTTGCGCCGGAATGCTTTAACGCCGAGGGGGCCGCTACGATTATGGCGTTGGAGATGCATCGCATTGCGCTCCTGCACCAGGGGCACTCGGTGCCAGAAACCGATCGGGAAATCGCCGACGGCTTGGCGAGCGGACGGTTCCACTTGCCGCGGCGGCCGGCTCTGTGCTACATGATGTCCGCCGATCAAAGTCTCTTCGACGATGACGGCAAACCCACGGGTCACTGGTACCCGCATCTGATGCTCTACATGCCTTATGTCACGGCGGCCGAGCTCGGCTTGGGGAAGACAGGAAGCGATGGAAAGACCGCGCTCGTCCAGTGGGAGGGGAGCCCGCTGGCGAATGTGATGATCGTCGTCCGTGATTTCCTGCAACCCGCCGGAGGTAGCGCGACGGAGCGGTGACCACCGACGACGACCGCCTCCTCGTAGAGGCCGTACTGCAACGGGGCGACGAGCGGGCCTTCGCGTCTCTGTACGACCGTCATACCCCCGCGCTCTATCGACTGGCGCTGCGGCTCACCGGTGGCTCGGCGGCGGATGCCGAGGACGTCACGCACGATGCCTGGGTGCGGGCCGTCGAACGCCTCGCGACGTTCGAATGGCGCGCGGCGCTGCGCACCTGGCTCTCCGCGTTCGTGATACGATGCGCCCACGAGCGCGACCGAGTCGGCAGGCGTAACGCGCAGCCTGTTGAAGAGCTCGCGCCCCCTACCGGGGCGGACGACGCAGCGCTGCGAGGCAGCTATGAACGGCTCGACCTCGAGCGGGCGATCGCCGGTCTCGCCGACGGCTTCCGGCAGGTGTTCGTCCTCCACGACGTGCAAGGATATACCCACCAGGAGATCGCCGATCTGCTCGGCATCGAGCCTGGCACTTCCAAGAGCCAACTATTTCGCGCACGCCGCGCGCTGCGGCGGGCGCTCGAACCACCGGGAGCGTCTCCGTGAGCCACGACATCGACGATCCACTGCACGTCCTCGAGCAGGAGGCGGTGCCGCCGCCCCATCTCAAGGGGCGTATCATGCAGTCGCTCCGGGAGCGGGGGTCGCTACGAAGCACGAGACCCGTCTGGCGCCCGCTGAGGCTGGCGGCAGTTGCAATTGCCGCTGCGATCCTCCTCTTCTCAACGGGTGTAGGGATTGGCCGCCGCTCGGTCACGCCCCCTTCAGATACCCGTCCGCAATACCTGCTGCTGTTGTACGAGGGACGCGACTTCCAGCTCGACCGGTCAAACGCAGTGGAAATGGCTCTATACGAAGCGGAATACGATGCGTGGGCAGCAGGCCTGCGGGCGCGCGGCGTAGGTGCCCAGGGCAAGGCGCTCGCTCTCAACGCGCACCTCCTGCGCGACACGCCGCAGGGGGTACGGGTGGAGTCAGGAGATGCGGTGAGCGCTCAGGGAGTGATCGACGGGTTCTTCATCATTCGCGTGGCGGACGAGGCGCAGGCCGTGGCGATCGCGCGCACCCACCCGCACTTGCGCCACGGTGGCTGGATCGCCCTGCGACGGATCATACCGACAACGGGCTGATGCAGCGGCTGC
>DATEGE010000153.1:0-17693 GCA_035280265.1 Gemmatimonadales bacterium | reverse complement strand
CGGGGGGGGAGGGGGGAGTGGGGCCGGGAGCGGCAGCGAAGGGGCCGAGTTCGTGCTGGAATTCCCTCTCGTGGGTGCCTCGTGACGCTGCCGCTCAACCCGGCGCAGACGGCGGCCGTGCTGCATCCCGACGGACCGCTGCTGGTGCTCGCTGGGGCAGGCTCGGGAAAGACGCGCGTCCTGACCGCCCGCATCGCGCATCTGATCCGCGAGCGCGGCGTGGCGCCGTCGCGCATCTTCGCGGTGACGTTCACGAACAAGGCCGCCGGCGAAATGCGCACGCGCGTGGCCGCGCTGCTCGGCGCCGACCCGCGCGGCCTCTGGATTGGGACGTTCCATTCGTTGTCGGCGCGGCTGCTGCGTCGCGAGGCTCCGCTACTCGGCTTCGGCCCCAATTTCACGATCTACGATCAGGACGACTCCGAGTCGTTCATCAAGCGGCTGCTCGAGGAGCGGGGTCTCTCTCCCAAGGCGAATCCGCCTCGCGCCATCCACGCGATCATCTCGGGGGCGAAGAACCGCATGCTCCTCCCTGAGGAGCTGGGGGCGACCGCCGACAGCCCGCTCGAGCGGGTCGCGGCGGACATCTACGCCGCGCTGGGCCCCGGCTTGCGGCAGGCCAACGCGATGGACTTCGACGACCTGCTGCTGCTGCCGCTCACGCTGTTCGCCGAGCATCCGGAGCGGCTGGTGTACTGGCAGACACGGTTTCAGCACGTTCTCGTCGACGAGTTTCAGGATACCAACGCGGCGCAGTACCGGCTGGTGCGGCAGCTCGCGAGCGTGCACCGGAATCTCTGCGTGGTCGGGGATGACGACCAGGCGATCTACGGGTGGCGGGGCGCCGATGTGCGCCACATGCTGTCGTTCCAACGCGACTTCCCCGGCACCACGCTCATCAAGCTGGAGCAGAACTACCGTTCCACGCAGGTGATCCTCGACGCCGCCAATGGCGTCATCGCGGAGAACACAGGCCGGCTGGGGAAGACGCTCTTCACGGCGCAGCAGGGTGGCGCACCCGTCACGCTCCTCACCGCCGCGGACGAGCGCGACGAAGCGGAGTGGCTCGCCGGCGAACTGGCGCGGCAGGCTGCCGACGGCGACGCCTCCTACGAAGCGATGGCCATTCTGTACCGCACCAACGCGCAGTCGCGACCACTCGAGGAGGCGTTCCGGTTTCGCGGGATCCCGTACCGGCTGGTGGGCGCCGTCAGCTTCTACGAGCGCCGTGAGGTCAAGGACGTGCTCGCCTACCTCCGCCTGCTCGCCAACCCCGCGGACGACGAGGCGTTCGCGCGCATCGTGAACGTGCCGCGCCGCGGCATCGGCGACGCGTCGATCACGCAGCTGGTGCGCGCGGCGGCGCAATGGGGCAAGCCGCTGCTCGAGACCGCCCGCGCCGCCGACCGCATCCCAGACATCCGCCCCAACGTGCGCGACGCCTTCGTGGGCCTCGCCCGGATGGTCGACGAGCTGCGCGCGCGGCACGCCGGGGCGGACCCGGCGACGGCGCTCGAGCAAGCAGTCGCCGCCGTCGGGTACGACCGGTATCTGGCCGACGAGGGCCCGGAAGGCATCGAGCGATGGGACAACGTGCAGGAGCTCATCGCCGGCGCCGCCGAATGGGCGGAGACGGCGGAAGACGACGGGGACGAGGCCGGGGAGGAGGCTGGGGAAGGGGAGAGGAGTGGGTCGCTGATCGAGCGATACCTCACGCAAGCCGCCCTGGTGACGCCCGCCGACCAGGGGCGCGGGGACCCCACAGGCGTCACGCTCATGACTGTCCACATGGCGAAAGGCCTGGAATGGTCGATCGTGACGCTCGCCGGGCTGGAAGACGGGCTGTTCCCGTTGGGCCGGGCGGCGGGCGAGCCAGGAGGGCTCGAAGAAGAGCGACGTCTGTGCTACGTGGGACTCACGCGCGCGCGTCAAAAACTGTATCTCTCATGGGCCCGTACCCGCTACCGAAACGGGCGGCTCGAGTTGTCGGAGCCGTCGCGGTTTCTCGACGCGCTCCCCGCGAGCCTAGTGGAAGAGCGGGCCACGACGCCGCTGTGGGACCGCGCGGCGCGCGGCAATGTGAGCCGGACGCGCCGGGTCGCGCCCCCGATCGTCGACTGGGACGTCGAGGTGTCGCAGGACGTGCCGCGCTACGTGACGGGGGAACGGGTGCGGCACCGCAAGTTCGGAAGTGGTGTGGTGCGTGCCGTCGCCGGATCGGGCCGCGAGCTCAAGGTGACGGTGGAATTCGACGATCAGGACGTCGGAACCAAGCAGCTGCTCGTGGCGTACGCCGCGCTCGAGCGCGAGTGGGAGAGTGCATGAGCGTGACCGACGCAGAAGTGCGAAAGATTGCGCGCCTCGCGGAGCTCGACGTGAGTGAGGAGGCGCTGCCCGTCCTGGCCGAGCAGATGTCGCGGATTCTCGACTACGTCGCCCAGATCAACGCCATCGCGAGTGAGGCCGTGAAGCCCTTCGTGCCGGGACCCGACGCCGTGCGATTCCGGGCCGACGAGGTGAAGCACGCGCCGCTCGCGTTCGGACCGTCGGAGCTCGCACCCGCCTTCAAGGACGGATTCTTCCTCGTGCCCAAGCTGGGCGCCTTCGACGAGGGGGAGCCCGCGTCGTGACCGAGCCGACGGAAGCGGTCTCGAGCGCACGGGCGGCGGCCGATCGCATCGTGAAGGCGAAACGGCTGAACGCCTGTCTCACGCCCGTCAAGGAGCTGCGCAAGTCTCTGCTCGCGCAGGCCCAGGCGGCGCATCCCTCCGGCGTGCTGTACGGCATGCCCGTGGCCGTGAAGGACAACATCTGCACGCTGGAGTTCACGACCAGCTGCGGCTCGAAGATCCTGGAGGGATACCGCTCGCCCTACGAAGCGACCGCCGTCGCCAAGCTCAAGGCGGCGGGCGCGCTGATCGCCGGGAAAACGAACTGTGACGAGTTCGGCATGGGCTCGTCCACGGAGCACTCCGCGTACGGTCGCTCGGTCCATCCGTTCGATCGCACGCGCGTGCCCGGGGGCTCGTCGGGCGGCTCGGCGGCGCTGGTCGCGGCGGGTGCGGTCCCCGCAGCCCTCGGCTCCGAGACCGGCGGCTCGGTGCGCCAGCCGGCGTCGCTGTGCGGTGTCGTAGGCATCAAGCCCACGTACGGGCGGGTGTCCCGCTACGGGCTCGTCGCGTTCGGCTCGTCGCTCGACCAGATCGGCGTGATGGGCCGCAGCGTGCACGACGCGGCGCGTGTCTTTTCCGTGATCAGCGGACGAGATCCCAGGGACTCGACCTGCGAGGATCGCGATCCCCTCCGCCTGCCGACGGTGCCGGAGTCGCTGCAGGGCTTTGTCGTCGGAATCCCGCGGGAGTACTTCCCGGCGGACCTGGACCCAGCGGTGCGGCGGGCCTGCGACCGGGCCATCCGCCTGATGCGCGAGCAAGGCGCGGCGGTGCGCGATGTCTCGCTGCCGCATACGTCGTATGCGGTCGCCACGTATTACATCATCGCGCCGGCGGAGGCGTCGTCGAATCTGGCGCGGTACGACGGCGCCCGGTACGGCCCACGCTTCGACGGAGCGACGGATGTCCGCGCGCTGTACCGCACGACCCGGGGCATGGGCTTCGGACCCGAGGTACGCCGGAGGGTGCTGGTCGGAACGTACGTCTTGTCCTCGGGCTACTACGACGCGTACTATCGCAAGGCACAGCAGATGCGGGCGCTCATCGCCCAGGACTTTCGTAATGCCTTCGATCGAGGCGTGGACCTGTTGTTCACCCCCACCACGCCGACGCCCGCCTTCAAGGCGGGTGAAAAGGTGGGCGATCCCGTGGCGATGTACCTGTCCGACATCTTCACGGTGACGGCGAACCTCTCGGGACTCCCTGCGATTTCGATTCCCATCGGCCGCATCAAGGGCCTCCCCATCGGCGGGCAGTTCATCGGCCAGGCGTTTCTCGAGGACGAGATGCTCGAGGCGGCTTATGCCCTCGAGCGAGTCGTCCCGGCGGGCGAGGAAGCGTGATGGCGGCGTGGGAAACAGTGGTCGGGCTCGAGACACACGTGCAGCTGCGCACCGTCTCGAAGATGTTCTGCGGCTGCTCGACCGCGTTCGGGGACCCGCCCAACACGAACGTCTGCCCGGTGTGTCTGGGCCTCCCGGGCGCCCTCCCGATGCCCAACGAGCAGGCGCTGAAGCTCGCGGTGCGCGCTGCGCTCGCCCTGGGGTGCACGGTGCACCCGCGCAGCGTGTTCGCCCGCAAGAACTACTTCTATCCCGATCTCCCCAAGGGGTATCAGATCTCGCAATTCGAGCAGCCGCTCGCCACTGATGGGTCGCTGACCTATCTGTCGCCGGACCGCGGCATCGCGACCGCGAGGATCCACCGGCTGCACGTCGAGGAGGACGCGGGGAAGTCGCTACACGACCGGTTTCCCAAGCAGACGGCGATCGACCTCAACCGCTGCGGCGTGCCTCTGATCGAGGTCGTGACCGAACCCGATTTCCGCTCGCCGCAGGAAGCCCGGGCGTATCTGCACGCCATCAAACAGGTGCTCGAGTACGCGGGCATCTCCGACTGCGATATGGAAAAAGGAAGCCTGCGCGTGGACGCGAACGTCTCCGTGCGACGGGCCGGCGACCCTACCCTCGGCACCAAGACCGAGGTGAAGAACATCAACTCGTTCGCGTACGTCGAAAAGGCCCTCACCGTGGAGCGCGATCGGCAGATCGCCGTGCTCACGGGCGGAGGGACCATCGAGCAGCAGACCCTGTTGTACGATTCGAAGACGAACAGCGTCCGGCCACAACGCAGCAAGGAAGAAAGCCACGACTACCGCTACTTCCCGGATCCGGACCTTCCGCCGCTCGTCCTGACCGAGGAGTTCATCGCGGAGCAGCAGACGCTGCTACCCGAGCTGCCGGCGAAGAAACGCGACCGCTTCGTCGAGCAGTACACGCTCAGCATCACCGACGCCGCGGTGCTCACCGCCGACCGGGCCGTGGCGGACTACTATGAGGCCGTCGTCCGAGCCGGAGCGGAGGCGAAGACCGCCGCCAACTGGGTGATGACCGAAGTCCTCGCCGATTCCAAGGACCACGGCGCCGCCCTGCGAGTGCCCGCCGGCGCCCTCGCGAACCTCATCGGCCTGGTGCGGGGTGGGACGCTCAGCCACCAGGCGGCGAAGCGGGTGTTCGGGGAAGTGGCGGAGCGGGGGGGGGAGCCACGCAACGTCGCGGAGGCGCTCGGGCTCATACAGGTGGCCGACACCGGCGTCCTCGCCGGCTGGGTGAGCGAGGTGCTGGCGGCGCACCCAGCCGAGGTCGCCCGGTACAAGAAGGGCGAGACGAAGCTCCAGCCGTTCTTCGTGGGACAGGTGATGAAGGTGTCGCGGGGGAAGGCGGACCCGAAGCTGGTCCAGCGGGTTCTGGAGGAAAAGCTCGCGTCCTGAAACGCCGCATCTTGCATGCAACTCCACGAGCCACGACAACTTACGTGGCTTTATTTTTTTGAAAGTTGACTTTCGTTATCGTATTAATAATATTGAGCTTGAGCTTAATATAACGAAAGTCGCCATGGCGCGGTCGTGGATCGAGCAGCTGAACGAGGAAGACCTGGCGTTCCTGAAGCGATTCCTTCTAGCCTCGGGGACGCTGAAGGATCTCGCCGCCGTGTACGGGATCTCGTACCCGACCGTGCGGCTCCGGCTGGACAGACTGATCGAGAAAGTCAAGTTGCTGGACGGTGCATCCGACGCCGGTCCCTTCGAGCGGCGGCTCCGCGCGGCGTATGCGGATGGTCGGCTCGATGGAGAGACATTCCGTTCGCTGTTGCAGGCCCACAGACGGGAGCAGGAGGATCGACATGAGGCGAATGCTCGCTAGCGCAGCGATGGCGCTCGTGGTGGCTGAGCAGACGGCGGTGGCCCAGGGGCAGATCGTCGATTGGGAGCACATCACGGTCACCGGAGCCACGGCGCTCCCGGGCCAGGGCCCGGAGGGGGCGACGGCATTGCAGATCCGCGGCCGCCCGGTTGGCACCTTGCTGCATCTCGTGACGATCGATCGCCCACCGCTCACGACCCCGCGCTACGTGGTCACGGGGGAGGTGCGGTACGAGGCCGTGGAAGGACAGGCGTACTTCGAGATGTGGAGCCTGTTCCCGGATGGCGAGCGGTACTTCAGCCGTACGTTGGACGCGGGCGGTATGCTCGCGTCGCTGCACGGCGACTCGAAGTGGCGGCGGTTTGCGCTTCCCTTCGTTTACAACGCCACCACCGGCACGGCACCGCTTCCCAGTCGGCTGGAGATCAACTTCGTGCTCCCGGGACGGGGGACCGTGTGGCTTGGCCCGCTCCATCTCCAACGCTTCGGGCTGTCGACCGCTACCGCGCCCGGCGCCTGGTGGAGCGAGCGGACCGGCAGTCTCGTCGGCGCGGTGGGCGCGCTGTTGGGTATTGTCGGAGCGATGATCGGTGTCCTCGCCAGTCGGGGCAAGGCGCGGCGACTCGTGTTCTCGCTGGTCATCGGTATGGTGGTGGTCGGCGTCGGCCTCGCCGCCCTGGGCGCCGTCGCGACGGTCCGCTCCCAGCCGCGATATGTGTGGTACCCACTCCTCTTCATTGGGGGAGTGTCGGCCCTGGTCGGGATCTTCGTGCTGCCGGTGGTTCGGCGCCGGTACGCGGCGGACGAGATGCGCCGCATCGAGGCGATGGATCGCTAGCCCGGCTGCCGATCGCGCCAGGGGCGCTGCGCCCGCGATTGCCGCCAGTAGGCGAGCGCGGGCGTCGGCAGGCCGAAATGCTGCTCGGCGGCCTCCAGCATGCGACCGGGGTCGTTGCGCCCCCCCTCGTGCAGGGCCTCGCGTCGCATCCGCTTCGCGAGCTTGAGGGCCTGATCGCCCGCCGGGTCGAGGCGGCGTGCCGCGGCGTCTTTCTCCGCCAGCATTTCCATCACGTACTCGAACGCCACCGCCATGTGGCGCTCGACGTCCTCGTCGGGCAGATCCCAGCGCGTGTTCTCGAGCAGCATCTGAAACGCCCAGCGCCAGCTCTCGCTCTCCGTGAGATGCACCATGCCGCGAAAGAGGCGGCGGCTCGTCCCCACGCTGAACAGCGTGGGGGAGATGATCGTGTCGAGGTGGGTATCGCTGGGGGTGTGGTCCTGCAGGATCAGCTCCTTGGCGGTACTCGCGTACGCGGGGCCGAGGTGGGTCTCGAAGCGGCTTTCCCAGTAGCTGTGGCCGAGCGCAGTCGAACTCGAGGTGAGGACGAGTTGGCGCGGCACGAAGAAGTTGTGCGCGACCGCGTCAGCCGCCAGGTGCGAGAGGTAACCCAGACCGAACGCGCGCAGCGGATCGGTGTGCGCCAGGTCGAAGATCTCCTGGCCGACGTGCCAGGCATGGCAATGGCGCCCCACCGGGGCGTACTTCTTGGCCATCGAGGTATCCGCCGCGATGTTGCCATACAGGAAGTCGTACGGAAACGCGCGCAGCAGATCGGCGATGACTCCCGTCAGCTGGTGCAGGTTGGCGAGCACGGACTCGCCGAGGTAGACGTGGGTGCCCGGGGTCCAGGCGTGGGCCACACTGGGGAACAGCGCGACCCCGGCGAGACCCACCGCTCCGAGCGCGAGGAGCCGCTTCGCGCCCCCCGTCAGTGCTTCTTCCCTCGCTTGAGCGTTCGGCGACCCCATTCGAGCAAGGAGAGGCCGCGTCGCATGGTGCGGAGCGTGGCTGCGACGTCGAGCACCGTCGTCTCGACCTCCTGCTGCACCACCTCGAACAGCGCATCCAGGTCCGCGAGCCGCGCTTCGGCCGCGTCAGCGGCGGCGATGATCCGTCCCCGCAGCTCGCGCGACGTTCCGACCAGGCTCTCCGCCTCGGTGCGGATCGCTCCCACGAGCTGGCGGACGTCGCCCACCGCCGGCCCGGCGAGGTCTTGGAGCACGCGCAGGAACGCGCGGAGGCCGAGCGCGCCCACCACGGTGGCGAGCGCGATCACGATGGCCGAGAGCGCGAGAATCGCGAGCGACACCCCTGCCACGACCGCCACCCAGGTCGGAATCATTGCGGCCACTCCGCGGGCGTGTCGGCACTAAGCTCGGGCGCGGCCGCGGGTGGTGTCAACGGCGCCGTGAGCGCTGGCGCCCTGGATCGCGTCGCTGCGGCCGCCAGGGCGCGCTTCATGAGCGGCGACGCGACCAGCTGGGCGCCGGCGACACCCAACACGATCGTCGTCAACACGGGGTCTCCGGCGGTCGGTCCCTGGGCGCCGTATGTAAACACGAAGCTCAGCCCGAGCGCGACCGCCACGCCGCCCTGCGGGACTGTCCCCAGCGCGATATCGGCCGGGACGTCGGTCAGGCCCAGTGGGGCACGCGCATAGCGCACGCCTGCCCACGGGGCTGCGATACGCAGCGCGGTCAGCACCGCCGCTGCCACGAGCAGCCACGGCGTCGGGAGGAGGAGCAGCGAGCCGACGACGACGAGCAGGATCGAGTAGGCGAGGGGCTCCCCGCCTGTGAGGATCCGGCGAATCGCCTCGCGGTGGGATGATCGATTCACGATAACGGCGGCCGCCACGGCGCAGACCGCGAAGGGCGATAGGCCGGCGGCATAGGCGAGCCCGGCCGCGAACGCGAGCGTCGCGACCCACGCGAAGCCAGAGCCGACGCGGGTCGGCAGCCGCCGCGCGAGCGCCAAAAAGACCGCGGCCGCGAGTGCGCCGCCCGCCCCCGCCAACGCGAGCCACCAGAGCCAGGGGAGTGCGGCGCGGGGGACGAGCGTCGGTGACCGGTGCAGGGCAAGCGGCAGGGTGATCAGCAGCGCGCCGATCGCGGTCTCGAGCGTCGCGGCGAGCGACAGCGGGCGGATAAGGTGGGGCGGGACGCCGCTGGTTCTCGCAACCCGCGCGACCGCGCCGGGACTCGCCACCGCGCCCGCGGCGGCGAGCGTGAGAACAGCCGGGACGCGTGGCGTCCACGCGGCCGCGAGGGCCGGAAGGACTCGCGTGAGGAGCCACGCGCCGAGCGCCACGGCGGTGAAGGCCGCCGCAGCCCCGAGGGTCCCGACGAGCCATGCGTTGCGCGGGACGTGTCGCAGCTGGCGCAGCTGAAGCCGCGCGCCGAACGCGGCCCCGATCCAACCGACGGTGAGGGTGGTAACGGGAGCGAGCGCCGCGAGCAGCGACCGGTTGAGAAAATCGATGCCGGGTCCGAGAACGAGGCCCGCCAGCACCAGGGCACCGCCGCTCGCGAGCGTAGCGTCGAGGCTGGCGAGGTAGCGCGGCGGGAGGCGCGGCAGGCGCATTGCGAGCAGGCCGATCGTGACGAGTCCCGCGAACGCGACCAGCGGACTCACGTTCACGTGGCGAACGTTCGCGAACGCTTGACGTCGGCGCAAGCCGGGTCATAGCTTGCCACACCCATGCCTCCCTCCTTCGCCGTCACGGGCGGCCGCCAGCTGAAAGGCAGCATCCGTCCCGCCGGAAACAAGAACGCGGCCCTCCCGATCCTCGCTGCCACGCTGCTCGCCGACGGGCCCTGCCGCGTCGACAACGTGCCGCACATTCGCGACGTCGAGACGATGCTGGCGCTGCTCGCTCATCTCGGCGCCGCCGTCGAATGGACGGGGCCGAACAGCGTGGTCGTCGACGCTCGCAGCGCCGAGCCACGCGAGCTCGACCCGGAGCTCTGCGCTCGCATCCGCGCGTCGATTCTCCTCGCAGGGCCGATGCTCGCTCGGTTCGGGCGGGTGAGCCTGCCACCGCCGGGCGGCGATGTCATCGGGCGGCGCCGCGTCGACACTCATTTTCTGGCGCTCGAGCGACTGGGAGCGGAGGTCACCATCGGCTCCACGTATAAGGTCGAGGCGAAGGGCCTCGTGGGAACCGATATCTTCCTCGATGAGCCGAGCGTAACGGCGACCGAGAACGCGCTGATGGCCGCGGCGTTGGCTCGCGGCACCACCACGCTGCGGAACGCGGCGTCCGAGCCTCACGTGCAGGACCTGTCACGCTTTCTGGCAGACATGGGGGTCACGGTCCAGGGGGTAGGGACCAACACCCTCAAGGTCGAAGGTGGCACCGCGCTCCGAGCGGCCGCGTGCACCGTGGGCCCCGATCACATCGAAGTCGGCTCCTTCATCGGGCTCGCCGCCGTCACCAATGGCGCGATCACCATCGAGGGGGTGCGGGCCGAGGACTTGCGTTCCATCCTGCTGGGGTTCGAGCGGTTGGGGGTGCGGCCGCGGCTCGATGGCGCGCGCTTGATCGTGGACGCGGGGCAGGAGCGCCGGGTTCGCCCGGATCTGGGCGGACACGTTCCCAAGCTTGAGGATGGCCCGTGGCCCGCGTTCCCCGCCGACTTGATGTCCATCGCGATCGTCGCTGCTTCGCAATGCGATGGACTGCTGCTCGTGTTCGAGAAGTTGTTCGAGTCGCGGCTGTTCTTCGTCGATAAGCTGATCGGGATGGGCGCGCGCATCGTGCTATGCGACCCCCACCGCGCCGTCATTGCGGGACCGTCGGCGCTGCACGGCGGGGTGGTGGAGAGTCCCGACATCAGGGCGGGAATGGCGATGCTCCTCGCCGCTCTCGCGGCGCACGGTGATTCGGTCATCCACAACATCGGACAGATCGAGCGAGGCTACGAGCGGATCGACGAGCGGTTACGAGCGCTCGGAGCGCAGATCGAGAGGCTCGAGGGACAGCCGGACCGACGGAAGGGCGGAACGTGACGGAGATTTCGCCCTCCGTTCCCTCGTTCCCGGCTTGCGTCGTTCCATCGCTGGCGGAGGCTCCCATCGACGACGCCGCAGTCCCCCGGATGGAGCTGCGGGAGTGGGCCGACCGCTACGGCGTCGTCGCCGGCATCACCACGCGAGGCCACGGTTTCTCGCTCGGTCTCTGGAGCGACGAGCACGTGGGGCAAGTGATGTCGCGCTGGCGCGCCGTGGCGGCGGCCGTTCGCACCCGGTTCCCCGGCGTGGTGCTCGGGCACCAGGTGCATGGCACCACGGTCCAATGGCACGCCGCGGTCGCGGCGGGCTGGCTCATCCTCGACGGTGTGGACGGACACGCCACCGGCGCGCCCGGCCTGCTGCTCACCGTCACGGTCGCCGACTGCATCCCGGTGTACCTCGTCGTGCCCCCGAAGCAAGTGGTGGCGTTGCTCCACGCCGGGTGGCGCGGGACCGTGGGCCGGGTGCTCGAGCGTGGAGTGGAGCGTTTGAAGCGACAGGCGTTCGTGCGGGCGGCCGATATTGTAATGCATTGTGGAGTAGGTATTTGCGGTGCATGCTATGAAGTAGGTTCTGAAGTCATGACCCAGTTCACGGGCCGTCCCGAGCCGGGGCCTGGGCGGCTCGATTTGCGCGCCGTGCTCGCCCGGCAGGGCCAAGCGCTCGGGATCGGCGAGATCACGGTGTCCCCGTGGTGCAGCGCGCATGACCGCGCGCAGTTCTTCTCGCACCGCGCCTCCGGGGGCCGGGACGGCCGGATGATCGCGTACGCTGGACTGCCGCTCGCTTGACAGTCGCGCGCGGGCGACTAGATTCCGGCCGGTGAAGCGGGCGAAGTTCAGCCCGCGCTTTTTTTTATGCTCTCCGACAGCCTCGTCGAGTCGTTCCGGACCCGCCTGGCGGCTTTGGGTCTGGAGCTGGCCGACCTCAAGATCGGCGGCACGCAAGCCCGGCCGCTCGCTCAGGTGCGCATCGAGTGGCCTCAGTCGGCGGACAGCCCGCCACGCCAGGTGAGCGTGGAGGATTGCGCAGCGGCGAGTCGCGCCCTGGAGGCATGGCTCGACGACGCGGGACCGCTCGGTCGGCGGTACATCCTCGAGGTTTCCAGCCCCGGGCTCGAGCGGCCGCTGCGCCGGCACGGGCACTGGGTGCGCTTCGTGGGTCGCGACGTGCAGGCGACGATCGCCGGGCTCGGACGCGTGCGCGCCCGGATCGTGGCCGTCCCGGACGAGGCGACGGTGGTGCTCCAGCCGCAGGGCGGCGCGGCGCGCCCGGTGCCGCTCGCGGGCATCCGCGACGCGCGGCTGGCAGTGGACTGGTAGAACGTTCTCCGCTGTCTGTAGCGGCATTTACGGATGACGGATGACGGATAACGCACAACTGAAGGGAAGTCGGCTGACAGAATGACCAACACAACTGACGTCGTATCCGCGATCCGCGAGTTGACGAACACCAAGCAGCTCGAGCGGACGGAGCTGCTCGACTTGCTCAAGGACGGGCTGCACGCCGCGCTCGTCAAGCGCTACGGACCCAACGTCCGCGCCGAGATCGGCATCGACGAGCTCAAAGGGACGATTCGGATCGCGGTGCTGCGCACCGTAGTCGAGAGCGTGGAGGATCCCGCGGCGCAGGTGACGCTCGAGGAGGCGCGCTTCGAGGACCCCGACTTCCAGGTCGGCGACGTGCTGGAGGAGGAAGTGCCGTTCGAGGCGTTCGGCCGCACGGCCGTGCAGGCCGCCAAGCAGCGCATCATCCAGCGGGTGCGCGAAGGGGAACGGGCGCGCATTCGGGAAGAATTCACCGACAAGGTCGGCGACCTGCTGTCGGGAGAGGTGCAACAGATCGAGCGCGGCAAGATCGTCGTCATGCTCGCGAAGTTTCGCGAGGCGGAGGCCATCATCCCCTATCGCGAACAGAATCACCGCGAGCACTTTCACCAGGGCGACACGATCCGCGCGGTCCTGAAGCGCATCGAAGAGACGCCCAAGGGCCCGCGGCTCATCCTGTCGCGCGCGGACCCGCTGTTCGTCAAAGCGTTGTTCAAGCTCGAGGTGCCGGAGATCCAGCAGCAGATCGTCGAAATCCGCGCCACCGCGCGGGAAGCGGGTAGCCGCACCAAGATCGCGGTCTCGTCGCGTGACGACTCGATCGATCCGGTGGGCGCCTGCGTCGGGCTGAAGGGCTCGCGCGTCCAGGCGGTGGTGAACGAGCTCGGCGGCGAGCGCATCGACATCGTGCCGTGGTCGCCAGATCCCGAGCGGTTCGCCAAGCTGGCGCTCGCCCCGGCCCGGGTCGCCAAGGTGTTCTCCGACCCGGACACCAAGACGATCCAGGCGATCGTGGACGAGGATCAGCTCTCCCTCGCCATCGGGCGGAACGGCCAGAACGTGCGGCTGGCGTCCGAGCTCACCGGCTGGAAAATCGACTTGTACTCGAGCCGGGAATGGCTGGAGCGCGGTGGGGAAGGGCCGCTGTTCGCCCCGCTGCCACGGGCGGAGGAAGAGGCGGCCACGAAGGTCGCCCTGCGCGAGCTCAAGGGCCTGCCGGTCGAGCTGGTGGACGTGCTGGAGCGGGCGGGTCACAAGACGTTACAGGACATCCTGGACCTGGAGCGCGAGGACGTCGAGAAGATCGCCGGCGCGACTCCGGAGCTCGCCGACAAGCTCATGGCCTTCCTGAATGAGATGACCGAGGAGGGCAGTGACGACGAGGAAGCGCCGAGTGGAAGCAAGGGCCCTGGGGTTGGTGAGCCCGGTGGGGGCAGCTCGCCGGCCCCCGCGGCATGACGGAGCGATTGCTCCGGCTGCTCGGGCTCGGAGTGCGCGGTGGGCGCGTGGTGATCGGCGTGGCGGGGGTGCGGGCGCGCTTACAGCGTGACGCCCTCGCCTGCGTGGTGCTGGCGGCGGACGCTTCGTTGCGCACCCGCGACAAGGTGGAGCGGCTGGCGCGTGGGCGCCGCGTTCCAGTACTCATGGGGCCGGTCGCGGAGCGGCTGGGAGCGGCCCTCGGGCGGACAGCGGTGCAGGCGGTCGGTGTGGCCGATGCCGCGCTGGCGCATGGGTTGGTCGGGTCTGTGGAGGAGAGTGAGTGACGACGACTCGGATTCACGATCTCGCAGCTGAATTCGGCATTTCCTCGGAGCAGCTCCTGGGCATGCTCAAGGAGCAGGACATCTTCGTGCGCAGTCATCTGTCGCCGCTCAAGGCCGAGCAGGTGGCGCTGATGCGCGCGCGCTGGGAGCGCGAGAAGCGCAAGCAGAAGGAAGCCCCGGCGCTCCCGAAGCGGCGGCGCGCGGTCAAGGCGGTCGAGCCCGTGGCGGCCGCTCCCGAGACGCGGCCCAAACGCCGCCGGCGGACGGCGGCGGAGATGGCCGCGGCCGACGCGGAAGCCCAGGCCGAAGCGGCGCTCGAGGCGGAGCGCGAGTTGAAAGCGCGCGAGGCGCTGGAGGCGGCGAAGGCGGTGGACGAGGAGGAGAAACCGTCGCTGGAGGAGCGCGCGGCCGCGTTGTTCAGGGACCTCCCCGTTGCGGAAGAGGCGTTGTCACCGCCACTGGCGGCGGCGCCGGTCGCCTCGGCCGCACCGTCGCCGGCGGCGGCGACCTTCGCGCCACCCCGTCCCGTCATCCCCACCCCGGTGCGTCCCAAGCCGGTCGCCAGCGCCACGCCCGGGGGGACGGTGCCGCCGCCCCCGCGGCCGGTGGCTTCGGCGGCGCCGGGCGCGATCCCGCTGGAAGAGCGGCGCCGGGAGAAGGGCAAGAAGCGCAAGAAGGGCAAGAAGTCCCTGGTGGACCAGGAAGCCGTGGCGCAAAACATCTCGCGCACGCTGGCTTCGATCAAAGCCCCGGTCGCGCGCAAGGGCGTGCACCGCCGCGAGGAGGGCCCGACCTTCCGTGACGTCGAGGAGCAGCGGCGTCGCGACGAGAAGGAGCGGGAGAAGACGCTGGTGCGCGTCACCGAGTTCATCACCGTCTCCGAGCTCGCCAACATCCTCAAGGTGCCGGCCAAAGAGATCGTCGCCTTCGCCTTCAAGGAGCTCGGTCAGATGGTGACGATCAACCAGCGGCTCGATTTCGACATGATCGAGCTGATTGCGTCCGCGTTCGGGTTCCAGGCGGTGCGGGAGGAGGAGTATGCGCTCGCCGCGTCGGAGGAGCCGACCAAGGAGCAGGAGGGCGACCTCCAGCCGCGCTCGCCTGTGGTGACGGTCATGGGTCACGTCGACCACGGCAAGACCTCGCTGCTCGACTACATTCGCAAGGCCAACGTCGTGGCGGGCGAGGCGGGAGGGATCACCCAGCATATCGGCGCCTACCAGGTGACGCTCAAGGACGGGCGTTCCATCACGTTCCTCGACACGCCCGGTCACGAGGCGTTCACCGCGATGCGCGCCCGTGGCGCGCAGGTGACGGACATCGTCGTGCTGGTCGTGGCGGCCGACGACGCCATCATGCCGCAGACGATCGAGGCGATCTCGCACGCCAAGAACGCCGGCGTGCCGATCGTCGTGGCGATCAACAAGATCGATCTGCCCACCGCCAACGTGCAGAAGGTCAAGCAGGATCTGCTGACGCACGGCGTGGTGCTCGAGGAATTCGGCGGCACCACGCTCGCCACTCCGATCTCCGCCAAGACCGGGAAGAACGTTCAGGAGCTGCTCGATCAGATCCTGTTGCAGGCCGAGCTGCTCGATCTCAAGGCGAACCCCAAGCGCCGCGCCCACGGCACCGTGCTCGAGGCGACGCTCGACCCCGGCAAGGGACCGTTGGCGACGATCCTCGTCCAGAACGGCACGCTGCGCGGGGGCGACGACTTCATCTGCGGACAGTTCTACGGTCGCGTCCGCGCGATGTACGACGAGCGAGGACAGACGGTCGAGGCCGCGGGCCCCTCCTCGCCGGTGCAGGTGCTCGGCTTCGACGGCGTGCCCGAGGCGGGCGATACGTTCCAGGTTATGGAGGATGCCGCGGCGGCGCGCGACATCGCCCAGAAGCGGCAGCGGCTGGAGCGCGAGGCGCAGCACCGCCGCACCGGTCGCGTGAAGACGCTCGAGGACTTCATGGCCGAGCGGGCGGAAGGCGGCGCGGCCACGCTGCGCATCATCATCAAGGCGGATCAGGGCGGACCCGCGGAGGCGCTGGCCGACGCGCTGGCGCAGCTCTCGACGCCCGAAGTCAAGGTAGAGGTGGTGCACCGCGGCGTAGGCGCCATCACCGACTCGGACGTGCTGCTCGCCAAGGCCTCCAACGCCATCATCATCGGCTTCCACGTACGGCCCGATTCCAACGCCCGCGCTTCGGCGGAGCGCGAGAAGGTGGAGATCCGCACCTACCGCATTATCTACGAGGCGGTGGAAGAGGTGAAAGCGGCGATGGAAGGGCTGCTCGCTCCCGAGAAGAAGGAAGTGGTGTTGGGCGAGGCGGAAGTCCGTCAGCTGTTCAAGATCGCCAAGGTCGGCACGATCGCGGGGAGCTTCGTCCGCTCGGGAGTGATTCCCCGTACGGCCCGGGTGCGCGTGATTCGCGACGGCGTGGAGGTGTACGACGGGACGCTCGCCTCCCTCAAGCGATTCAAGGACGATGTGCGCGAAGTGCGCGAGGGGTTCGAATGCGGCATCGGCGTCGAGAACTTCAACGACATCAAGGTCGGCGATCTGATCGAAGCCTACCGGATCGAGGAGGTCGCGCGCTCGCTGACGCCGGCGTGATCGCGTGATCGTGGGCGTCATGACGTGGGAGCTGCATCTGGCCGCGTGTCGGTCCCTCAAGGACAAGCGGCACGTCTTGAAGAGCCTGAAGGACCGTCTCCACCACCGTTTCAACGTGTCCGCGGCGGAGACGGCGCACCATGACCTGTGGCAGCGCGCCGAGCTGACCGTCTGCGTGGTCGCCACGGATCGCGGTCACGCGGAGAGTGTGTTGCGCGAAGCGGATCGCTTGGTCGAGGGCGCCGATGGAGCCCGGATCGTGGACACGAGCACGAGCTTCTTTTGACATGAAGCGACGCGCGAGCCATCGACCCGAGCGCGTGGCCGAGGCGATTCGACAGACGGTCGCGGCGTTTCTGACGAGCGCCGTGCGCGATCCACGCGTCGGGTTCGTGACAGTGACCGCCGTCGAGGTGTCGGCGGACTTGGCGCATGCGCGCGTGCGCGTGAGCGTGATGGGGACCGAGCAGGAAAAGGCCACGTCCCTCGAGGGTGTGGCGAGCGCCGCCCGGTTTCTGCGCGCACAACTCGCGAGGGAGCTGTCGCTGCGGGTGACCCCGGAGCTCCGCTTTGAGCTCGACCGCGGCGTGGAGCACGCCCAGCAGATCGACCGCGTGCTGCGGGACCTCAAGGAGGGCGCGGGCTGATTTCCGGGGTGGTGCTGGTCGCGAAGCGCGGAGGCGGCGCGCCACCGGGCCCCACCTCGCACGACGTCGTCGAGGTCGTGCGCCGTGCCCTCGGCACCGAGCGGGTGGGCCACCTCGGCACGCTCGATCCGTTTGCAGCGGGGTTGCTCGTAATCCTCGCGGGTCGTGCGACGCGGCTCGCGACGTTCGCGGCGGGGTGGGATAAGACCTACGAAGGCGTGATTCGGTTGGGTGTAGCGACCACTACCGACGACGCCACCGGACGCCCGCTGGCGACGTCGGAGGCGTGGCGCGAGATCGATCCGGCGCGTGTGGAGCAAGCGCTGGCGAAGTTCCGCGGCGCGTACGAGCAGCAGCCGCCCGCGTATTCGGCGGTGAAGATCGCGGGCGAGCGGGCGTACCGGCGCGCGCGGCGGGGGGAAGCGGTGGCCGCGCCGCGGCGCCGGGTCCACGTGACGGAGCTCGAGTTGCTGCGCCTGGCGCTGCCTGACGTCGAGTTTCGCGCGACGGTGAGTGGCGGGACATACGTGCGCAGCCTGGCGCGCGACGTGGGCGAGGCGCTGGGGTGCGGCGCCCACCTCGCCGCGCTCACGCGCACTCGCGTGGGACCGTA
>DATEGE010000152.1:0-10710 GCA_035280265.1 Gemmatimonadales bacterium | reverse complement strand
GGCGTCGACCGGCGCCGCGGCGCGGAGCGGCGCAGCACGCTGGAACGCCGCGGCCGCCAGCTGCGACACCCCTCCGTCGAGTCTCCGGGGGAGCACGTTCGCAACGCGCTCCAACTGCTCAGCGAGCTCCCCGTCGCCGGGGAGCCGACATTCGAGGCCGCCGTCAAGCGGCTCGCGCGCGCGCTCGAGCTGCTCGGGCATCGCCGCTAGCCGCGGCCCTGTGCCGGTGTTCGCCATCCGCCGTGCCACGGCTGCCGACACATTGACTCTCGCCCGGCACCGGGCGGAGATGTTCCGAGACATGGGGGAGCTGTCCGACGACCTCGCCGACACGCTCGTGGAGGCATCGCGGGCGTATTTCGCTCGGGCCATCCCGGAGGGCCGCTACGTCGCGTGGGTGGCAGAGGCCCACGACGGTGGCGGGGAGGTGATCGGGGGAGCGGGCGTGCAGGTACGAGAGCTGCTGCCCCGTCCCACTCCGGGCGGAGGCGGCCTCTTGCGGGGGCCGCAGGGGCTGATCCTCAACGTCTACACGGAGCGGGCGTGGCGGCGGCGCGGGGTGGCCGAGGCGCTGATGCGTGAGCTGCTGCGGTGGTGCCGGGCTAACGGCATCGAGAGCATCGTGCTACACGCTTCGGATGACGGCCGGCCGCTGTACCAGAAGCTCAGATTCGTTCCGACGAACGAAATGCGTTACCAGGGAGATCGAGGCGACGCGGCTAGCGGGTGACAAGCCGCTGCACGCGGGCATAGGACCCGTCGGATGCGAGCGCCCAAGCGTCCGGGTCGGCGAGCTCACGATCGAGAATGCCGTCGAGGCGCTCCCGCGCCGCGGCGTCGTGCACCGGTGCCACGACTTCGATCCGCCGGCGCAGATTGCGTGGTCGCCAGTCGGCCGAGCCGATGTAATACTCCGGCGCCCCGGCGTTCGCAAACTGATAGATGCGCGCGTGCTCCAGGAACCGGCCCAGCACGCTCACCACGCGAATCCGGTCGGACAGGCCCGGGATGCCGGGCCGCAGCATACAGATCCCGCGCACCACGAGCTCCACCTCCACGCCGGCCTGCGACGCGGCGTACAATGCGCCGATCACGCCGCCCTCGGCGAGGCCGTTGAGTTTCGCCCGAATGCGCCCACCGTGGCCGGCCCGGACGTGCTCCGCCTCGCGAGCAATGAGGGCGATGAAGCGCTCCAGCATGTTGGTCGGGGCGACCAGCAAGCGGTGAAACGTCGCCTGGGGCGGGCGCGAGGAGCCGGTGAGCTCGTTGAACAGCGCGTGCAGGTCCGCCGTGATGCTCTCGTCGGTGGTGAAGAGGCCGAGGTCGGTGTACAGTCGCGCGGTGTCGGGATTGTAGTTGCCGCTCCCCACATGGCCGTAGCGTCGAGTGCGGCCGTCCGCGCGTCGCACCACGAGGGCGATCTTCGCGTGGGTCTTGAGCGTCGCCACTCCGGTGATCACGTGGATCCCGGCCGCCTCGAGGCTCTGGGCCCAACCGATGTTGAGCGCTTCGTCGAACCGCGCCTTCAACTCCACGAACACGGACACATCGGCTCCGCGGGCAGCAGCCCGGCGCAGCGCCTCCCCGATCGCCGACGGTCCACCAGGCCGGTACAGGGTGAGCTTGATCGCGGCGACGTCCGGGTCGTCGGCCGCCTCGGCGATGAAGCGCTCGAAGCTCGCGGCGAAGGCATCGTGTGGATGGTGCACGAGCACGTCGCGCTCGTCGAGCGTCTCGAGCACGGAGCGGCATCCGGCAAAGGGATCGCGCGGCGCCAACGGTGGGTAATCGAGATGGGGATAGCGTGGGCGCATGAGGGCCGCCAGCTGGTCGAGGCCGCCGAGATCCACCGGCCCGTCCGCCTCATACACGTCGGACGGACCGAGGGCGCTCCCCAAGTCGCTCTCCTCGAACCGCAGCTCGCGCTGCAGCAGCTCGCGTAGCGGCGGCGGCATGGTTCGCTCCACCTCGATTCGCACCACCGCCCCCCAGGGCCGGCGCCGCACCTGCTCCGCCATCGCTTGCACGAAGCTCGCGGCCCCGACCTCGTCGAGCTGGATGTCGCCGCTGCGCGTCACACGGAAGGCCCACGCGTCGACCACCTCGCGGCCCGGGAACAGGGCCGCGAGCCGGGCACGCACCACTGCCTCGAGCGACACCATGCCGTCGGGGACCTCCAACCACCGTGGGAGGGACGCGGGCAGCTCGAGCGCGGCGAAATGCGCCGGCCCCGCCGGCTCGTCCCGCAGCATCACGGCGAGGCTCAAGCGCCGGTCTCCGAGGTGGGGGAAGGGATGTCCCGGTGCGCGGGTGAGCGCCCGGGGCGTAAGCAGGGGCGCGACGTCCTCGTCGAAGCGTCGCGCGAGCACGTCACGTGCAGGCGCCGCCAGCTCGCTCCACTCGCGCAGGGGCATGCCACAACCCGCCAAGTCCCGAGCGGCCGCGTGAAAGGAGCGGTATTGCCCGGCCACGAGGGCGCGCAGCCGGATCGCGATCGCGTCGAGCTGCTCGGTGGGGGTGAGACCGTCCGCCGAGCGCGCGGCGAGGCCGGCCACCACCTCCTGCTTGAGCGCGCCGACGTCGACCATGAAGAACTGATCGAGGTTGGAGGACACGATCCCGAGAAAACGCAGCCGCGCGACCAGTGGGGTACGGGGGTCGTCGGCGAGCGCGAGCACGCGTGCGTTGAACTCGAGAGCGGACAGGAGGGCGTTGATGAACTGCTCGGCGGCGGGCCGCGCGGCGTCGAGCGCTTGCTTGGGCAGCACGGGAACCCGCAGCTCGCTCAACGTGAGGCGGCTCGTCTCGTCAGTGGTGCCCCCGCTTCGCCTGTTCTGCGCAGAATCGGGCTCGCCGCCCGAGGCGAGGGGCGCGGTGGACCATTCGGGCACCAGCTCAGAGCGTGCCGCGACCGCCAGGGCCGCCAGGGTCACCGGGTCGCGCAGCACCGGCGATCCCACGCGGGCGACGATGTCCTGGGGCGCGAACCACTGGAGACCGCTCGGCGGAGCGGCCGTGAGGTCGCGGCGCAACCGCCGCGCCAACCACACTTCGATCGCCGGGCGGCGGCCCGCGGCGGGCACTACGCCGAGCAGCCGCAGCTCGCCCTCGACGGAGCCGAACACCCGGCGCAACACACCGCGGCACGCTTCCTCGCCGCCGCCGTCCCCCAGCGCCAGCTCGAGCGCGGTGCCGCTGCGCGACAACGCCATGCGACCGTGCGCCACGGCGAGCAGCGCCACTCGCCTGCCGACGGCCGTGCCGGGGGCCTCCATCCCCTCCGCGGCCAGCAACCGGGCGACGCGCTCCGCCCGGGAGACCCGCGCTGGAGTGACTCCGTAGTCGCGCTCGAGTGCGCGCGCGAAGCGCGCCGATGAAATCACCCCCCACGGCTGTCGCGACACGACCAGCTCGTGGAAGGCGAGGAGCGAGCCCCCGCCGCGCGGTGCGACCGCATCGTACGCGAGCGCGAACTGCGGGACGAGCAGGAGCGGCAGCCGGGCGACCCGAGACCACCGCTCGACCTCGAGCTCCGCCGCGAGCGCCAGGCGGATCGGGTCGACCAGCGCACGCAAGCGGCGCGCGGGCTCGCTCTCACCCGCGAGGACGAGCGGCGGCTCGAGCTCGGCGACCCGCGCTTCACACGGGGACACGCCCGGCAGGTCGAGCGCGAGGAAACGGCGACCCTCCGCGTCGAACCGCAGGCGGCAGGTCGCGCCGCGGCGGCCCAGGTCGCCGCCCGGCGTGTCGAAGTAGAGGTCACGGTAGAACGTCTGTCGGGCGGGGCCGGCGCGGAGGCCAAAGGGAAGCGGCGCCGCCACCAGCTGCTCCAGCCGCGCCGCGTCCTGAACGTCCCAACGGCGCTCGGTCACGCCGAGAGTGGTTGAAACTCCGCGGTCGCCATCCGCGGCGCCGCGTGCTGCGAAATCGCGGTCACGAGCGTGGCGGGCGCCGTTTTCTTCCTGAGGCGCAGCAGGTACGTGAGCTGCACGCGACCGCCGTCGGTCGGCGTGCGAGCGACGAGCTTCCAGCTCTTGGCATGCTCGTGGAGGGCCATCTCGACGCTGTCTTGCGCGACGCTGTCGGCCTGCACTACGAGGACGCCGTCCTGGCGCTCGGGGTCCGCGACGCGGAACTCCCGCGTAAACGTGGGGCGCTCCTCGCCGGCGTAGAGGTCCCCGACGTTCAGGGACCACAGGACGAGCACGGCGACGTTGAAGAACAGCGAGACGACGAACCCCAGCTCCAACGCCTGCACGCCGGCCGCGAGGCCGACCGCCATCGCGAGAAAGATGTACACCGCGTCCTTAGTGTCTTCGAGCGTGTTGCGGAACCGGACGGCGGCGGCGAGCCCCGCCAGACTGAAAGCGAGCGCCAAGCTGTTCCGGACCACCGCGACGATGCCGGTGATGGCGAGGGGCAGCAGGATCACCGTTTGCACGACCGACGCGTCGTAGCCGTGGCGCCGCTTGGTGAGCATGTACACCCAGGCGACCGGTATCACGAGCGCCAACGCGCCGGTCATGACGAGCCCGGTCATGACGGCAGGGGGAATACGCTCTCCCGGCGTGCCCGCTTCCTCGCCCGGCTCGGCACCCGCCTGGAGTGCCTTGCGAAGCTGGCGCGCCGTCGTGCCGGGTGACACCTCCAGCGCCACGACCTGCCGCACCGCCGGCACGGTCCGCTCGAGGACGAGTGTGGCGGAGACGAGCACGGCGTAGTACAGGACCAGCCGCACCAGCGATCGGTTGACGGGATCGAGGCTCATGACTCGTGACATCCGACGATCATCGCGCGGCGCGCGCGACCGGGGTCGCCGATGGTCTTGTAGAAGTCGTCGTAATAATCGAGCGCCTGCTCGACGCGCTTCGGCTCGAGGCCTTGGGCGGTCATCCCGCGATACAGCGCGTAGATCGTGTCCTTCTGCTGGATGAACGGGGCGAACGAGGCAGCCAGTTGCGCGGGCGTGCGGCAAGCGCCGCGGAACACCCGCTCCCGCACAGTCGGGATCCCGAGCCGCTCGTCCGGACGGGCGTACGGCGTCCAGATCACGCCGGACCAGTCGAAGTCGTACGGCACCGCGAAGAACACCCCGGTCGAGTCGCGAATGATGACGATGTTGTGCAGCGCGGACACCGCCCAGTCGGTGTTGCCGATCAGGTACTGGAACACGGCCGTCATCGTCATCTGGGCGGAATCCATGTCCGCCTGCCGGGCGCCCTTCACCGCGAATACCGTGGCCTGGTTGCGCCGCGCCATCCGGTCATCGTCTTCCACGAAGAACGCGTTGCGCGTTTCGGGCGCGTGCTTTCCCGTGGGGTCGGCGTACGTGACGTGCGCGAGTCGCGCACGAAAGCTCTTCTCGGTGAGCAGATTGTAGACCCGATAGATGAGGTATTCCTCGAAGATATAGTTCGCCCACGAGCGGCCGCCGCGGCACTGCACCGTGAGCTTCAGGCTGTTCTGGTGCGCGAACACCGTGTGCGCCGTCTGCTCACGGTCGAATGTGACCTTGAGCGGTGGATACTGGCAGATGTTGAGACGGAAATGCCCCCGCGTGCGCAGCTGCACGGTGAGTGCGACCGAGTCACCGGAGGGTGTTACATACGAGAGCACGCCCGGGAGCGGATGCTTCTGAGTGCCGCGCTGCTTATTGATGGCGCCGAAGTCGGCGGTGAGGGTGAAGTCGAGCGGGTCCGCGGCGTCGAACAGCCGGCGGCCCGGCTGGGCGGCTCCCGAGTCGGGCGACGCCTGCGCCCTCAGCGACGCGGTCCCACACACGAGGGCCACGAGCGCGGCACCGCACGTACGCGACACCCGATCGAAGCGCACGCAGCAAGTTACGGGCGGCCCGGAAGCCTCGCCAGCGTTGCATATTCCCGTCTATGAATCGCCCGATCTTCTGGGCCACCCTGGTGACGGGCCTGCCGGCCGCCGGGGCCACGCAGCGCGGCGATTGGACCATGCCGGCCAAGGACTACGCGGCCACCCGCTACAGCGCGCTGCGCGAGATCACCGCCGCGAACGCGAAGCAGCTGCGACCGGTGTGGAGCTTCTCCACAGGGGTGCTGGGCGGGCACGAGGGGCAGCCGCTCGTGGTCGACCGCACGATGTACGTCGTCACGCCATACCCCAACGTCCTCTACGCCTTCGATCTCGCTACCGAAGGGTATCCCCTGAAATGGAAGTACCGCCCGGATGTCGACCCGAAGGCCATCGGCACCGCCTGCTGTGACGTGATCAATCGCGGTGCGCTCTATGCCGACGGCAAGATCGTCTACAATCTGCTGGACGGGCATACGGTTGCGATCTCGGCGGCGACGGGGAAGGAGCTGTGGAAGACGACGATCGCCGATCTGTCTCAGGGCGAGACCACACCCGTCGCTCCCTTCGTGGTGAGGAACCGGGTGATCGTCGGCGCGGCGGGCGGGGAATTCGGCATCCACGGCTCGCTCAAGGGACTCGACCTCGAGACCGGCCGGATCGTGTGGACCGCTTACAACATGGGCCCCGACAGCGAAGTGCTGGCGCGGCCGGGGACGTT
This sequence comes from Gemmatimonadales bacterium, assembly GCA_035280265.1. Classification (GTDB taxonomy): domain Bacteria; phylum Gemmatimonadota; class Gemmatimonadetes; order Gemmatimonadales; family GWC2-71-9; genus AG41. The sequence continues at coordinate 4,166 of DATEGE010000152.1, read as the reverse complement.
CAAACCGTTCTACGACCGCGGCACGGAGCTCGGGCTCACCAGCTGGCCGCAGGACGTCTGGAGGAACGGTGGAGCGCCGGTGTGGGGGTGGATGTCGTACGATCCCGACCTCGACCTACTGTACTACGGCACGGGCAACCCCGCGCCGTACAACCCCGAACAGCGGGTGGGAGACAACAAGTGGACCGCGAGCGTCATGGCGCGCCGCCCTGAGGACGGCGCCCTCGTGTGGGCCTATCAGTTCACACCACACGACGGTTGGGACTACGACGCCACCGCGGAGATGATCCTCGTGGACCTGACCATCGGCGGCAGGCGGCGGAAAGTCCTGGTCCACTTCGATAAGAACGGCTTCGCCTATACCATCGACCGTGCCACGGGCGAGGTGCTGCTGGCGCAACCCTTCGTGGACGTGAATTGGGCCAAGCGGGTGGATCTCGCGACCGGGCGTCCGGTGCTGGACTCCAGCAAGCTGACGGGCGCATCGCGCGGCAACGTCAAGCATGTCTGCCCCACGCTGGAGGGTGGCAAGAGCCCCGCCTCGCCGGCGGCCTACTCGCCGCACACCGGGCTCTTCTACCTCGCTACCAGCAACATGTGCATGGATTACGAGGCGACGCCGGTGACTCGTATTGCCGGCACTCCGTTCATCGGCGCCAACACGCCCTACCATCCCGGCCGTGGCGGGTACATGGGCGCGTTCGTCGCCTGGGATGCGAGCCTGGGGAAGCAGGTGTGGCAGACCACGGAACGCTACCCCGTATGGAGCGGCGCGCTCGTCACCGCCGGTGACGTCGCGTTCTACGGCACGCTCGACGGCTGGTTCAAGGCGGTCGACGCGAAAACCGGCACGCTCCTGTGGAAGTTCAAGGTGGGCTCGGGTGTGGTGGCGAACCCGATCACCTACGCCGGTCCAGACGGCAAGCAATACGTGGCCGTGTACGCGGGGATCGGTGGCGACTGGTTCTTGTTGTCGGGCGACGTGCGGTCAGATGATCCCGCCGACGTGCGGCCACCGGCCGATTTCATGCCGGACATCGCTCGGCACACGAGCCAGGGAGGGATCGTGTGGATCTTCGCGCGCTAGTGTCCCTGCTGATCTTCACGGCGGCGTGCGGGAGACCCCCGGCCACCGAGGCGCCGGCGGCGAATCCCTACCGCGGCGATCGCGAGTCGGTGACGCAGGGTGAGCGGACCTTCAGCGCGATGAACTGCGACGGCTGCCACGGTGGTGGCGCAGTAGGGTGGGTGGGGCCGAGCCTGCGGGACGGTCGCTGGCGCTACGGCGGCAGCGACGGGGAGATCTTCCAATCGATCTCCGCCGGCCGACCGCGCGGCATGCCGGCGTACGCGGGGCTCATGCCACCCGGCGCCATCTGGAAGGTCGTCACGTACATCCAGTCGCTCGAGCCACCGCCCGACGTTCCCACTGAGTCGTGGAAGTAGCCATGCGGCCCCTCGCCGGCGTCGGGGGCGCCCTGCTGCTCGCCGTAGTGCTGTGGGACGCGTTCGAGACGATCATCCTGCCGCGGCGGGTGAGCGGTCGGATCCGCCTCACCAAGTTGTTCTACCGTGGCACCTGGCTACCGTGGCGGGCCACGGCGCGGCTGTTGTCCGGCCGGCGCGCCGACGCGTTCCTTTCCTTTTATGGTCCCCTGTCGCTGATCGTGCTGCTCGCCTTGTGGGCAGCGGGGATCGTGCTCGCCTTCGGGCTGGTGCAGTGGGCGGCGGGCTCCGCCCTCTCCATGACAGGAACGCCTGGATTCGGGTCGGACCTGTACATGAGCGGCACGACGTTCGTCACCCTCGGCCTGGGGGACGTGGCGCCGCGGAGCGCGTTGGCCAAAGGGCTCACGGCCGTTGAAGCGGGGATGGGATTCGCGTTTCTCGCCGTGGTGATCGGCTATTTCCCCGTCATCTATCAGTCGTTCTCGCGCCGCGAGGTCGCCATCTCCTTGCTGGACGCGCGGGCGGGCTCGCCGACCAGCGCCGCAGAGCTGCTGTGGCGGATGCGAGGGGATGCCAATGCCACGGCGCTCATCGAGCTGCTGCGCGACTGGGAACGGTGGGCGGCGGACGTGCTCGAGAGCCATCTTTCGTATCCGCCACTCGCGTACTTTCGGTCGCAGCATTTCAACGAATCGTGGGTCGCCGCCCTCACGACGATCCTCGACACGAGCGCCGTGGTCATGCTCAGTGCCGAGGGATGGTGCCGGCGGCAGGCGGAGCTGACCTTCGCGATGGCGCGCCACGCGGTGGTGGACCTGGCGCAGGTGTTCAGCACGCCACCGGGGCAGGCTGACGATCGGTTGTCCGCCTCGCAGCTGGCGCGCCTGCGAGAGCGGCTGGTGAGCACATATCTCAAGGCGCCCCCGGATCTCGAGGCGCGGCTCGCCGAGCTGCGCCGCATGTATGAGCCCTACGTGGTCGCGCTCTCGCGGTACCTCTCCCTGCGCCTCCCGCCGTGGGTGCGGGAGCGCGACCGCCCCGACAACTGGCAGACGAGCGCGTGGGATCGAGCGGTGGAGTTGCCGACACGGACCGGCAGCGGGAACCATTTCTAGCCGCTGCACTGACACCGGGCTTAGTTCAAGGGCGCGAGCTCCCCAGCCGCACGCCGACCTCGTCGAGGTGCTGCAGCAGATCGGCCGGATCCTGGTACACGCGGTATGCACCGGCATGATCGAGCTCCTCTTCTCCGTAGCCGCCGGATAGCAGACCCACACCCAGCGCGCCGGCGCGGCGCGCGGCCAGCAGGTCCCAGACACTGTCGCCCACTACTATCGACTTCTCGATCGGGACGCCCAGACGCTCGGCGCCGGCGAGAAACAGATCGGGATCGGGCTTCGCGTGCTCCACCTGATCGCGGGTCACGACCGGCACTCCGGCGGGGATGCCGAGCATGTCGAGGTTTGGCTGAGCGCTCTCCATCCGACCGCTCGTGCCGATCGCCCAGGGAACACCGGCCTTGGTGAGGAACGCGAGCAGCTCGCGCGCTCCGGGAAGGGGTCGAACCTGCGCCACCTGGCGCGCGTAGGCCTCGGCATGGACGCGGCGAATCTGCGCCGCCTGCTCGGGCCGCAGCTCGCGGCCGGTCTCGCGAAACAGCGCGTTCACGAACAGCCCGCCGCTCATGCCGATGCGCCGATGGATGCGCCACACCGACAGCTCGATGCCGGCGCTCTCCAACGCCTCGCGCCACGCGAGCACGTGTTGATACACGCTGTCCACGAGCGTGCCGTCGAGATCGAAGAGGAAGGCGGGTCCGGAGCGCATAGTGACGTAATGTATCCGGACCGGCCTGACCCGGGGCGATGCCCCGAGGACGCACGGGTCAGGCCGTCCGCTGTGCCAGTTTCGCCTCCGCGGTCCCTTCGCTGGTCAGGTCCCGTTGCCCGACTTGGACGCCGACCTTCTGTAAGAATTCGGTAGGAGGTGTGCCGCCGGCGAACACCCAGACGTAGTCGTTCTGAATCTCCAGCACCTTACCGGCCACGTCGAGCAGAACCGACTTCTCTCGAATCTCCACCGGTTGCGAGTTGAAGACGACCTTCAGCCTGCCCGACTTCGTGTACTCGGGCAGGCGTGTAACGTTGCGCTCCTTGAGGCGGCTGAATGCCTCACGCCGATACGACAGGGTGACCCGATTGCCTTTCTGGTGCGCGAGCCCCATCGCCGCCTCGACGGCGCTGTCGCCGCCGCCCACTACGAGGATGTTCGCCCCGGTGTAGGCCTCCGTCTCGATCAGGCTGTACATGACCTTGGGCATCTCTTCGCCCTTGATGCCGAGCTTGCGCGGGGTCCCACGGCGGCCGAGCGCCAGGATCACGGTCCAGGCGCGGTACTGGGCCTTGGACGTCTGCACGGTGAAACTGCCGTCGGGCGCTCGCTGGACGTCTTCGACTTTCTCGCCGGTGTTGACGTGCAGTCCCGCCCGACCGTGGATCTTGTGCCAGAACTTGAGGAGCTCCTCCTTGGAGATCTTCAGCTTCGTGAACTTGCCGTGCAGCGGGAACTCGACTGGGCTCGTCATCACGAGCTTCTGGCGCGGGTATTTGGCGACGGTCCCACCGAATTCGTCCTGCTCGAGCGTGATGTGGCTGAGTTTGCGCTCGATGGCGCGGAGCGAGGCGCTGATCCCGCCCGGCCCCGCTCCCACGATGCAG